>JASBUK010000123.1 GCA_030147925.1 Trueperaceae bacterium
ACAGTTTGCTCTGAGCCTGCTCAGACAAGATGCCTCCAAAGGCTCGCTCAAAGGTAAGCGCAAAAGGGCGGCCTGGGATGACGACTTTCGTGCGCGTATCCTCAAGGGGCTTATCCCAAGTTAAGATGCGTCAGCCCTGGGCTATAAGATAGACTGATTTTATGAAAGCAAGGCTCGAGCTCGAAAAAATGGTGCATGGGGGCGCGGTCTTGGGGCGTCTTGCTGGCGGGCGTGTAGCGTTGGTTTATGGCGGCATAGCAGGGGAGATAGTCGAGCTTAATCTCAGCGAAATATCCGGGGTCTTACAAGGGAAGGTAGGGCGGGTCATCACAGCCAGCCCTTATCGCATAGAAAAAAGCGAGCATCCTGGTCTTGATTACAGCTTCATCAGCTATGAAGGGCAGTTGGAGCTAAAACGTCAGGTGGTCGAAGACGCCTTGTCTCGCAGCTTAAGGCGTAAGGTGGCGGTACCGCCGCTTATAGCCGCGCCCAAGCAGTGGTATTACCGCCATGCCGTGCAGCCGGCGGTGAGCAAGGCCGGTTTGGGTTACCGCTTGCCCGGCAGCCATGAGCTAATTGCATTGCCCTTTGACCCGGTGGCGCACGAAGCCATTAACCGTGCCTGGAGTATCTGGCTTAAGCACGCTCCGGTTAAAGGAGTGCGCGAACTGGCCTTTCGTTGTAATGATGACGGTGAGGTTTTGCTTTGTCTTATAGCCACCGCCTCGGCCAGAAACTTTGTCTCCTTGGCGCATGATTTGGTTCGGGCGGGTATCAGCGGAGTGAGTTACGCGGCCTATGACGCTCGCGGGCGTTTTCGCGGCGGTTTTGAGCGTTTGGCCGGCAAACGTTTTATCAAGCAAAACTATGGCGACTTTGACATTAGTGTGACGGCTACCAGCTTTGCCCAGCCAAACCCGGCGGCGGCAACTTTGCTTTATGAAGAGTTAGCTTCCTGGACAAATGGAGGTGCTGTGGCAGTGGATTTGTATGCAGGCAGCGGCATTATTGGCTTTTATCTGGCTAAAAAGTATGCGCGGGTGTTAGCGCTCGATCTTGACAAGAGCAGTGTGGTGCGCGGCCAGCATGATGCCGAACGTTTGGCCGTGGACAACCTGGAATTTTTGAGAATTGACGCCCGTAAACTAGCAGCTTTGCCCAAGGCCGAGCTCGTCTGTGTTGACCCGCCCCGGGCCGGGCTGTCTAAAAACACCCGGCAGCTTATCAGTGACTCTAGCGCGTCATGGCTTTGCTATGTTTCTTGCAACGTGGCGACCCTTGCCAGGGATTTGGCGCAGTTTGAGGCGGCAGGCTTTAAGCTGGAAAGCTTGCAAGCTTATGACTTTTATCCGCAAACCCATCATATTGAAATGTTGTCTTTGCTGACGCGATAAGCGTCTCCAGGCTTGTATGCTGTAAGGCGTGTTAGCCAAACGTATCATTCCCTGTCTGGATGTTCACAATGGCCGCGTGACCCGTGGGGTGCAGTTCGGCAAGGCCGAACTGGGCGAACTGCGTGATATGGGCGACCCGGTTAAACTGGCTATGATTTACGACGCGCAAGGCGCGGACGAGCTGGTTTTTTATGACATCACCGCTACTTCGGAGGGTCGTTCGCTGATGCTCGAGCTGGCCACAAGAACCGCCGAACAGTGCTTTATGCCGCTTACCATCGGCGGTGGTGTAAAGACTCTGGAGGATTTTCGCAAATTGCTCTTGGCCGGGGCGGACAAGGTCTCGATAAACTCAGGAGCGCTAGCTAAGCCCGAGGTCATCGGGCAGGCCGCTGACCATTTCGGCTCACAGGCGGTGGTGCTTTCGGTTGACGCCAAACGACGCGCTGATAATAGCGGCTGGGATGTTTATGCCGCGGGAGGACGCAAAAACACCGGCCAGGACTTGATTGCCTGGGTGGTGAAAGGGCAGGAACTTGGTGCTGGTGAGATTGTGCTAAACAGCATTGACGGCGACGGCACCAACGCCGGCTACGATATCGAGGCCAACCGGGCGGTGGCCAGAGCGGTGGATATTCCGCTGGTGGCTTCTGGTGGAGCCGGTAACCCGGAGCACATGCGCTCCGTACTGGTCGAAGGTGAGGCCGATGCGGCTTTGGCGGCGGGTATCTTTCACCGTGGTGAATACACCGTGCGGCAGGTTAAAGAAGAGCTGGCCAAGGCGGGAGTTCATCTGCGTTTGCTTTGAAGTTTTGCGTTCGTCTATAACAGCCTTATGAATTTAAGGCCTTAAAAGAAATGGGAAAAACCTCATGGAAGACAGGAAATTTGAGACTTTGGCCATTCATGCCGGGGCCGAGATTGATCCGGCCACCAAAGCGGTGACGTCGCCTATTTATCCTTCGACTACTTTTGAGCGCGAGGCGGATGGCAGCTATCCGCAAGGTTATAGCTATACCCGCAGCGGCAACCCTAACCGCGCGGCGCTCGAGCACTGTCTGAGCACCTTAGAAGGTGGCGCGGCGGCAGCAGCCTTTTCTTCGGGTTCGGCGGCGGCGGCAAGCATATTTCGCGCTCTGTCACCAGGTGATCATGTGCTTGCGCCTGATGATATGTATCACGGCATTGTCAAAATGCTAACAGAGGTTTTTATCCCCTGGGGCTTAAAACCAAGTTTTGTGGACTTTAGCGACCTTGCTAATGTCCGCGCTAATCTGCGTCACAACACCAAGCTCATTTGGTTAGAAACACCGTCTAACCCGCTACTAAAAATCACCGATATTGAGGCGGTGGCAGAGCTAGCACGGTCAGCGGGGGCGCTGCTGGCCTGTGACAACACCTGGACACCGCCCGCTTTGCAGCCGGTCTTTGCCCTGGGGGCCGATTTGATTATGCATGCCAGCACCAAATACCTAGCCGGTCACAGCGATGTTTTGGGTGGTGTGGTGCTAAGCCGACGTGACGACGAATTTTTCGCGCGGATTCGCAACTTGCAGGTGCTTGAAGGCGCAGTACCCTCACCGTTTGATTGCTGGCTGACTCTGCGCGGCATTAAGACCCTGCCTTATCGGATGCGTGCTCATTGCGAACATGCCGCTTTGGTCGCCGAATTCTTAAGCGAACATCCCAGAGTGGCAAGAGTTTATTATCCTGGTTTGGCCAGCCACCCCGGGCATGAGCTGGCCGCTAAGCAAATGCGCCGGTTTGGCGGGATGTTGTCATTTACAGTAACGGGTGGTCAGGAAGAGGCCATGGCGTTGGCAGCCAGGGTCAAACTATTTACCCGGGCAACCAGTTTGGGCGGCGTCGAAAGCTTAATAGAACACCGGGCTTCAATAGAAGGGCCGGACTCAAAAACCCCACAAAATCTGTTGCGTTTGTCAGTTGGGCTCGAGCACCCCGATGACCTCATTGCCGATTTGCGTCAGGCTCTAGATGGTTTGTAATGATTTTTAAAGGCAAAGCACGCCAGGCTTTGGCGCGATAGACTGGCAAACATGAAAGATTTGCCCCCCATAAATTTTGACGAACGCGGCCTGGTACCGGTGATTACCCAGGACGCCCAGAGCGGCGAAGTCCTGATGTTGGCCTATGCTAATCAGGAGGCCTTAGACAAGACACTGGCAACCCGTCAGGCACATTATTGGAGCCGTTCGCGTGGCGAACTCTGGCGCAAAGGCGCCACTAGCGGTAATACTCAAGAGCTGCTCGAGCTGCGCTATGACTGTGATGAGGACGCCGTTCTTTATCGCGTTAGACAAACGGGGCCAGCTTGTCATACTGGTGAACGTTCCTGTTTTTATCGCAGTGCTACTGGGGCGTCGGGGGCTTCTTTGGCAGAGGTGATGGCCTTGCTCGAGCACGTTATCAATCAGCGCTTGCAGGATTTGCCCGAAGGCTCTTATGTCACAAGAATGCACCGGCGTGGCAAGGGCTATATAGCCCAAAAAGTCGTCGAGGAGGCCGGTGAGAGTATCGTGGCAGCACTGGAAAACAAACCCCAGGAGCTTATAGCCGAGGCGGCAGATTTAATCTTTCATTTAACCATTTTGCTGCGCGAAAGCGGAATCACTTTACAGTCAGTGGCCGCTGAACTGCTGCAACGCCACGCGCAGCCCAAAACCGATTAGCTGGTACAAAGCCGTAACTTGGCGTTGCTTCGTGTCACAATGACGCTAGTATGAGCCAAAAAAGAGCGGCCAGGACTAAACAGGCCAAAAGCGAGGTAAAGGCAATGGATATGGAGCGGGCTTTGGTGCTGGACACCGTGCGTGTCACGGAGCAAGCGGCAATCGCTGCTAGCCGCGTGGCGGGCAAGGGGGATTCCGACCTGGTGGATCAGGCGGGGACCGATGCCATGAGGCGCGTACTCAACGAACTGGATATCGACGGCGAAATCGTTATTGGTGAGGGTGAGCGTGACGAAGCCCCCATGCTCTTTATCGGCGAAAAGGTAGGCCAGGCGGATAAAGATTCCTGGCCGGTGGATATTGCCGTCGATCCGGTAGAAGGTACCAATATCACCGCCCGCATGATCAACAATGCTGTAGCGGTAATTGCCATTGCCGATAAGGGAGGTTTGTTTCAGGCCCCCGATACTTATATGGAAAAGCTCATTGTCGGGCCGCCCGCCGCCGGCAAAGTTGACCTCACCTGGCCGGTGGCGGCTAATTTACGCTCGGTGGCGATGAGTTTAGACCGGGCCGTAGAAGACCTCACCGTGGTGATACTCGACCGCCCTCGTCACGCCGAACTTCTGCGCGAAGTACGCGCCGCCGGGGCGCGGGTCAAACTCATTGGCGATGGCGATGTGATTGCCGCTTTAGGTTCAGCCATCCGCGGCTCCGGGGTACATGCGGTGATGGGTATCGGTGGTGCTCCCGAAGGGGTATTGGCGGCGGCAGCCATCAAGTGCTTGGGTGGCGAGATTCAGGGTCGTTTTAAGCCGCGTAGCGAAGAGGAGCAAAAACGTCTTGAGTCGATGGGTGCCAGCGTGGATAGAGTCTACAGCACCAACGACTTGGCGCCGGGTCAAAACCTGGTTTTTAGCGCCACCGGCATTACCGATGGTGACATCTTAAAAGGCGTCAGATTTTTTAAAAACGGCGCTCGCACCCACACTATTTCTATGGGCTATCAGTCGCGGGTGCTGCGTTTTTCCGATGCCGTGCATCTTTTGGGTGACGGGGCGCGGGTGACGGTGCAGATATAGATAGCATTTCTCTAAAAGGCAACCTAACAAGCAAGGAGTAAGGTGTGAGGGGTTATATCAACTCTGGGTTTATATCTTTATCAAAAACTCAGGGCTATAAGCATGCTTAAATGTAGCTTTTTGCCGATGCTGCTCTTGTTAGGCCACAAGATACTCGTAACCGCTTTGTTCATTGTAGACGTATTTGATGAAAATGCCAAGAAATTCAAGCTTTTAAGCCTTTGAGCTTTCGGTTTAGTGGGCCCCAGTTAATTGATTTGTGCGGCTTAGAGCGTATTGGTAAGGTCTTTTTAAGCCCTGCAAATTTACCATTAGTTTTGGCTAACCCTACAAAGACAAGTCGCTTTCTTAGAATTTTAAAGATGGGTATCGGTAAACTATCAGTGACCATTTTGCTGTGTTAACTGTGCAGTCAATACGGCCTTAAATGCTCTAGACTGGTCTATGGCGAGACTGCCGCTAAAGCTCGAGCAAATCTCGGAAAAAACCATCGGACAGCTTATTGTGCGTTATCCGCTTGCTTTGGAAGCGCAGGCCGATAAGGCCGCCGAGGTCATGCTGGCGCTGATTCCGGTAGTCGAGAGCTATCTGGCCGCTGATTTAACAGGCCCAATCCGGCTCGAGCTCTTAGCCGAGGCCCGGGCCAGTGGCGCCAACCCGGTCACCGGCACGGTGCGCCACGCCATCACCGGCTTTGCCGAGCGTTCGCCGCGTAGCGCCGGTTTGCTCAGTTATCAACTGGGACGCATTCTGTGGTATCGCGCTTCTGCCGAAAGAGACTATCTGGGCGAGCAGCCCCGCTACCCCGATTGGCTTTTGGAAGCAGCGCTTTTGCCCTTGCTGTATATCTGGTTTGACCGCGAAGCCTGGCTTGATTTTCTGGGAGCGCAGATTACCTTGTTTAAGTTCCGCTCGCCCCTGGCGTCGGATAAACTAAATGACTTATCCCGACTCAGCGCCAAAGAGCGGAGCTTGGCCAATGCCCAATGCGTCTTGCGGGGTCAATCGCTGGCAAGACGTCAGTCTGAGTGGTGGCGGGGGCTTTGCTCGCTATTAGCAGCGGCACCACAGCTAGATGCGTTAGTGGGGCTCGAGCAGCTTAGCGGCGCATCCTTAAAAACCTGGGAAGATCGCTTCGCTCAGGACTTGGCGGCCTGGGTGCGCTCAGCTAGTTCGGTGGATTTTGAGGCCAATTCCTTTTAATGCAAGTGGGTCCGAGCATGGCGAGAACGATAGGCTGAGAAGAATGGGAAGGGTGGATTTTCATATCGTCAGCGAATTAACCGCGTTCTGCATCAGTAGTCATCCTCAGCGGGCACGAGCGTGTCTTTCATGGTGCGTTTGGCAGTCGGGGTCAGCGCCCAATCGAGGAATTGTTTTAGGGCGCGTCCACGGTGGCTGACGCGGCGTTTTTCCTCTTTGCTGGCTTCGGCAAAGGTCTTATTAAGTTCGGGGCTAAAGAAAATGGGATCGTAGCCAAAACCCCCTTCGCCTCTGGGGCCTTCCAAAATTTCCCCGGCACATTCACCCTCAAAAGTTTTTATCTGACCGCTGGGAGTAGCCAGCACGATAGCGCAGACAAATCTGGCGCTGCGGGCTCCGCGGGGCACTTCGCGCATTTTGTTTAACAGATAGGCAATGCGTTCGCCATTACTCAGATCGCCGCCAAAACGCGCCGAATAGATGCCCGGTGAGCCGTCTAGGGCGGCCACCTCTAGACCGGAATCATCGGCGATGCTGGGCAAGCCTGTAGCTAGGGCCGCATAACCGGCTTTTAGGAGGGCGTTTTCCGCGTAGCTCGAGCCCTGTTCTTCGGGAAAGCGAGTCACGCCCTTCTCGGTGGCAGAGACCAGTTCGATATCGAGCGAGGACAAAGCCTCCTGAAATTCTTGCAGCTTACCCTTGTTGCTGGTGGCCAAAAGCAATTGCAGGCTCATTGCAGTGAACCTCTTACGCTGTCTAAGATGTGCTTAACGGCGGTAATGCCATTGGCTACCAGTTGCACATAGGTTTCCGCCGGGATAGGTTTTTCTTCGCCGCCACCTTGTACTTCGACCACAGAACCGTCTGCCGTCGCAACCACGTTAAGGTCAATATCGGCCTGCATATCTTCGGAATATTCGAGGTCGATGAGCGTTTCACCGTTGACGATACCTATACTGACCGCGGCCAGTTCGTGATTGAGCGGCCACTCGCTTAGTTCTCCGGAATAAATGAGTCGGTTAGCGGCATGATGCAGCGCGGCATAAGCGGCTAGAATACCGGCGCAACGCGTGCCGCCGTCAGCCTGAATCACATCAATATCGACAGTTAAGGTCTGATTGCGAAAGAGCGATAAGTCGGTGACGCTTCTAAGCGCCCGTCCAATAAGACGTTGGATTTCCTGGGTGCGGCCACTGGCATAAAGCCGCTCGCGCTGGCTGCGTTCGCCGGTGCTGCGGGGCAGCAGCGCATACTCGGCGGTAAGCCAGCCGCTTTGCTGGCCCTTGCTGCGCAGATGCGGCGGGAGTTTTTTGTCAATCGTCACGGTGGCCAGTACCTTGTTGTCTCCCCACTCGACCAAAGCGGAGCCTTCGGCATATTTGTTGTAACCTGGCGTGACGCTTATTTCTCTGATTTGTTGCTGGTGTCGGTTCTTTCTCATAAGTTAAGTGCCTTGACGGTAAATCTTATCCGGACACCGTATCACGTTGACGGCCTGCTTGACCCAAATAAATTCGTTCCACCGACCCCAGGGGGCCACCGAGGATTTTGGCGGTGTGCAGATAACTGGTTACATCGCCGCTGACTAAGTGATGAATGCTAGCGGCAGTCTTTGGCTCATTGCTAACGAGACCTAAGTTTTTTAGATCGGCTGCGACCACCGCCGCCGTCGCTTCGGCGGAATCTACCAATTGCACTTTGGGGCCTAGCAGCTCTTGCAGCATGCCTTTGAGAGCCGGGTAGTGGGTGCAGCCCAGGATGACGGTCTGCAGTTCCGGGCGTTCACTAAGATAATGTTCGGCTACCAAACGGGCAATCTGACTGTCGGATATACCCTCCTCGACGATGGGCACAAAGAGTGGGCAGGCCTTGGACCAAACTTCTCGTCCGGCGGCTTCTAGGTGTGATTCATAGGCTCGAGCTTTCAGCGTGCCTTCGGTACCTAAAACACCAATACGTCCCTGCCCTGGCATGCGCAGCGCCACCTCTACACCCGGCTCCACCACACCCCAAACAGGCACGGGTAGTTTGTCCGCTAGTTCGGGTAAGCTGGCAGCTGAGGCGGTATTACAGGCCACCACAATACCCTTGACACCGCGACTGATGAGTTCTTGGCTTATCTCTAAGGCAAAGTCGCGCACCATCTCCAACGGTTTGCGACCATAAGGCACTCTGGCGGTGTCTCCAAAATAGATAAAGTCCTCTTGCGGAAGCTGTCGCTTTAGCGCCGCTAACACGGTAAGACCACCGACACCGGAGTCAAAAACACCTAAGGGGGCTTGGGCTGGGTCGAACACATGGTCAGCTTATCATTCTGCCAGGGCTTAGGTGATAGGCGACTTGCAGCTTTATCGTCAAGCAAATGTCAGCACTAGTTGGACTAACGGGATTTGACATAGTACAGCCGCTGACTAATACTGTTCTGTAAATCTAGTTACCAGCGGTTTGAGTTACGCCGACTTTCTTTGTAAATATCAAGTAGGGCCAAGTCTTTTGCTCACTTGGGAGTTATGATGTCGCCTTTTCACGAGGTTTATCGGGAAAATGTTTTAAAGCCAGATTATCGCTTTGCGCGGCAGCATTTAGCCGAGCACTTCCTAAATGCCATGACCGCGCACGTTCTCACGGTAAAGCGTTTGGATGACGCGGCAGTGCAGGCCCATCAGGCCGATATCGACAAACTTTTAGCCGCTATAGCTGCGCTGCGCGCTGAGCCTTTGCCGGAATACGATGCTGAGATTCCGGATCTGTACTTCAGCTTTAATAAGAAACTGGAAGCCCAACTCGGGCAAGACAGCGTGAGCTTTTTGCGGCTGGGGCTTAGCCGTAACGACCTGGATATGACCGTTTATAAAATGCGCACCCGGGATTTGCTGTTAATCATCATTGAACATCTTTGCAAACTGCGCCAGGCGCTCTTGCGCCAGGCAGAAGAGCACCTAGAGACTATTCTCATTGCCTACACTCACCACCAGCCCGGACAACCCACCACGGTAGCGCATTATTTAGCGGCGATTGACAATGTTTTAGCCAGGCATCTGACGCAGCTTTTCAACGCTTATCGGCACTTGAATACCTGTCCTTTGGGCGCTGCTGCGCTAGCGGGCAGCAGCCACGCGCTGGATCGTCATTACACCGCCCGGCAACTTGGTTTTGATGCGCCTGTTAGCAATACCTATGACGCCGTGGCCTCTTCTGACTGGCAGGTGGAGTTTGTTGGTGTCATGCAGAATATTGCCTTAACCCTCTCACGCTTTGTCAACGACCTTATCATCTGGTCTTCGCAGGGTTTATATGTTTTGCCCGATGGCCTGGTGCAAGGTTCGTCGATAATGCCGCAAAAACGCAATCCTGTTGCGCTCGAGCACGCCCGCACACGCTTTTCCCGTACTTTAGGTAGCTCTCAGATGGTGCTTTACTCCAGCCACAATATTTCTTATGCCGACCTAAACGATTTCGGCCCCGATATTCAGGGAGCGCTAATAAGCCTCTTTATTCAACTGGATGGTGGCTTAGCCCTCTTAACGACTTCGCTTGAGGATGGCTGGTTTGACCGGGAGAAACTGGCCAAACAGGCTGCTTGCACGGATACGACGGCAACCGAACTTGCCGATGTACTCACCCGACAATATGACTTGAGTTTTCAGGAGGCGCACCGACTAGCGGGTGAACTGGTTAAGAGCTTGTGCAAAAAAGGCAAGGCGCTTCAGGAGACTACCGTAGATGACCTTCTTGCCCTGGGCGGCCCTAAATTCGACGAAGACATCTTGCGTGCGGCCCTTGACCCGGATACTTTCGTGCGCCGCAGAAACGGCTTTGGTGGCCCTGCTCCCGAGGTGGTCCGTAAACACTTGACGCACGCGGCACAGGCCCTGGACAAAAATCTTGTTAGATTGAAGCAGCTTAAAACGACGCTTACAGAGGCGCAGCAAAACCTACAAGCGCCCGGAAAGGAGAGAGTATGAGGCAGGTCACGAAACTCTTTATCTTAGGAGGGCTTTTACTAGCCAGCCTTGGTTTGGCACAGGAGGTGACCATCACCTACTGGCAATACGATTTTGGGGCTCGAGTTGAGGCGATGTCGCAATTGATTGCGCAGTTTGAGGCGGAAAATCCCGACATTAAGGTCTTGCAGGAAACTTTCCCTTATGACGCCTATCAGCAACAAGTTGCCGCTTCTTTACCTGCGGGTGAAGGCGCAGACGTCGTGCAGCTTTTCTACGGCTGGTTACCGACCTGGCAACGCTCGGGTTATGTGGAGCCGCTACCCGAACAATACTTTGACACTGCACAGCTAGACGCCGAATTTGTGCCCATGGCGCAAGCGGCCAAGTGGCAAGGTAAATATTACGGCTTGCCCACAGCCGTGCGCAGTCTGGCGCTCTTTTATAACAAGGACAAACTAGCGGAAGCCGGCTATGACAACCCGCCCGCAACCTGGGATGAATTTATTGAGATTGCTCAGGCCCTTACAGTTAAGCGGGGTCCGCGCTTTACACAAATTGGCTACGGCATTGCTCCAAACGGTCAAGATCATCACTTGATTCGTGAAGTTCTCACTCGACAATTTGGCACTCAGCCCTACAGCGATGACGGCACCGAGGTGCTCTATGGTAATGATGCCGGGATGCAAGCCTTTAAGTTTTACACCAGTTGGGTCACCGATTACGAAATTGGCATTCCCGAATTTGTACCCGGCAACAGCGGCTATCGCGACGGCTTTAGAATCCAGGAAAACATCGCCATGATTATTGACGGTTCTTTTGCTATCGGGGCAACCCGCGACGCCGCTCAGTTTAATTGGGGAGTGGCCGAAATCCCCACGCTGGAAAATGGCGTTAAAGCCAACTTTGGCTCTTTTTGGATGAATGGTCTTAGCCCCAACGCCTTTAAAGACCCGGCCAAGCTTGAGGCCAGCGCCAAATTCCTTGAGTTCATCACCCGCCCCGCAGCCATGCAACTCTGGCTGGATGTCGTGGGTGAACTGCCTGCGCGTCAGGCCCTTATAGAAGACCCGGAATTGGCCAGTGACCCGATTTTTGGTCCGTTTATCAGATCGCTTGCCTACGCTACGGCAACCACTTTCGTGGATGAATCCGCGCAGCGCTCAGTCATTGTAGACGCAGTCAACCGCGTCATTTTAGAAGGTGCTGATGTTGAAAGCTCGTGGATGCAAGCAGTAGAGGAGGATCAAGCGCTCTTAAACCAGTTCGCACAGTAGTTTTGCAGTAGGCATAACTGCTGACGGCTTGAGTTTGGCATAATGTCGGAAATATAGGGTATGAGATGTGGGCTATGACTCGCTTGCGAGTCAAGCCCAACTCTCTTAAAGAGCGTAAGCGGAGCAAGATAAGAAAGAGGCAGGTTTGTGCAGGCTCGAGCCGATCAAGAACCATTAACCAGCAAGAAGCGTAGAACCGGCTTAACCCTCGCTACGCGCGAGTCGCTCTGGGCCTATACTTTTTTGTTTGTCCCCTTACTTTTTTTCTTAGTTTTACGTATCTGGCCTGCCTTTCAGTCCTTTTATTTATCGCTTTTTACCTGGCATGTAGATCCGGCCAAGCGGGAATTTTTAGGGCTTGGCTATTACCAGGAAATGTTAAGCGACCCTAAACTACGCCGCGCTTTGCTAAACACCCTTCTTTACACGGCTATCATTGTGCCGGCGCAACTCGCTTTAGGTCTTGGTATAGCCCTCTTGCTGCAAGCCATTGGCGCATTCAAGAGCCTTTTTAGGGCTATTTACTTTGCGCCATATGTCACTCCTGCCGCCGCAGTCGCTTGGGTATGGGGCTGGATGTACTCGGTTAATTTCGGGGTAATCAACAATTTCTTAATTGAGTGGAGCATCTTTTGGGAAGAACGTGGCTTGCCCTGGCTGGTGATAGACCCGCAACCTTTTCTGAGTTCGCCAAGTCAGGCACTTGTAGCGGTAGCCGTCATTGTCATCTGGCAAAACCTGGGTTTTCAGGTAGTGATTTTCCTCGCGGGTCTCCAGGGTATTTCTCGCATTTTTTATGATGCCGCCAAGATTGACGGGGCAAACAGTTGGAATCTGTTTAGATACGTTACACTTCCTTTGCTAAACCCGGTCATGGTCTTTTCTATCATCATCTCCACCATTGCCTCTTTGCAGCTTTTTGACCAGGTGGTAAATGTCAATTTTACCGATCAAGGCGGCCCTCTTAACAGCACCCTTACGATTGCTTTGTATATGTACCAGGAAGCCTTTGCGCGTTTCCGCCTGGGTTACGCCGCGGCAGTAACCGTACTGCTCTTTTTCTTAATTCTCATGGTGACGCTCATCCAGTTGCGCTTCTTTTCCCGGAGGGTGGAGTACTAGTGGCCATCCAGACAAGTACCCAGGCTCAAACTCAGGTAGGTACAGCGCAGCGCAATTCTCGCCGCCATTTTCGCCCGCGTTTTAGCACCATCTTGGCTTATGTTTTGCTTACCCTCGGCAGCCTGGTTATGGTATTTCCTTTTTTATGGATGCTGGTGAGCTCTTTTAAGGATATTCGCGAAATTCTCGACCTGAATTTTTTCCCGAAAAATTTTACGCTGGCAAATTACCGGGAAGTGCTTTTTAATACGGATTTTCCCCGCTGGTTTTTAAACAGCCTCATAGTTGCCGTGGCGACAACCACGTCGGTGTTATTCTTCTGCTCACTGGTAGGCTATACCCTTACACGCTTGCGTTTTCCCGGCAGGCAGGTGGTTTTTATCCTTATCCTGTCCACCTTGATGGTTCCAACCGAAATGCTCGTAATTCCCTGGTTTGTCATGTCCTCTCAGCTTGGCTGGGTTAATACGTTTTGGGGCATTGCCTTCCCAGGGCTCATCCCTGCTTTTGGAGTCTTTTTGATGCGGCAGTTCTTTGAGACGTTGCCCAAAGACGTATTCGACGCGGCACGTGTTGACGGCATGAATGAATTCGGGCTTTTTTGGCACATCGGCTTACCGTTGGTGCGACCTGCTTTAGCAGCCCTGGGAATCATTGCCTTTATCGGCAACTGGAATGCGTTTTTGTGGCCCCTGATTATTTCCAAAAGCGCTGATATGCGCACCATTCCCGTTGGCATTGCGCTTTTTTCGGGTGAGGCGGGAACGGCCTGGAACCTTATTATGGCTACCAATGCCCTGGCTATCATTCCCATCCTCATTGTGTTTTTTGTTTTTCAGAAGCAAATTATTGAAGGCGTGGTGCTCACCGGCACCAAAGGTTAAGTTTCTTGCAGCTCAGACTTTTTGATAAGAATCGGCAGCTTTAATCACCCGGATTTGGAGGCCCTTCCAATCCCAGTATACTAAAAGACGTAAAATGACTGATCTTCGCAAAAAACCGTTAAAATCGTTGAAGCTGCTTGAGACTAAGGAGCAAATCAAGCATGACCTTGACACGCTTTAAGAAGCTTCTGACTATTGGAGCGAGCACTAAATTGCTTGCCGAGCTGCCTGATGCAGCTGAGCTTGATTTCCTGCTACCACCGAAAAAGAAACGTACGTAAAAATCACGAAAGTTCTCAAGGTCAATCTGAGTGATTCGCGTTTTTAACCCTTGAGAGCTATGACGCCAGTTGATAGATGACTGGGCGGTATTTGGGTTCGGGGATTGGTTTGGATTTTGCTGTATCTGTGGTTGCTGCAAAAAAACAAGCCCTCAATTATTATGAGAGCCTGCTTTTTACATCGCTGGCGGAGAGAGAGGGATTCGAACCCTCGATGCAGCGGTAGCCACATACACGCTTTCCAGGCGTGCTCCTTAAACCACTCGGACACCTCTCCAGGCGTTTCGAAGTCTAACAGGATTATTAGGGTAGGGTCAACGGCGTTTGAGGGCACAACCGGGCAAACAGAGCTACAGCTAACATTGTGAGGAGCAGATACTCTAGTAAAATGCGGCTTATCACGCCCGCGTTATAAAGCTGAGCAGTTTTGAGTCTTAGCGAGGTCGTTTGATTGAGAAAAAGAGCGCTTGAATCAAGCTGATTAACAGAGCGTGAACTGCCTAAATGGAGGAGTCATAATGTTAAAAGAAAGAGTAAGTTACATAGAGAGCCCGGAGGCGGTGGAAAGCTTTATGGCTGAAAACCCGAACTCTGTGATTTTCAAAGCAGGGACTTGCCATAAAACCATGCAGGGCTTTGGTGTTTTGCAACAAAAGCTTAAGCAGTACAGTAATTTAAAAGTAGGCGTAATCCGTGTGGTGGAGGCTCGAGCCGCAAGTAACTTAGTCACGGAAAAAACCGGTGTAAAACACGAATCGCCTCAAGTACTTCTGTTCAAAGACGGCAGGGTGGTTTTTGACGTTGACAACTGGAACATTACCCCGGAGGCATTAAACCAGGGCTTTACGCAGCTTCCGACTGCCGAGTCCGCCGAGCCTAGCCAGGCTAGTAGTGATCTAAAGCCTTACAAACAAATTTTGGAGCAGTATTTAAGTGGCGTTATTGACGACAGTCAGTTTGAGTTTGCCTATACTCACATGTTCCGCGAGGACGCCACTCTGCGTTCCGGTAAAGAAGTGGAAATCCTTAATAGCATCTTTGGCGATGTGGATCAGCACGTCAACATGCATTTGATGATGGCCGGACAAACGTCCGACCACAATGCCGTGCGCCAGCGCGCCCTGGCCGCTTATGAGCAACTGAAGAACCTGTAATGTTCTAAATCGGCAGCCCGAGGCAGAAGCTATCCCAAATTGTGTGTTAAGGGGAAAGTAAAAAGTAGAAAGTAGTTAGTAGGAGGTAGAAACTCGGGTTTCTTCTGCCCTGGGCAAAGAGAAAAACTGTCGAGGTCTTATACCAAAGTGACGTTTTAATGTCACCTTGTTAAAACCGCTTGTGTTCACGGAGTACTGCGTAGCGTGAGCGTATCCTCAAATGATTCGAACTACGACACCGTTAAATCGATTTGTTATTAAAACACTAAACTGGCTTTGTGGCCCAGACTCTTTTTGAGCGGGCAATTATCCGCTTTGCTTAAAAGGCGTTTGTATCACATCTACCCCAGGGCAATAAGGGAGCTAGCGTGGCAGTCTCAAATTCGATAAAAGCAAGACGTTGGGATCAGTTGGTGCTGTGGTTCGGCATTGCCTTTAGTTTGTTGTTTACCGCGCTAATCTGGTGGACGGGGCAATGGCTGGCCGATGTGCCGCATCTACCCGATCAAGGTGCTTCTTGGTACTACTGGAAATTACCGGAGCCAACCCTGTGGGGCAGATTGACCGCCTGGGGTTTTTATGCTCTGCACCAGTTGGCTTTGTGGGGGCTGATTTTTTACGCTCAGACAAGGGTAAAGCGCTATAGCAGTGGTTTGCACCGAGTCAACATTGCAGCTCTGGCGGTTAACGCCCTTTTTATTGTGCTGCACCTTGTCCAGACACAGCTCTGGTACGACGGCTTGGCTCAGGATGTGTCCATTTGGAGTTCACAGGCTTCGGTGGTGATCTTGCTCGTTTGGGTGTTGCTGATGGAAAACAGGCGTCGCGGGATGTTCTTTGGAGCCAGACTGCCCATCTCGCAGCAGATTAGCCGGTTTGCGCGGAAGTATCACGGCTACTTCTTTGCCTGGGCTATTGTCTACACTTTCTGGTATCATCCGACAGAAGCGACCAGTGGTCACCTGATTGGCTTTTTCTACATGTTCTTGCTCATGTTGCAAGGCAGCCTCTTTTTTACTCCTATCCACCGCAACCGTTACTGGACTCTTGCTCTTGAGGTCACCGTTTTGGCCCACGGCACTTTGGTGGCAGTCATGCAGGGCAATGCCCTGTGGCCCATGTTCGCCTTTGGTTTTGGGGGCGTGTTTGTAATCACCCAAATGCATGGCTTGGGGCTTTCACGCCTAGTGCGCGGCTTGATTTTAACGGCTTATATCGCTAGTGCACTCTGGGTTTACAGTGAGCGCGGCTGGGATAAACTCAATGAGATTATCCGTATTCCGCTAATCGATTATCTGCTGGTGCTGATACTGGCGGCTTTGTTTGGGGGCGGTCTGTGGTTAGGGCGTCTCTTGTGGAGGCGGGGCAGGCTCGAGCCCAAGACCAGCGTATAAAGGGACTGCTGACCTTGTTTTGACTCTGGCCAATTGCGTAAGCTCCTGATGAAGGGAGCCACCAATGGTTAATAAGCTCTGCCCCAAGATTATTTTAGAAGGCACGCGCCTGACCTTTAAAACCGAACTGGCTTTTGCACTCAATGAACATCCGCGTATTGTGGGGCCGCGCAAGTACCGTTATCACTCGCCGCTTGTTTCCGCCGAGTGGTGTGCCTTTAGCAATTTTCCTTGGGGTCGCGGACCGATCAACTTTGCTTCCGAAGAAGAAGCTCTGGCCTTGGAGACCTATCATACCTGGGCGCGGCTTTTTGAATTGCAGCGTTATTACTCCTGGATTATCGACCGCTTTCATATTTCTACTCGCGCTTACCAATTAGAAACACACGCTAAGGATTATGACTTTGTCTGGCTCGAGCAGCGCTTAAAGCCTTTGGGTTTTCGACTAGTGTTTTTAACGCGCGGCCCGGATTACTTTACCTTAGCACGCGCAGAACGCCTGAAAGTTTCAGGCAACCCCTCGCAATATGATGACCTTGAGCGCTTTATCAATGAACAGGAAAGAATGCGTGAGTTGGTGGCACAATCTTCGCTGCCAAGCCTAGAGCTTGATATTTCCGATAGTGATGTGGCTAAGGCAGCAGATAGAGTTGCCGACTGGCTCGAGCAGACGGGTGGACTATGGCTGGATTAGCGGCCTGGCGTATCTTTGCCGTTAATCCTGGTTCGACCAGCACCAAGCTGGCCTTGCTGAATGTGGCCGAGGGGCAGGTGCAGGTGCTTAAGCACAGTGAATTCAGCCACCAAGCCAGCGGCACGCTGGATTTAGCCTTAACTGAGCGGAGCGAACTGGTTAAAGAGCAGGCGAAAAGCTGGCAACCTTTTGCTGCTATTGCCGCTCGCGGTGGGCTTATCGGGCCGGTACCTGCCGGTAGTTATGTTGTTGACGAGGCCCTGATAAAGGCCAGCTTAGCAGCCCCCGCGGCCGGGCACCCGGCAAACTTGGGCGCACCGCTGGCGCTCGAGCTAAGTCGAATCTACGGCGTGCCTGCTTATGTGGTGGATCCGCCCTCGGTAGATGAGATGTTGCCGCTGAGCCGGGTTAGCGGCGTGCCGGGGGTTGAGCGACGAAGTTTGGTACACGCTCTAAACTTACGCTATGTGGCCCGCAAACTGGCTGCCGAGCTAGGGCAGGACTTTTTGCAAAGCACGCTCATAGGTGCTCACCTGGGCGGAGGCTCGAGCACGGCAATTTTTCATCATGGCAGGATGATAGATAGCAGCGATGCACTTTTAGGTGAGGGACCTTTTAGCCCTAACCGCGCTGGTAGTGTGCCAGTTCATGGTGTTTTGGAATTGTTAGAAAACTACGGTTTAGCTAAAACGCAAGAACTATTAGCACGGCACTCGGGTTTTTTAGGACTTTTGGGCACACAGGACTTACGCGAGTTAAGCGGAAGGCTTGACGAGCCGGAGGTAAAGCTGGTTGTCAAGGCCTATGCGCTGTCGGTTACCAAGGCGCTGCTGGCCTTAGCGGCACACGCTCGTCCACAGGCTTTATTTTTAACCGGCGGTGCCGTGAATTTTAAACCGGCGGTCGAGTTGATTCACGAACATTTGTCCTGGCTGGTGCCGCTATATCTGTTCCCGGGCGAATTCGAGATGGAGGCTTTGGCGCTGGGGGTCTGGCGCGTTTTGAGTGGGCTCGAGCCAGCACGCTCTTACGCTGCTTAAAACCTCACGTCTCACCTTATTGCCTACAGCTCAAGATCGTCATTTTTTGAATTGATAAACCGCTCGAACGGATCGCCGCTGTCTTCGCGGGTACGCTTGCGGACTTGTGCCTTAGCACCACGTTCTTGATCGTTGCTGCTCTGGGCTTTTGGCTTGGGCGCAGGTGACGATTTTGTTTTCTTAAGACTTTGTCTGGGCGCGTCTTTAAACTTCATGGTGAGCGCAAACCACAGGGTGAGCGCCGCTAAGACAAGGATGAAATATAACAGCAGGAGGATAAGGACGGGGAAGTTAAGGTTCATTATCCCTATTATGCCGGGTTTTACAGGTTTTTGTCCTGTTTGGAGCTGAATTCTTGGCTATCTCTGGGGGCTTTGAGGAGTTTGACGAGAATTTATAAGACATTAAAGGCGATTTTCGCTATAAATTGTGCAAGTTTGCCAGGGCTCGAGCCTCTTTGACTGCATAATCTTGACGAAAACTGCATATCATTGTATAATTACGACCAGTTAATGAGCACGCGGCCTTTTATCGGGCGCTTTTTTATTGCCAACTTTCCATAAAATCTAATAGTTCCGTCTCGCTGGGTAGCGCCGGAATAGCGCCACGTTTGGTGGTGGTCAATGCGCCGCAGGCATTAGCGTAGCGTAGCGCTTGCTTAAGCAGCATTTCATCATCCAGTACTTCGGGCGTGGCCACGATTTTGCGCAGCAAAGCGGCAGTAAAGGCGTCTCCGGCCCCGGTGGTGTCTATGCTTTTGACCTTATAGCTAGCAACCCGACCGCTGAGTTGGGGCGTGAGATAGCTGACCCCTTTAGCGCCGCGCGTTACCAAAAGGAGTTTTAGTTTGTTATGAACAAGCTCCAACATGGCCTCGTCGTTATCTTGACCGCTTAAGAAGGCCAACTCGACATCGCTGATTTTAATGATTTCTGCCCTATCCCAGATGCTCAGCATACCCGCCTTGGCGGCCTCGCTGTCGGGCCAAAGGGGCAAACGCAAATTGGGGTCATAGGAGATTAAAAGCCCGGCTTGTTTAGCAATGTCTAGCGCTTTTAGCATGGCGCTACGCGCAGGTTCGGCAATGAGGCTGATGCTGCCAAGATGCAGGGCTTTGGCCCTGCTTAGATAATCAGCGCTGATTTCATCGGGGTGATGGAGCATATCGGCGCTGGGGTGGCGATAGAACATAAAATCTCTGTCGCCATCGGCCTTTAGCGACACAAAGGCCAGAGCGGTCCGGGCGCTGTCGGTAAATTTTAATTCTTTGGTGTCTACGCCGTTGCCCTGCAAAATATCGGCCAGAAAGTGGCCAAAGGCGTCATTGCCCACTTTGCCCATAAAGCCGCTTTTTAGCCCCAAGCGGGATAAGGCCACCGCAACATTGGCCGGTGCGCCGCCCGGCGCCTTGACAAATGTGGAGGCTTCGGCCAGGCTGACGCCGTTTTCTGTAGGGACAAAGTCAATGAGCATTTCGCCTAGACTAATCACATCAAGCTGCTTCATGACCTTAGCCTACCGCGCCTGGCGCAAAAAGCCCAAGCTTTAAGAATTTTGTAAGAGAAGCCCATATAAAGTAATTTGGGCTGGTAGTAATGCTACTACCCCAAGGCAGAGCGGAGATTGGCAGGTAAGTGGGAAATCATGTACGACTTAAGAGCTGATTTCAGCCAAGCGTCTGAAGATAGCGTGGTAAAGCTGGATAAATTCAAACGTAGGCTTTATCTGGCTGTGGTGCTTATGGGCGCTCTGGTTGTCCTGGCGCTTTTTTTGCTGCGCCCATCAGCAACCATGGGGGCGCCTTTTGATCTCATCAACATAACAGCTTGGCCTAAAAACTTTTCTTTAGGCAACGAGAGGTCATTTGTCTCTTTTGTAAAGGACCTGACTCATATTAGGCTCAACACAAGGATATAAGGAGGCGAGGCCGGTGAGTTTACTTAATTTTGCGCATACGGATGTGGTTACGGCGACGCCCAATATAACCGTAGCTCAGGTGGCGAAACTCATGAGCAAAAAGCATGTCGGTAGCGTGGTGATTGTTCGTGGGACCAAGCCCGTTGGCATCATTACCGACCGTGATATTACCGTTCGGGTGGTGAGCCAGGGCAAAGACCCGCAGATGATGGCGGCGCGTCAGGTCATGACCCGGGACTTAGTGACCTTAAGTGAAGACCTGGGGCTTTTTGAAGTGCTCGAAATCATGAAAAACAAAGCCATTCGCCGCTTTCCGGTTGTCGATAGCGAAGGCAATCTCTCGGGGCTTTTTACCCTCGACGACATTTTGTATTTGCTGGGCGTCGAGATGTCTGCCGTGGCGCGGATCATCGAGCAGGAAAGCCCGGGCATTCAGAGCTGAAACTGTTCTTTGAGCCAAGCGGCATTCTCAGGGATACTTTGTTTGCCGTCAACCTCAAGCACTCTAAAACCTGTTTTTTCGGCGTCGACTTTGACTCTTCGCGCAATTGCCGTGTCGCGTGCTAACCAGTTTTCCAGCGCTTTTTTTGGCTGGCTGCACTGCGCCAGAATTTCCTGAACCCAGCTGCCCCGCTTAGGATAGCTTTGCCTTAGAAATGTTTCTGTAGGTACAAAGAAGCTCGCTTGCCGCCGCATGGGTATTAGGGGGGCTAAGCATTCGGGTAGCAAGTCTGCCCCCTCAACCAATAGCACTTGATTGCTAGGGAAGTCCTGTAAATCGTGCCAGATCATGGCAAAATGCTCGCGGTAAGCTTCTAATGCACGTTCAACTAGGTGCTCGAGCGGTCCCAGCCAGATTTCGTCCCAAGTCAGGGTTTTAAGCGCATAAAGTGTCGGCTGCTTATCCGGCAGGGCTTGCTGCTGATGGCGGCTAAACGCTTCGTCGCAGTGATAGCTGTTAAGACCCTGCTCCTGAGCTAGCAATTTGACCGCCGAAGTCTTGCCGGCACAGGGAGAACCACCCAAGAAATAGATATGGGACAGCTTGGCAACCACGATGGCCGATTTTACCCGGAAATTTCAGATCAACCCTTTGGCAAGGTGTACTGCAATAATCCTGTAAGTGGGTTGCTATACTTTGCATATTATGGCCGTAAGCAATTTGCTTAAGCTCAATATTCGTGACCCTAAGCTAAAACCTATCGCTGATAAAATTCTTGAAGGCAAGCGTCTGGATTTTGACGAGGGCATGATTCTTTATTCGACCCGGGATTTTCCGACCTTGGCACGTTTAGCCGATATTGTCAGAGAACGCAAGGTCGGCCAGAAAGCCTACTTTGTTCACTCTCTGCGGTTGTCACAAACCAATATTTGCTATGTGGGCTGCACCTTTTGCGGGTTTCAACGGCGTTTTGACGAAGAAGGCGCCTGGGACTATGACCTTGAAGACGTCTGGGCCTTTGTTGACAACCACTATCATCCGGAGCTGACCGAGATTCATATTTCTTCGGGGCATCACCCCAAGCGCAAATGGGATTACTACCTTGATTTGGTGAGTGGTTTGACCAGCCGTTATCCGGGCGTGCAGGTCAAGGCCTGGACTGCTGCCGAAATTCACCACTTCAGCAAGATTACCCGCATGAGCTACCGCGAAATTTTGAGCGAACTAAAAGAAGCAGGGCTAGTGGCAATGCCGGGTGGCGGCGCGGAAATTTTTGCCGAACATGTGCGCAAGCGGATTGCCAAAAACAAGGTCACGGCTGACGGTTGGCTGGAGGTTCATCGCACGGCGCATGAACTCGGGATTCCTACCAATGCCACCATGCTTTACGGTCATGTCGAAAGCTTAGCGGATCGCCTTGACCACATGCTGCGTTTGCGCCAACTGCAAGACGAGTCGCCGGGTTTTCTTTCCTTTATCCCCTTGGCGTTTCAGCCCGATAACAACCCGCTGGCCAAAGAGCTCAACAAGAGCGAATTCACCACCGGTTTAGACGACTTGCGCAACTTAGCCGTGGCACGCCTGATGCTGGATAACTTTCCGCATATCAAGGGCTACTGGATTATGATTACGCCTGAGCTGACCCAGGTGACGCTTTCCAGCGGTGTTAGTGATGTAGACGGCACTATCAAAGACGAGCGCATTGCCCATGCTTCGGGGGCAGTTACCGAGCGGGGTATGACCGAAAGCGCGCTGCTGCGTCTTATTAAGGACACCGGACGCGTGCCGGTCAAGCGCGACGCACTTTATAACGAACTGAAAGTATATGCTTAATACCCATTCCAGCTTGCTATACAAGAAGAATGAGACTAGTGGTTTTTCATAACTCTTCAGGAATTTATCGGCTTTGGTATAAAAGACTCGACAAACTGGGTCTGACAGCAATTTACCGTTTTGAATGTGTCTTATGAATGAATTTGCGGCCAAGTGGCAACAAGACGCGGCGGATGATGCCAAGGATACGAAAAAGAGGGCGCAGACGGCTATGCAGCAGGAGCGTTTGGGTATTGTTCGTTATACCAATGTTGCGCCGCTACATTGGGGTTTGGTGCCTTGGCAAGGAGCTAGCTTTGTTCGCGGTGTGCCCACCGAGCTAAACCGGAAGCTGTTAGAGGGCGAGATTGATTTAACCCTGATCTCAAGTTATGAGTTTTTAAAGCGTAGGCTCGAGCTAAAAGCTCTACCGGATTTTTCTATTGCTACCCTTGGCCCGGTTTACAGCGTAATGTTGTTTCACTGGCAACCCTGGCAGGATTTAGCAGGCAAACGCATTGCCGTAACCACCCATTCTGCCACCAGCGTCAAGCTGCTGGAAATCTTGCTTGCCGAAGCCGCTATAGACGCTGAACTGGTGCCAGTTGAACCCGACTTAGAGAGGATGCTGCGCAATTATGACGCGGCCTTACTCATTGGCGATAGCGCCCTGACAGAAGCGGTGGCGCAGCGTGATATTGACGGACACCGCCCACTGCTGACCGACCTTGGTGAGGCCTGGTACCGGCTTACGCGCTTGCCGTTTACCTTTGCCGTGTGGGCCTCGCGCAAAGATAGACCACCCTCGGGGTTGCTGGTAAAAAGGCTACGTGCCGCTCGTGAACAGGGGCTTGGTCAACTGGCGGAGGTGGCTCGAGCCGAGGCCGGACGTTTAAATTTATCCCCGGTGGTGATTCAACGCTATTTGAGCAACTTTCGCTACTACCTCGAGCCGCCTGACCGTGACGGCCTCATAAGCTTTGCCGAGCGAATTCTGCCATCGTTTGAGCCAGGCGAACTAGAGTTTTGGGATATTTAATACACTCCTGGTCATCACAGCACGTAACGGCTCAAATCCTCGTCCTCGACGATATCCTCAAGCTTTTTTCTGACATATTCGCCGTCAATGACTACCTGGCCTAGATTGGTGCCAAAGGAAATATCTTCTAAGACCGTTTCAAGTACGGTATGTAAACGACGCGCCCCAATGTCCTCTACTTCCTGATTGACCCGTTCGCTGTACTCGGCAATGGCGACAATGCCTGATTCGTCAAAGGTGACATGGTTACCGTCTACCTTGAGCAATTCGATGTATTGCTTGGTCAGCGAGTGCTGTGGCTGGGTTAAGATGCGCTGGAAGTCACTGGCTGAAAGCTCCTCAAGTTCGACACGTATAGGAAAGCGCCCCTGCAACTCGGGTATCAGGTCGCTGGGTTTCGAGACATTAAACGCTCCGGCGCCAATAAAGAGCACGTGATCGGTTCTCACCTGACCGTAGCGGGTGGTGACCTGAGTGCCTTCTACCACCGGGAGCAGGTCACGCTGCACGCCTTCTCCCGATACATCGGGGCCACTCACGCCTTCGCTGCCAGCAATCTTGTCAATTTCATCCAAAAAAACTATGCCTGCATTTTCGGCGCGATAAATAGCCTCGCGGGCAACCTCATCATAATCGATGAGCTTTTCTGCTTCTTCACCTTTTAGCGCTTCGCGCGCTTCTTTCACGCTGGCTTTGCGACGCACCTGGCGTTTGGGCATGATGTTTGAGAGCATGTCCTGCAAATTTACGCCCATTTCTTCCATGCCGGGCATCATCAGCGGGCTTGGACGTTCGTCTTTAACCTCAATCTCGATGCTGCGCTCTTCGAGCTTGCCAGCTTTTAGCAGTTCACGCATTTTCTCGCGACCTTCGGTAGTACCGCCAGGCAGCAGGTAGTCAAGCAGTTTTTCCTCGGCGTTTTGGCTGGCACGCTCTTGCACGAGCTCGAGCTTTTCCTCTTCTACCATCACATAAGCCGCTTGTATTAAGTCGCGCACAATCGACTCGACATCTCTACCCACATAGCCCACCTCGGTGAATTTGGTGGCCTCCACCTTGATAAAGGGAGCTTTGGCGAGCTTGGCCAGCCGCCGGGCAATCTCGGTTTTGCCAACCCCGGTCGGGCCAATCATCAGGATGTTTTTGGGCGTGACTTCTGCTTGCAAATCCTCACTTAGCCGCCGCCGACGGTAGTGGTTACGCAGCGCCACGGCCACCGAGCGTTTGGCCTTGTGTTGCCCGATGATGTGTTTGTCAAGCGCCGCCACGATTTCTAGTGGGGTTAAGTTCAAGATTAGCTCTGTAGGGGTTGTTACGCTGGCTAGCTGATTCATGATTCACTTTCTGGCTGACTTGTGCCGTTGGTGCTTAAGATCGTGGCGTTGCCGCTGGTATAAATATCGATTTCGCCGGCAATTTGCAGGGCTTCGCGGGCGATTTCCTCGGCGGCCATATTGCCATGACGCAAGAGTGCCAGCGCCGCCGCTTGCGCGTAGGCTCCACCCGAACCCACCGCCGCTACGGGCTCATCGGGGGAGATGACGTCACCCACTCCAGACAGGGTGAGAATTTGCTTGTCATCGGCGATGATGAGCATAGCTTCTAAGTTACGCAGTGCTCGGTCAGTACGCCACTCTTTGACGGTTTCTACCGCGGCTTTTAAGAGATTGCCCTTGCTGGCAGACAAATAGCCTTCAAATTTTTCGAGCAGGGTAAAAGCGTCGGAAACGGCCCCGGCAAAGCCGGTGATAATCTTGCCGTCGTTTAAGGGCCGCACCTTGACTGCGCCCTTTTTGACAATTGTATCGCCTAAGGTAACCTGACCGTCTCCGGCGATGGCAGTCACGCCGTCTTTGTGGACGGCGACAATGGTTGTTCCATGCATTCGTTCCATATAGCCTGAATCGTATCAGTCCTGACTGAGAATGATGTAAGGCAGATTCCTTGATAACAGGCTTGTTAAGTTGTCACAGTCATAAATTATTACTGTCAATGATCAGAAAGGGCGTTTTGACTGCAAAAGCCTTTAGAAAGCGCCTAAGACAAGACAACGCCCTGGACAGCAATATCAATCACGGCTTTTTTCGCACGTTCTTTACTCCAACTATGACCACTGCGTAGATGGATAAAAGTCCAGCCGACAAGATTAAAGAGCACCGTGGCAGTTTCTGTCGGGTCAAGCGGACGCAGTGAGCCATCGGCGATACCATCGCGAAGCAAGCGCTCGAGCGGTTCAGTAAAGACAGTTCTGGTGGTGGCTTCTTCACCTTCTTCGTGAAAAATTGGTGCTAGGTTTTGCTCGAGCCCCAAGAGCAGAGCCATGTTAACTTCGGCTTGTTCGCAGAGGATATCAAGAGCCGTTAGGAGCCTGTCACGAGCCGAGCCTGCTGCAGTTAGGGCGGGCCACATAGCGGCGCGATAATTTTCGGTAGCACGATTTGTCAGGGCGATGATAATGCTTTCTTTGTTGATCTTATGACGGTGCAAAGTGCTGCGGGAGATACCGGCTGCTTGGGCAATATTCTCCAAGGTGGCGCTTTCAAGCCCGGCACTGGCAATAACACGCTGGGCGGCGTCGAGGATTTTGTTGTCAATCATGTTGACATATTACAAGCTCAGCGTTCATACTATGCAACATGAACGTTGCAAAAATGAAACTAAGCAGTAGCAACACTTATCATCCGCCGGTGATAGTGGCTTTTATAATCCTCTTAGCCGGAATAGCTGCCATGCTAGGCACCTACTGGGATGATGCCTGGCATACCGATATTGGTCGAGATGTCTTTAGTTCGCCGCCACACCTTTTGCTCTATGCCGGTGTCGGGGTGATGCTGCTGGCTATTGCCTGGTGGATTTTGCAGGTCTGGCGTGCCGAGGCTAGTATCTGGGCAGTGTTGCGCCAGCCGGTACTTGTTTTGCCGCTTGTTGGTACCTTGCTTACTATCGCCTCAGCGCCTATTGACGACTTTTGGCATCAGGCCTTTGGCCGAGATGCGGTTCTCTGGAGTCCGCCTCACACTGCCGGCATTGTCGGGCTTTTTGCTGTAGCTGCGGGTCTGCTTTTGGCGGTAAGGCGCTTGCCCGGAAGGGCCGGGGCACTGCTGACAACGGGTTTTGGGGCGCTGCTGTTAGTCACCCTCATGATTCCGGTGATGGAGTATGAGACCGACGTGCCCCAATTTGCCGTGCTCTGGTATTTGCCCGTTATGACTGTTCTTATGCTGTTTAGCTTTACTTTACTAGCACTAGTAAGCAAACGCCGCTGGATAGCCACCGAAGTTGCGCTTTTGTATACGCTTCTACGCTTGATTTCGGTGGCAATGCTTATAGTTTTAGGTCACTCGCTGGCTGTTGTGCCCCCCCTGCTTATTCCAGCAATCGTTTTTGATTTTGCCCGCCAACGCAGGTGGCCGGCCCTGGTTATTGCACTTAGTGTTGGCTTAGCAGTTTATCTTAGCTATCTGCCTTATCACGCACTGGTGCCTGGAGGTTTGGCCTTTAGCAGCGGAGACATCCTCATTGGACTGCCGTTGGCTTTTGGGGCAAGCTGGTTGGTGTTCGCTTTGCTAGGGCGTAATGTTTATATCCCCCGTGCCGCACTGCTTATAATTTTTGCGTTGACCCTTGCGTTCATGCCTAAACTGGTGCTGGCGCATGACCCGGGCCAAGGAGAGAACGTTCGGCCTGTGGAACTTGTTGCCAGCCAGGACGGCGCAGCCGTTACGGTCTTGGCACGTTTGCTCAATGAGGCAAATTGTGAAGGGCTCGAGCCTTGGCAAATCACCGCCAGGCGTGCTGGCCAGGAACTTAAAGCTGAGTTGCTGCGCAGCGACGCCTGCAATTTTGTTGGCAAGATAACCCTTGAGGGCAAAGGCCGCTGGTTCCTTTACACAGAGTTTCTGGTCACTGATGAGGTGGCTGAGGCCTGGTTACCCTTCGAGGTAGGTAGCCAGGAACGTGCTGAGAGGGTCACGGATATTTATATTCCAGCAGCAAGCAGTAACAGAGCCGGAATAAAGACTGTTAGTGGTGTGCTCCTTTATGGCTTGAATATAGTGGTTTTGGCTTTTACTGCCCTCATCTACCGTAGAGAAGGTCGATCAGCTTAAATCAGTTTTGCATCCGCCTGCTTGCGTTCTAACCTTTGTGACGACTTTGGAGCCAACTGTCAATAAATATCAGAGTTGATTTTTGGCTTTATTCCACTTTAATAATGACCCTGTTTGCGGTAGCATAACTCATGCCGTTTTATCGCTTTGGAGGGGGCTGGCTAGAAGTCGTTGTCGGCCCGATGTTTTCGGGAAAATCCGAAGAACTAATTCGCCGCGTGACTCGCGCCCTGATTGCCAAGCAGCGGGTGCAGGTTTTTAAGCCAGCCATTGATAATCGCTACGATGCTGTGGCGGTTGCCTCGCACAATGGGCGTACCATAGAGGCTTTGGCTATTGCAGATGTGGCGGACATTCGTCAAAAACTACGCCCCGAGACACAGGTGGTAGCCATTGATGAAGGACAGTTT
Source organism: Trueperaceae bacterium (assembly GCA_030147925.1). Classification (GTDB taxonomy): domain Bacteria; phylum Deinococcota; class Deinococci; order Deinococcales; family Trueperaceae; genus JASBUK01. The sequence goes on from JASBUK010000123.1 coordinate 27,889, forward strand.
TTAACGACTGAACTAATTGATTTTGCTATGGATCTGGCTGATGAGGGTAAGCGTGTGGTGGTCGCGGGGCTTGATCTGGATTTTCGTGGTGAGCCCTTTGGACCCATTCCACAACTTTTGGCCAGAGCTGAGTCGGTGAGCAAGCTGACAGCCATTTGCCATTGTGGCCGCGCTGCTACCCGCACACAACGACTGGTTAACGGTCAGCCCGCACATTACGATGACCCGATAATTTTAGTGGGCGCTGCCGAAGCCTATGAAGCCCGTTGCCGTTCTTGCCATAGTGTGCCTCGGTTTGAACGGGCCACGCCCTTGTTTGCTCAGAGTGCAGGTTAGACCAAATTTAAACAATACCCTGTGCCGATAAGGTATGCGGAGCCTTGCTTGAGACTCCGCATACCTTAAGGTTTGAGCTTATCTCACGGTGATGGGAATGCTGACAAGCGTCTTGTAACCTTGTCCGGTCAGATAGCGAATTTCATAATTCCCTGTTTCGATGGGTGCGGTGAGTTCGCCGGGGTTGCCACGCGAGGTATAGAAATAGCCTTTATAACTACCTTCGCTGGCACCCAGCGGCACGATGGTAATTATATCCCCGCGATTATCAGGCCCGGTCCAGGAAACCATAAAATCAGCGCCGGCGGCAACTTCTGCGGCTGCTTCTAAGCTGGCTGAAACTTCGGTGACGGTTATAGGAATGTTGGCAAGCGTCTTGTAACCTTGTCCGGTCAGATAGCGAATTTCATAATTCCCTGTTTCGATGGGTGCGGTCATCTCACCGGGATTGCCTCTTGAAGTATAGAAGTAATTGCCATAGTTACCTTCGTCAGCGCCCAGCGGCACGATGGTGACGAAATCACTTTGGTTATCAGGCCCGGTCCAAGACACCATGAAACTGCTTCCGGCGGCTACTTCTGCGGCTGCTTCTAAGCTGGCTGAAACTTCGGTGACGGTTATAGGAATGTTGGCAAGCGTCTTGTAACCTTGTCCGGTCAGATAACGAAGCTCATAATCTCCCGCTTCGATGGGTGCGGTCATCTCACCGGGATTGCCTCTTGACGTATAGAAGTAATTGCCGTAGTTACCTTCGTCAGCGCCCAGCGGCACGATGGTGACGAAGTCACTTTGGTTATTAGGCCCGGCCCAGGAAACGTTAAACTGAGCACCAGTAGCAACTTCCGCGGGAGCCTCTAAGCTGGCGGTGGCCTTGCTGGTGCTAAAGGGTTCACTTCTGCCGATAACACGTGTGCCGCCTTCGGGCAATGCCAGATGATAACGAGCCTCAAGTGTAGTCACTTCTTCGGGGAGGCGCAACTCGACCTGACCGCTTAAGTCCTCAACATACTCCCAGTCTAAGTACAGTTCATCAGGATCGCTTACTGGCACGACCGTGATCCAGTTGCCGTTACCTGTGGCTGCACCCTCATAGCTCACGGTTACGGTACTGCCCGCCACCGGATCAGTGGGTGTAACCGTAAGGGACACCTCGATTTCGGCGGCAAGTTCAAAACTATAGATATTTTCACTTTCCGGGGTGATATTGAGACCGGCAAAGCTCTGTACACCATCAGAAAAAGCATCCTCCACTTCGGCGCTAAAGCTGCCGGCAGGTAGTTCCGCTGTAAATGTGCCGGGGTCGGTCATGACAAAACCATAGGACTCGCCGCTTACGGCCTCCACAAATGATACGGCGGCCCCGTCGGTGGCTGCTGCTCCTTGCCGCGTGACAGCTACAGTAACGAGATAGCTAGCCTCGACTTCCTCAACGACTTCTTTAACTGCGCGACCAAGCGCGGCAGCTAGTTCGGCAGCGCTGGTGGCATTCTCAAAAGTGCCTACCCCCTCGAAGCTTTTTTTGGCACGCTCGTCAAGGTCAAAGCCAATGATGCGCAGGTCAATTTCGAAACCTTGCTGCTTGAGTTGCTCGGCTACCGCTCTCACGTCGCCGCCACAAGACTCTTCGCCATCGGTGACCAACACAATCAGGCGTTTGTCGGCTGTTTGCGGGAAGTCCTGAGCCGCCAGGGTAAGCGAGTAGGCGATAGGCGTAGCTCCCCGCGCCTCAGTATCGCGGATGGTGCCTAACAGTTTCTGTCGAGCCAAGCCGTCTAGGCCTACAAAGAGCTGACTGTCCTCACAAGCGCCTTCGTCAAGGGCATCCTTTTGCGAACCATAGACCCGTAAGCCGACATTGAGCGCCGGATCGCCGGGGAGGTTGCTGACAAAGCTTGTCAGTACATCTTTAGCGGCCACAATGCGGTAACGGTCATCGGCTAGCTTGTTCCACATCGAACCCGAGGCGTCAAGTATGAGTTCAACATAGGTCTGGGCCAGGCCACTGCCAGCAAAAAGCAAGGCCAGGCCAAAAATAATTGCCTTTAGTCGCATATTCTTCTCCCTTCTCCTTTGGATGTCTCGATTATTGTCCTTTGGAAAGGTGCTTGCAGTGTTCAACGAGCATAAAAAAGTCACCCCAAACAAGCTTGGGGTGATGAGATTTGGGCTGCTGGTTATTTAAGGTTGCAGGCGGCTGCCGTCACGGGGGAAGGCTCGAGCAAAACGTACATTGGCAATGCCTAAGAGCAGGGCGGTGATGCGCTCGGCGCCAATGGCGAAACCACCATGCGGAGGCATGCCGTATTTAAAGACCTCTAGATAGCCGCGAAAGGCCTCGGGGTCCATGCGGCGTTTTTCCAGCTCAGCCGTAAGCATGTTGTAATCGTGGATACGCTGCCCACCGGAGGTGATTTCTACGCCTCTAAAGATCAGGTCTAAGCCCCGGGTAAGTCCGTCTTCTGTCGGGTAGGTGTAAAAAGGACGTGCCGCCTGGGGATAGCGGGTGACAAACACAAAGTCACTGTCGTGTTCTTCTTTGGCCCAGCGGCCAACTAAGCGCTCGGCTTCGGGGTCTAAATCCTTACCTCCCGTCTTGTGGCCGTAGCGTTCCTCGACAAGATTTCTGGCCTCTAATAAGGGAATGCGTGGGATGGCGGCACTGGTGTTGGGAATTTCTGCGCCGAAAAGCTTAAGCTCTTTTTGACAATATTCGCCAACATGGGTAACTATGGCTTTAACTACGTCTTCTTCTAAGTCCATAACATCACTGTCGGATTCGATAAAGCCCAGCTCGACATCCAGACTCAGGTATTCAGATAGATGCCGACTGGTGTGGCTGAGTTCGGCCCGGTAGACCGGCGCCACTTCGTAAACGCGTTCGTAAACTCCGACCATGATTTGCTTGTAAAGCTGTGGCGACTGCGCCAGATAGGCGCGTTTGCCGTAGTAGTCGATCTCGAAGAGGTTGGCGCCACCCTCGGCTCCGGCAGCGACGATTTTGGGGGTGAAGATTTCGGTGAAATCCTGGTTATTTAAATAGTTGCGGAAGGCCTTGACGATTTCCGCCTGTACTTTTAGGGCGGCTCGAGCATTAACTCCGCGCAGCGACACATGCCGGTACTGCAAAAGTGTTTCGGGGTTGGCGTGCCATTCTTCTTTGGGTATTTCAATGGGGGCGGGCTTAAGCGCCTCGGTGATTATTTCTAAGTCGTTGGCCTGTATTTCTAAGCCTCCGGGAGCCTTTTTATTGCTGACGACCTTGCCGTTTACCTGCACGCAGCTTTCGGCTACAGGTATCTGGCTGTGCTCAAAGACGCACTGCACCACGCCGCTGCGGTCGCGCAGCAAGAGAAATTGAATGCCGCCTAAATCCCGGCGGTTGTGCACCCAGCCTCTAAGCGTAACTTCTGCACCAACGAGCGTATCGAGTTTGGCAATGAGCGTTCGGGCTTTTGTGGTTACGGGCATGTCAGACTCCCAAAAAGCAAAATCCCCGAGGTTGCAACCTCGGGGTATAAACGGCAGCTAGTCGACGCTTAGGCCCCGAAACTCAATTCCAAAGAATTATCTTCCGGATTAGTTAGGGGAAAGCGCGTCATTGCCGGGTATCCTAACAGGGTGGCTAAGGGATGTCAACGACGTTTGAAGGTTTTTAATAAGCAAGCCCCGCGCTTTAGCGCAGGGCTATGGATAAGTGCCTATCAGTTGATATTACATGGCTGCTAGTTGCGCCCGCAATTCACCGGGGTTGTTGTTTTCGGTGTGAATTTGCACGTAATAGTTACCGGCTAGAAAGTCCTCTTGGCCGTGTTCGTCGAGCAGGAAGGCTCCGCTAAAAGTACCGCTGGTGCCACCGTCATTGCCAAGTTCAAAGACGATGCCGCCGTTTTCACCCTTGGCCGCCTCATGGACGTGTACGCCGCCCCTTATCTGTGTGGCGACATTCGATGACAGGCCCTCGTAGTTACCGCCGATGACCAGCAGATCACCATCAAGTACAGCAACAACCATGCCGCTGGCTTCGGTGTTGACTGCAGGCACTACGTCATCGCCGGAGAGTGCAGCGGTAAAGACTTGAGGCTCCCCAGGCATTTGCGCGCTAGCCACCATCAACAGGGAGAAAAATAGAATCGAGGCTAATAGTGAGATTTTCTTGATGTTCTTCATAAATGCTACCTCCTCTTTCTCTTTTTATTTTGGAGCTTTAGGAAATGTGAATAATGTGTCTGGCTTACAGTTGTATGAGTCTAAAGGCTCGAGCCAAAAAATTCCTTGATGGCTTCAGCGGCGACCCGGCCCACTCCCGGAATATCGGCAAGCTCGTCAAGGTCGGCCTCTTTGAGCTGATCTACGCTGGAAAAATGCGCCAACAGCGCGTCCCGCCGTTTAGGGCCGATGCCCGGCACGTCATCGAGAATACTTTTGGTCATGGCCTGCCCCCGGCGCCTACGGTTGTAACCCACGGCGGTGCGGTGGGCTTCGTCACGAATGTTTATCAGCAGTCGCAAGGCAGGGTGCGTCTCAGGGGCCAGAATGTCGTTTTGACCTTCACGGATAATGGTTTCCTGTTTCTTGGCTAGACCGAGCATGGGGATATCGAGACCGGCTTCTGTAAGCGCCCGCCGGGCGGCGCTAAGCTGGCCTTTGCCGCCGTCGATAAGCAGCAAATCAGGCAGCGTCATCTTGTCTGCCAGGCTGCCGCTGAAACGGCGGTAGACGGCCTGGTGCATGGAGTAAAAGTCATCCGGCTTGTCCAAACCACGGATATTGATGCGTTTATACTCGGATTTTTGTGCCCGGCCACCCTCAAAGACCACAATGCTGGCCACGGTATGCGTGCCCATCAGATTGCTAATGTCAAAGCCTTCGATGCGATGAGGGGGATGCTCGAGCTTAGCCAGTTGCTGCAATTCCTTAACCCCGGGAGTCTCGCCACGACGTTCTAAGAGCGCCAGTTCCGCTTCCAGCCCGGTGCGGGCATTTCGTTCGGCCATGGCCATTAAGTCCAGTTTGTCGCCACGCTGAGGGATGCGCAATTCAATCTTGCGCCCAGCACGTTGTCGCAAGAACTCCTGCCAAACGGTTACACTGAGCTCGCTTGGCGGCAGCAGCAGCAGCGGGGGAATATGCGTGGCCTGAGAGTAATAATCCGCCATGAAACGCTCGAGCACCTCGCTGAGTTCAGCATCACGAGCGTTAGTTAAAAAACGTTTGTCCCGGCCAATGACCCGCCCACGCCGCATTTGAAAAAGCTGAGTCATGGCGTAGTTGCCAGCCTGGGCGACACCGATAAAATCCAAATCTTCATTTTTTGCCCGCACCACGTCGCTGTCATAGCCGGTCAAGCGCTCTACGGCCTGAATGCGGTCACGGTAGGTTCTGGCCAGTTCAAAATCCTGCCGACTCGCCGCCGCACGCATTTCTGTGCTGAGCAATCTGATGCTGTCCTCGACGCGGCCTTCTAAAAAGGCTTTGACCTGCGCCACAACCTTGCCGTACTCTTCGGGGGTGGTTTCGCCAATGCAGGGCGCCAGACAACGGCCCATGTGAAAGCGCAGACAGGGCTTTTTGCGCTTAATTAAAGGGCTGCCGCTATTTTGCCTGAGGGGAAAAATCGAGCCAATTAAGTCTTGTACCCGCCGCACGGCGCCGGCGTTGGGGTAAGGCCCAAAGTAGCTGGCACCGTCTTTGACTACGCGACGGGTAAATTGCAGCATAGGATAGCTTTCGTTGGTAAGTTTTAAGAAAGGGTAGTGCTTGTCGTCTTTTAACAGCACATTGTAGTGAGGCTTATAGCGTTTTATCAGATTGGCTTCTAAGACGAGGGCTTCTACCTCGCTCTTGGTCACGATGAATTCGAGCCGGACGGCTTCCTGGCGGATAAGCCGAGCTTTTTGCTCTGCGGCCCGGTTAAAGTAGCTGCGTACGCGATGGCGCAGATTTACCGCCTTGCCCACGTAAATTACGGCATTCTCCGCATTGTAGTAAAGATAACAACCAGGCTTCAGGGGCAGCACCGGCAAATCCTTAAGCGTCATCAAAGGTATTTTAACGCGCTAAGTGATTGGGCAAATGTCGCTTTAGCGTGAGAGCGGCTTATGTCGGCCTAACAGCAATTTTACCGACGGCCCTGTTTAGGCTTCTACGAATAGCGATAGCGTAGCAGTTTACGCTTAGCACCCTCTAAAATAAGCTGGTCGATGATGGCGGCAAGGATGGCAATGACCAAGATGCCCATTAGCACGCCGGGCATGTCGGCAATTTCACCCGAGTAGGCCAGCGAGCGACCAATACCGGCACCAAAACCGACGATCATCTCCGCAGAGATAAGCGCCCGCCAGGCGTTGCCAAAGGCTACCTGTGCCCCGGTGATAAGTTCGGGCGTAACTGCGGGTGCATAGACAAAGCGCATCAGTTGCCAGCGGTTTGCCCCCATAACCCTACCGGCTTGCAAATGAGTTTTTTGTACGCTTTCGGTAGCGTTCATGACGCTTAAAGCGGTAGGGAAGAAAGCGGCAATGGCTACTACCACCATAATGGGAGCGTTACCAAAACCCATCAGGATTAGAAAAAGTGGCACCCAGGCAATCGAAGGGATGGATTGCAAGATAACCACCAGCGCTTTTAAAGTGCTGCGCAAAAGCCCGGAAGTGCCCGAGGCGAGCCCTAAAAGAGTACCCAGCAAGATGGCTGCGCCATAGCCTACCGCTAAGCGCGAGAGACTGCCCACAATCTGCTCGACAAAGACGGGATTGCTAAGCTCACGCCCCAAGCGCTTAAAGACCAGGGGGATATCGGGCATTAGAAAGGCTGGCAGGGCAAAAGCGGCTAGCTGCCAGATGAGGAAAATTGCCAGGCTGGCCAGCAGATAAGGGCCCCAGGTGCGCAGCCGCAAGCGTGAGGCAAGCTGCTGGACATGTCTTTTGCCTGCTGAGGAGGCTCCTTTGACGCCGAAATTTGTTTGCACGGGTGGTTTGTGGATCATAGCAGTCCTTATTGAGGTGGTGAATTCACCACCTCAAGCAAATTCACTTAGTTTTGGGCTCGAGCCTCCTGCCAGGAGAGGTCTAAAATGGCGTCGACATCAAGCTCTGTTTCTAAAATGCCCTGCGCTTTCATGATGCCGGCCAGTTCTTTCATGCGGGCAATTTCTGCTTCGCCTAGCAAGGGGCTGAAGGTTTGGGTTTCAATGGCTTCTAAGATGACTTGCTCACGGCTCAGTTCGCCGCGCTCGAGCGTTGACAAAGTCGGTTCGGCAATAAAGTAGGGGGCAATTAAACTGGCGGCTTGCGCCGGATCGTTTTGCAGCAGTTCAATGGCTGCGGCCTGTGCGTCCAGGGCAGCCCAGATAGCATCCTGGCGATCAGCTAAGGTATCGCTGGAGGTAATAACTACCATGCAAGGGAAGGGCCAGACCTGCCCGACTTCATAGATTTGCGTGACCGGGGCTACCAGCCGCGCAATGCGGTCATAAGGCTCGAACAAGAAAGCAGCGTCAACCCGGCCACCGACTAATGACTGTACTGCCACCGCCGGGGCCACACCCATGATGTTTAAGTCATTGGCGTTAAGCCCGGCCTCGGCTAAGGTCACACCTTTTAGGACGATGTCAGCGGTGCTACCCTGTTTTTGCGAGGCCAGCGAGCGGCCTGCTAGGTCGGCCACGCTGCTAATACCCGAGTCGTTGCGGGCCACTATCGAGTGATAGCCCATCTGCGCCCCGCCAACGATCTTTAGATCAGCACCGCGTGAGACCCAGGTAAAGGCATTGGAAAAACCCAGCACGCCGATATCGAGTTGTCCACCGACGATGCCTTTGATCAAGTCGGTGCCGGAACTGAATTCGACCAGTTCAGCTTCTAGGCCGTATTGTTCGTAAAGACCGGCTTCATAGGCGGTCATAACCTGGGCGTCGTCCATGACGCGTACATAGCCGATGGTGAAAGGCTCGGCGGAGGCAAAGCCCGCTAAGAATGCGAGCAATAACAAGGCAATCAATTTACGCATAACTAAACTCCTTGCTGTTTTGTTGAAGGGGATTTGTCTGGCGGATGCCGAGCAGCGATAGAATTTCCTGCCGTTCTTCGGCGTAGACAGCCGGATCGCGCTCGGCATGGTTCTTGCCGATCTCAATATCGGCCAGGCATTGCGCTGGGCGCTGGCTAAAGACCAGGATGCGACTGGTCAAATAAAGTGCTTCGTCGACATCGTGAGTTACCAGCATTACCGTGAGCTTTTGGGCCTCAATAAGCTGCAAAAGCACATCTTGTAAGGCCATTCTGGTAAGTGCATCAAGAGCGCCGAAGGGTTCGTCTAAGAGCAGCAGCTTGGGCCGGGCGATAAAGGCTCGAGCCAAAGCTGCCCGTTGACGCATCCCGCCGGATACCTGGTGCGGATAGTAATGCTCAAAGCCGTCAAGCTGAACCTGGCTTAGCCAATGCTGCGCTTCTTTGAGGGCTTCTTTGCGTTTTAGACCCTGAAATTCGCGAGCTAAAGCGACGTTGCGTTCGAGCGTGAGCCAGGGGTAAAGGGCGTGTTCCTGAAAAACCAGGGTGCGCTCGGGGCTGGCTCCTGTTATCTTGCTACCACCCGCTTCGATAAGACCGCTGGAGCTTGGCTCGAGCCCCGCCGCTAGATGCAATATCGTGGACTTGCCCGAGCCACTGGGGCCGACTAAGGCCACAAACTCACCGGCGGCAACCTCAAGCGAGAGGTTTTCCAGTACTGAAAGTTGACCAAAACTTTTACTTATATGTCGAAACGACAGATTCATTTTCTAACCTTGTAAAGAAACTAAATTTCCTGGGGGATAAGCGGTTAAAAGCAAAGCTTTAACAACAACAGAAGCCATTATGAAGAATGCGTATTTGGGTGCACACCTGGGGATAAATCATAAAACTCATGAGGCCTCCGTAAATTAGTTGACAAAACTCATCAACTAAGTGCATAGTATTCTCCTTTACCCCTGGCTTGTCAAGGGACAAGCTGACAAAAAGATCACTATATCGGGTGGTTGGTGGTAGGTAGTTTGTGGTTAGTAGTAAGTGGTGGGTGGGAAAGGCGCTTCTAGAAAGCATCCCTAAAACACCCAGGAACGAGGAGCCAGCTTACCCTCTCCCGGCCCCTCAATTCCCTTGCCAGCCCCCACTTTTTACTCACTACTTTCTGAGTCTAGACTTCAAGTAGTAGTGACTCCGGCGTTTGCAAAAGCTCGATCAGATAGCTGGTGAACATGGCTGCCTCGGCGCCATCAATCACACGATGATCAAAAGAGAGCGACAGATAAAGCATCTCCCGTGCCACAATGCTGTCGTCCGCTAAGACCACCGGACGTTTTTTGATGCTGTGGACGCCCAAAATCGCGGCCTCGGGCACATTGATAATCGGGAAGCTGAAAAGCCCTCCCAAACTGCCGATATTGGTGATGCTAAAGCTGCCGCCCTTTACGTCATCGGGGGCCAGTTTGCCCTCTTTGGCCTTGGCAGACAGCGTGTTTACGTCGGCGGCTATTTGCAAGATACTCTTTTTATCTACATCCTTAATTACCGGCACAATCAAACCGGCTTGGGTGGCTACGGCCATACCCAGGTTGTAGTAGTGCTTATAAACGACTTCGTTGGCGCTTTCGTCTAAGCTGGCATTTAACATGGGGAACTGCTTAAGGGCCGCTACCGTTGCCTTCATGATAAAGGGCAGATAAGAGAGCTTCACGCCGCGTTTTTCGGCCAGGGGCTTTAAGCGCCGTCGCATATCTACCAAAGCGCTCACATCGGCCTCGTCAACATGCAGGGTACGCACCGTTTGTAAGTGCGAGGCCAGCATTTGTTTAGAAATCATGCGGCGCAGACCGCGCAAAGGTTGGCGCTCTTCTAGGCTCTCATAGCCTTGTGGCGTTACATAAGCCACCTGTGGCACGGTTGCTTTAGCGGGCATAGAGGGCTGTTGCAAAAACTGCTTCACATCTTCAACGCGGATGCGACCATTGGGGCCACTGCCCGGCACTTGATTAATGTCGATGCCCTGGGCTCGAGCCAGCTTGCGGGCCGCCGGTACGGCCAGCACACGCCCATAAGGGCCGGTTACCTTAGGAACTTGTGCAGTTTCACCTGTCGAACGCCGCAGCTTTAAAATTGGGCCTTCCTCGACCTCTTTTGCGGCCTTAAAGAGACTGAGGCTGTCGCCTTCGTCTTCTTCGGGTTTTACCGCTGGCGGCGTTTTGGTCTCTACCTTTGCTGGAGCTTTTTCCTTAAGCGCTTCGGTTCCGTCGGCAAAAATTGCAATGGCTTGCTGTACGGGAACGACATCACCCTCTTTAACCAGTTGCTTTTCCAAGACACCCTCATAGGGGCTGGGCAACTCCACAGTCACCTTGTCGGTCATGACTTCGACCAGGGGTTGATCTGCTGTGACCGTCTCGCCTTCGGCAACCAGCCATTTGACGATCTCGCCCTCGACGACAGATTCGGCAAGTTCGGGCATTAGAAATTCTTTAGACATGTAAGCTCCAATAGTTAGAAGAAGATAATCCTTCTGTCATTATCAGTAATCAATTACCTGCTGAACGGCTTTAAGAATACGATTGACACCCGGTAGATATTCACGGTCCTGGGCATAAGGATAAGGCGTGTCAAAGCCGGTAACACGCATAGGAGGCGCTTCGAGCGTGTCTAAAATTTCCTCGCTGATGGTCGCGGCCACCTCACTGATAAAGTTGGCGGTGCGGGGCGCTTCGCTGATGAGCACCACCCGGCCCTTGCGAGCGACAGACTCCAAGACCCGTTGTTCGTCCCAGGGTAAGAGCGAGCGCAGATCAATGACTTCCGCCGAAATACCTTGCTCTTTGAGCGCGTCGGCTGCTTTGAGTGTTTCGGTCATGGTTCCGCCATAGGAAATCATGACTAGATCGCTGCCTTCACGCCGAATGACGGCCTCTCCTAAGGGGATAGTGTAATCCTCCTCGGGCACCTCTTCTTTAAAAGCGCGATAGAGGCGCTTGGGCTCCATAAACACCACTGGGTCTTCATCACGAATGGCAGTCTTTAGTAAACCCTTGCTGTCATAAGGGGTTGAGGGATAAACGACTTTGAGCCCGGGCGTATGCACAAAATGCGTTTCCGGGTTTTGTGAGTGATGGTGTCCGCCTTTAACACCACCACCGGTGGGCATTCTTACCACCATAGGCGCACTGAATTGCGCCCCGGAGCGGTAGCGTAGTTTGGCAGCCTGCGACACGAGCTGATCAAAACCAGGATAGACATAGTCGGCAAACTGGATTTCAGCCACAGGGCGCAGACCGTGCACCGCCATGCCTACCGCCGCACCGATAATGGCCGCTTCGGAAAGTGGTGAGTCAATGACCCGATCGGGGCCGTACTTATCAAAAAGATTTTCCGTGGCCAAAAAGACCCCGCCACGTTTGCCAACGTCTTCACCCATGATGACCACACGTTCATCCCGGGTCATCTCTTCATCCAGGGTGCGCGCAATGGTTTGCACCATATTTAAGCTTGCCATGCCACTCCTTTATAGTTATACCGTAATTGCTAGTTGCCATCAATAGGGATGACCGTTCAAACTGGTGTTGATTGACATCAAGTTTGGAGGAATCCCTATGGACGACAGCTTTATTGTAACGGCTTACTGCATTATCAGTGATACGCTCTCACAACTCGGACATCAGACGCACAGCTTAGCTA
>JASBUK010000124.1 GCA_030147925.1 Trueperaceae bacterium
ACAGTTTGCTCTGAGCCTGCTCAGACAAGATGCCTCCAAAGGCTCGCTCAAAGGTAAGCGCAAAAGGGCGGCCTGGGATGACGACTTTCGTGCGCGTATCCTCAAGGGGCTTATCCCAAGTTAAGATGCGTCAGCCCTGGACCGCATCTCTAGCGTCCGGCTTCGGCAAGCTGCTGCATAACCCTCTGGGTTGCCGCCAAAGCATCTACCCTTCCGGCACCAAAGATATTGTCCGGTCCGGGTACACCCAAATCGACTGCCGTTCCTTGGAGGGTAGCTTTTATCTGGGCCGGGCTGAGTTCGAGGTTGGCTTGTAAGAGCAAAGCCGCAACTGCCGCTATATGCGGTGCGGCAGCGGAAGTTCCAAAAAATCTAATCTCACCGGAGCCGGGCGGAAATTCAAAGCCAAAATCACCGGCACCGCTTATCAGACCGGCGTCCAAGGCCGTGATATCCGGTTTTTGCCGGGTTTCGCGCCGCGGGAAAAAATTTCCACCGGCCCTTGTGAGCTAAACCTGGCAATGCTGTCGCCATCAGATCGTGAGCCGTCAACCGCGCCAACGGTAATAGCGCCTCTTCCGGGGGGGCTATCAACAACGATATGGTCGTAACAATCCCTTAAGACGGGTAGCAGGGTGTGGAAGTTAGGCGTCTCGTGCTCGGCAATAGCAAAGGGAAATTTCTTGTGCCAGGGTGTCTCATTGGCCCAAGACATCGAAGAGCTTTGGGGATCGGCATCGATCAGCAAAACGTCTAAGTTGGGCTCGGCCAGCGCTGCGGCTAGATTTACCGAGGTGGTGGTCTTACCCACGCCACCTTTTTGATTTGCAATGGTGATAATCATATTTGCCCATACTCCTTAGACTGTTGGGCTTAATCGGCTTATCAACTAAATGGATTGCCGTAACTTTGTCTCCCTTCATTGGCAACATTGCCGTTTTATGGTAGTGGCTGCACCAAATCTGTTTCATCGTCAAATTGATCGGGTCAAATAGAATACGAGTTGGCTGACAAAGAGCCTGTGGGCTCGAGCCTGCGCATATCTACTCTGCCCTGCCCCAGGGCAAAAACCCACTGCAAAACCCCATATCGACTAAAGGCCCAAATGCAATCCCCCCACCTGTCCACAAATAAAAAACCCAGGCACAGAGTTGCCTGGGAATTGCTGCAAATTTTGGTTTCTGCTGCTGAGTTTGGAGTCGTGTTTGATTCAGCAGTTAGTAAAACAAGCGTTGCGGAAAGAGAATTGGGGAAAGAGTCGGCTCCCAACAATCGTCAATATCCACCAAAATTAAAGAGCGTTTTGGTAGCTCGATTTTTGGTTTTGCTGATAGCTTACCCAGTCGCCTTGCCAGAGCTCAAAAATTTTTACCAATTTGACGTTTAGGCCGGGGTTTTTTGCCATTCATAAATTGCTAAAGCCAAAGCGTGGTTTTGCTTTAATACACTGCTAAAAAGCACTTCCAGTTCGTCATTATTCAGGTTGCTATGGGCCGCTTTACGCTTTAGCTGTTCTAAGCTGTCAAGCGCGTAGTAATAGGACGCCTCGTCGGCTACTTCACGGTATTCGGCAACTAAATCCTCCAACTGTTTAAGCCCCCGCTCGATCTCTGTGGTAAACACCATGTTGAGATTTTCTGTAACAGTTTTTATCGCACTAAGATTCATCCACTACTCCTAAAAATAAACTCCAAAAATACTTGCCGCGCAGCAAACTCTCTGTTTATGCGCCGACCGCCCCAGCTTCGTTAGGCAGATTTGTCTAAGTCAGCTGCGTTTCTGCACTGTGATAAGAAATATCGTCACTTATCTTTGTCAGCATAAAAAGGCGTTCGCACTTCGGCTAAACGGTCATCATTTTCAATTCGCTGTGTTAGACCTCGTAACCAACCAATATTCCACTGCTCACTTTCTAGCCACTCTAACTCCCGGAGGTAATCCTGGCCTATTTGAGTTGCTGCGCTCTTCATAGTTTCCCCTCTAAAATAACGTTTAAAGCTCTCACCGGCACAACGGCAGGGACTTATACCTACAGCTAAGCAGATTTTACCACTGTGTGCATAGAACCAATAGTACCAGGGGGTTGGTTATCAAAGTACTTGCAGTCCCCGATAGTTGGTGGTTTGTGGTTGGTAGGAAAATCTCCCTCAGCCCCCCACCAAACCCCGTTCCCGCGCCCAAACGATGGCTTCGGCCCTTGAGTGAACCCCCAGTTTTTCGTAGACACGGGTAATATAGTTGCGCACGGTTTGTTTGGCAATTCCCAACTCGCTGGCAATTTGTTCGTTATTTTGGCCCCTGGCAACAAGCTCGAGCACCTGCTTTTCACGAGCGGTCAGTTCGGACACTCCGGCTTTGTCCACACTTTCCGCCTTGATCTGTGCCAACTTTTCCATCACCGAACGGCTAAACCAGGCAGTGTCTTGCATAACCGCTTGTATTGCCTGCATGAGTTGTTTTTCGGTACGCATACGCTCGGTGACATCCTGAGCCAAAGAGGCAACCCCTTTGACCCGGCCCTCTTCATCGACCAGCGGCGTGTTGTACCACTCGCAAATGACGATCCTGCCGTCTTTGGTGATGTTTTCGTTGGTACTGCGCGTCCCGCCAGTTTGAGCTAACAGACTCTCCCAGACCGAAGTAAGCGGCTCCCTTAAGGGCTCGGGAATAATCAGATCGGTCGTCTGCTTACCTATGACTTCTTCGGCACCGTAACCAAATATCTCTTCGGCGGCAGGATTCCAGGCAAGCACCTTGCGATCTACATCCCACTCGATCACAGCCAGTGGCGTGTGCTGGATGTGCAAGGCCATGCGCTGTTCGCTATCGCGCAACGCCTCTTCGGCACGCTTGCGTGCCGTGATGTCTTGCTGACTCACCCAGACCCGTAGCAAAAATCCATTTTTGGCTATGCCCACGCGGTTACTGGAAATAAAACGTAGACCGCCTACAGTTTTTATTTCGGTAATTGTGCCAAGAGTACGATAATCGTCACTAATCCAGGCTTTTAGTGTCTCGAGCTGTTTAAAACGATCGTCTAAGCCCTCAGCGGCCATCAAACTCTTACCAACAAGCTCGTCGGCCTGGCGAAAGCCATATAGCTGGGCCAGAGCGTCATTACAGGCAGCAATGTGGCCGCATTCATAAAAAGCTCGGACTTGTTCTGTTAGGGGAGCATTGGTTGGGATAGGGCGCTCGAATTCGAGCAGATAAATACCCTCAGCGCTATGCTCCACAAAGCTGCGATAGAGGCGTTCACTGTGTTCTAACTCAGCCTGCAATTGTAAACGCTGCCACACCGCGCCAATTTGGGTGCCAAAAGCCGCCGCCATGTCTAGCGCATCGGCATCAAAGGCATCTTTAGATGCCTTGTTATCTAGTGAAAGTAGCGCTTTAAGCTCACCGGAAAAGCGAATGGGCACGGCCAACGCCACCTTGATTTGCGGGACACGCCCTACGTAGCGAAGCTGGCGGGTGCGTTTTTTATCAAGGGTTCGTTCGTTGATTTCCTGTAGGTTGTATATGAGTTGTGGTGCTTTTAAGCCGTCTTTTGTATCAAAGTAAAGCTCTTGTTCACTAAACGTCACGTCAAGCAAACTCTGTAAGTCGTAATCAACTGTGGCGACATAATGATACCGACCATCATCCTTACGCACCAAAACACTGCCCGCCTCGGCTCCCGGGATTATGGCAATTGCCTGCTCGAGCAGAAGTTGATAAAAAGCAGGAGTGATTTTCTTCTGCCACAGCTCAGCGATAATATCAACCAGCGCCTTTTGAAAATCGGCTAAGCGCCGTAGCTTTTCCTCGGCATTTTTGCGCTCGGTGACGTCAATTTGCGTTACCAGTGCGCAAACAACACCATTAAATTTAATTGACTCGGCAGCGGCAATAATGTGGTGTAGTCGCCCCATCTTGTCACGCAAACGCACCTCGGTTGGCGCTACCGACTTGCCCTTAAGGAGGGCGGCTCGAGCCCGTGAGACAATTTCCGGGTCAACAACCATAGCTCGCGAGTCAAAAATTTGACCGACAAACTCAGAACGCTTATAGCCTATTAACTGCAGGAAGCTATCGTTTACATCAACAATCCGCATATCCGCCAAATCGGTGATTACCGTGGGTGCGGGTGAGGCGTGAAAAGCTGCAGAAAACCTCTCCTCCGCTACCTTTTGGGTGCTGATATCCTGCATGGTTAAAACTCCAATAACCAACTCGTTTTCAACGAGTGAGCCGCTAAGGCTGGCAACCCATAGCTCACCTGTATTTGGCCGACGAACTTTCAGCTCGACATTGGAAAAACTCTCACCTTGTAAAATGCGCCTAATCGGCCACTTCTCAGCGCTCACGGGACGCCCATCCAGGTAAAAAAGCTCGAGCTCCTCAGTATTTTCTGAAATGTTCAGACGCTTTAGGCTATCGTCACTAAGCTGCTCAAAACCACAAAGGCGTTTGGCTGATGGATTCATATACAAAACGTCACCATCTTGATTAAAGATAACGAGTCCTTCGACCAAACTTTCAAAAACCGTGTGCAATTGCCGCGCATCAGCCGCCCATATCTGAAATGCTTCAAGGTGCATGCAATACCCCACAGATCACACCCTTAAAAGGGTGACAAAGACAAAACTCTGCTGCCACCCGGCAAGTTTCCCCAATTGTATGCTATACACTAAGTTTTTACAAAACAGAACGATTAGGAGTTGGTATGAACACTATCTTACTTGGCTTTGAACCTCAGGTTCTTTCAGAACAACAACTTGCTTGGGTGCAGGCCTTAGCGCCCAACATGAAGCTTTTGCTTACGACCCAGCGCTCAGAAATTGAAGATGCTTTAGATGAAATTGAAATTGCCGTCCGCAGGTTTCCCCGCGACTTGCTCCGCAGGGCAAGTTCATTGCGCTGGTTCCAACAGTGGGGTGCCGGGGCCGACTGGCTCATGCGTCATCCCGAAGCCAAAGAGCTTGATTTCATTTTGACCAATGTCTCGGGTATTCACGCCATACCCATCAGCGAACATATCCTGGCAATGCTGCTCAGCTTTGCTCGAGCCCTGCACCAAGCCGCTTATGCCCAGCAAAGGCAAGAGTGGTTAGCCGAGCCTGAAAATCTATTTGAATTGGCGGGTCAGACAATGCTGCTTATTGGCGTCGGCGCCATTGGCCAACGCACTGCCAAGCTGGCCAATGCCCTGGGTATGCGGGTTCTGGGCGTACGCCGCAATCCGAGCATAAACGCACCTGGAGTTAAAGCCATGTATAGTCTGGAATCACTGCCGCAATTGTTGCCGAAAGCCGATGCCGTGGTACTAACTGTACCCCTCACCCATGAGACAAAAGGGATTATCGGCAGCCGGGAACTGCGTGCTATGAAACCGTCAGCTGTGCTAATCAATATCGGTCGGGGCAGCACTGTCGTAGAAGATGAACTTATTCATGCTCTGCAAAAGGGCTGGCTTGCCGGAGCCGGGCTCGATGTTTTTGAAAGCGAGCCTTTAGCAAAAACATCAGCTCTGTGGGCTATGGACAACGTCATTATTAGCAGCCACTATTCGGGCAGCACTCCAAAGTACAATGAGCGTGCCTTAGACATCTTCTTGGATAATTTAAGACGCTATCGCGCCAGTGAAGCTTTGCGCAATGTGGTGGACAAAACCCTGGGATACTAATGAGAGCCATGTTCAGTCAAAACGAATCCGTGGATTTAAGTAAGCATAGAGCAGGTCAGCGGCAAGATTAGCCAGCGCAAAGCCAAGTACAGCAACTAAAGTGATGGCTTGTAAAAGCGGCAAGTCGCGGCGATCAATCGCAAAGGTTAAGAGCCTGCCAATACCGGGATAGTTAAAGACGTTCTCTACCACAATCAAACCACTAATCAGCCAACCAAAACTAATGGCAACGACGGTAATCGTCGGCAGCAGGGCGTTGCGCAGCACATGACCCCAAATCACCTGCCGTGGCAAGAGTCCTTTTAGCGAGGCCGTGCGCACATAGGGCTTTTTTAGTTCCTCGATAACACTTGCCCGGGTCATCCGAGCAATATAGGCCAGTAGTACCAGGGTCGCAGTTATTGCCGGCAAGATCAGCATGGGCAAGGCCTCAAAAAACCCAGTCCCCGGACGAATCGACGAGCTGGCCGGCAGCACATTAAGCCTAAAAGAAAATATCTGTATGAGCACCAAACCAGTGACAAATTCTGGTAGCCCCACCACCGCCAGCGAAACAACGCTGATGATGTTATCGAGCAATTTTTCCTCGTTGAGTGCCCCCAAGACCCCAAGTGCAATGGACAGAGGTACGGCAATAAGCAGGGTCAGTTCCGCTAACATAAGCGAGTTACCCAGGCGTTCTAGGACAAACGGCCTGATGGCCTGACCGGTGCTAAATGAAATGCCCCAATTTCCACTGAGAAAATTGCCCAGCCAAGTCAGATATTGCAGCAGAAGCGGCCTGTCCAAACCCAGTTCACGACGCAGGTTTTGCAGAGCAACTTCGCTGGCCTCACGTCCTAAAATGATTCGCGCCACGTCTCCAGGAAGCAGTTGGGTAATCAGGAAGATAATCACCGAAGTCAGCAGCAGGGTCAGCAAAAGAAAACCCAATCGTCTGAGGATGAATTTAGCCAAGCTCCTCAAACCTCCTCATGGTCAAAATTAAAGGCTTGTTTTTGAAGCGTCTTTAGCTCGCTCAAAGGAATGTGACAATTGATGCGCTTGCCACTTTCATCCTCTTGCCAGGGGGGCTCTGTCGTGCCACAGATTTTGCCCAAAAAGCGTGGGCAACGCGTATGAAAACGGCAACCAGTCGGCAGATTGACCGGGCTTGGCACTTCTCCCACTAAACGAATATGTTCTTGAGCGGCCTCCGGGTCGATTAGCGGAATCGCCGAGAGCAAAGCCTCAGTATAAGGATGATACGGGGGTTTTAGCACGTCTTGAGTTTTGCCTATTTCCGTGATAACGCCCAAATACATAACAGCTATCTCATCTGCTAAATAACTCACCACCGACAGGTCGTGAGAAATGAACAAATAGCTGCTCTGGTGCTCTTGCTGTAACTCGGACAGCAAATTCACGATAGCTGCCTGCACAGAGACATCGAGCGCCGACACGGACTCGTCAAAAAGCAGCAAGTCAGGCTGCGAGGCAAAGGCTCGAGCAATGGACACACGCTGTTTTTCGCCGCCACTGAGCTGACCGGGCAGGCGTTCGGCATAGCTTGGGCTCAATTTAACTGCCTTAAGCAAATTGACTACAGCCTGGTCCAGCTCTTGTCTCTTTAGCCCTGCCAATCGCTGCAACGGACGACGCAGGGTCTGGTCGACCCTAAGATAGGGGTTAAGCGCCTCATCCGGGCTTTGCAGTACCATCTGCAAGCTGCGCAACACGGTCTTGTCTCGTGCAGAAAGTGTCCGTGCTAGGGGAATATCTAACAGGCTGATATCGCCTTCGCTACGCGGCACCAGGCCGACAATACAGCGGGCCAAAGTTGATTTGCCGCTGCCACTCTCCCCTACCAACCCCAGGGTTTTACCTCGTCCAATACTCAAATCAATACCATCGACAGCACGAACCTGCTTAGCCGCTTCTTGTCTGAGCACTTGTGATAGTGAGCGCTGGACGGCAAAACGTTTTTTCACTTCGCTAAGCTTCAGTACCGTCTCGACTTCAGCATTTGGGACTTCGCTAGCGGTTACAAATTTTAGAGGCTGCCTGGGGTCGGCCTGATTATCGGCAATTTCCTGCCAGCGATGGCAGCGGACTCTGCGCCCGGCCCACGGCAGTTCCAGCTTGGGGCGCTCGCTGCGGCATATCTCTATTGCCAGGGGGCAACGAGGTGCAAAAATACATCCGCTGGGCAGTTCCGCCCCTGGAATCTGTCCGGGGATGGGTCGCAGTTGTAACTTGGTCTTGTCCTGGCCGATACGCGGCACACTGTCCAATAGACCTTGGGTATAAGGATGAAGGGGTTTGCGGTAAAGCTTAAGCACATCGGCGTCTTCGACAAGTTCGCCGCCGTAAAGAACGGCCACCCGGTCACATATTTGCGCCACCACACCCAGACTGTGCGACACATAGAGCACAGCGGTATTGCGGTCTTTAATGAGGTCACGAATCAGGTCGAGGATGGTTGCTTCGGTAGTAACATCGAGATTGGTAGTCGGCTCATCCAGAATGAGTAAATCCGGCTCGCTGGCCAGCGCCATGGCAATTACCACCCGCTGTTGCATACCGCCGGAAAGCTGGTGCGGATAAGCCCTGGCAATACGCTTGGGATCGGCCATACCTACGCTTTCTAAGAGCTCGAGCACCTTAAGGTTTGCGCCAGCGGCATTAAGAGGTGGATAAATCGCCTCGCGTAGTTGTCGGCCAATTCGCAGTGAAGGATTTAAAGACGGTAAGGGGTTTTGTGGAACCAGCTTGACACACTTGCGCCAAAACTCGCGCAGCTCGGCATCGGTCAGTGACATGACATCCCGACCAGCCAGCTCAATCTTGCCTGAGCGCACCCGGCCATTTTCGCTCAAAAAACGAATGACAGACAGCGCTAAGGTTGATTTACCGCTGCCGCTCTCACCCACTAAACCATAGGTCTGCCCCGGGGCAATTTGCAAACTGACACCTCGCAAGGCGTCAAACCAACGACCTTCTTGCTGATAAGAAACGTTTAAATCAGAGATTTTTAGAGCAGCCGTAGTCATTGTTTCTCAGCTTTCTAACTGTAGTACCCGCTTTAGCCCATCTGCCATGAGATTGATACCGATAATCAGCAGCGAGATGGCCGCAGCAGGAAAATACAGCGCCCAGGGCGTTAAGGAAACATAGGTTCGGGCTTCGCTGACCATGAGTCCCCAGTCTGGGTTAGGAGGTTGCACGCCTACACCCAAAAAACCCAAGGACGCCACTAAAAATATAGCGTAGGAAAAACGTAAGGCCGCTTCTACGGCCAAAGCCGGTAAAACCGACGGCAAAATTTCGCGAAAAAGAATATAAGGCAAAGACTCGCCCTGCATACGGGCGGCGGCGACAAAATCTTTGGTCTTGGTGTCAAGCACCACACTACGAACCACCCTGGCCACAATAGGGATATAAGCAATGGTGATGACAAAAAGTACGCTGTTGCGCGAGGGGCCAAGCGTACCTAAGAGCAACAGCGCCAGTAAAAGGGCCGGCATTGCTAACAAGCTGTCATAAAAGCGAAATAGTAATTCTTCAAACCAGCCCCCAATGTAGCTGCTCAACAAGCCTGAAACCAGGCCGATAAAGACTGCCAATGCTGTCCCTAGACCTGCTAAGGACAGAATATCTCGCGCTCCAATGACCACCCGGCTAAAGACATCGCGGCCAAGCCGATCCGTGCCAAACAAGTGGCTGAATGTAGGAGCCTGCCGCGCCTCGCTAAACACCTGTTCTGTGGCGCTATAGGGTGCTAATGCCGGGCCTAAGACGGCAACTAACAAAAAAACCACCACAATGCTGGTACCAACAGCAGAAGCTGGCCGCGCTTTACGCGCGGCCAGCAGCCGTAAGGGCGGGCTTTGGCGACGCGCGCTTGCATCGCCAGGGGTAATAACAGCCACAATTAACAGTTAGTTTATTTAGGGCGAATAGCTGCTAGGTCAGTACGACCAGGGAAGGCCTTCATGTCAAAACCCATAAATTGGTCACTGATGACGCCAAACTGTGGGAAGAAATAAGGGATTATAAACGGCCCTTGCTCGATTAAAAAGGCTTGAATTTCGCGATAGGTGGCAATGCGCTCCTCTTCGTTTAGAGTGGAGCCGGCGATTTGCACCAGCTCATCAAACGACTCTTCACAAAAAGCAGCTTCATTCCACTTGGCACCACAAACCAACATGACATCTAAGTAAAATTGCGGAATGGGCCTTGAACCCCAACCGGTAATGCCAAGGTCTACCTCAAGCCAGCCGTTGTTACCGTAATAAACGCTCTCCGGCTCTACCAAAACATCCACTTCTACGCCCGCTTCTGCCCACTGCTCTTTGAGGATTACCGCCAGATCGGGGCGGTCACCCGAATCGGGAGTGTGGAGCTCGAGCCTCAGTCCATCGCCATAGCCAGCTTCGGCCAGTAAGGCGCGCGCCTTGGCCACATCGCGTGCCGGCACTTCCAGATCGGCGGCGTAGTAACTTTCGTAAAGCGGCCCAATCGGAGTATCTTTGCCGGGTGCGCCAAAACCAAGGGTGACGATTTCGCGGATAGCTTCACGGTCAGTGGCGAGTTTCAGAGCTTGCATCACCCGAGGATCATTGCCAGGAGGCCTATCTGCACGCAGGCGGATAAGGTCAAAGCCATTGGTGGGCACAGCCACCGTTTCTAAGCCCGGCTGGTTTTGCAAACTCACAAAAAGCGGGGTGGGCATGCGCATCACCAGGTCGACCTGGCCCCCACGAACCGCCTCCACCGCCGCGACCTGATCGCTGAAAAAGATCAGCTCGAGCTTATCCACCCCCGGTTTACCGGCCATAAAATATTCCCGGTTGGCGCTAAGCTCCATGCGATTTTCCGGGCTGTAACTGTCCACCACGAAGGGGCCGGTGCCATTAAAGTTGGTGGCGTCCTCGGTATTGGCTTTCAAAATCAACGCGTGATTGTCACTCAAATCATAGAGAAAAAACGGATTGGTGTCTTTAAGGGTAAAGCGAACTTCAAGCGGTCCGGTCGCCTCAATGCTGGCAATGTTGCTGTATAGATTGGCTGTAGGCAGCTCGAGCTCCGGATCACGCAGGCGGTCAAAGGTCCAGACTACATCCTCGGCGCTCAGCGGGCTGCCATCATGAAACTTCACCCCTTCTACTAAGCTAAAGGTATAGCTTAAGCCGTCTTCACTGACCGTCCAGGAAGAAGCTAAGCGCGGAATGATGTTGTTGCCCGAATCGACATCGACCAAATAGTCATAGACATTGTTTAGCACGGCAATTTCACTATCCGAAGAAGCAAAAGCCGGATCGAGCTGAACCGGAATTTCCAGCGCTACCCGCAAACTGCTTTGAGCACTAGCCAAACCGCCCAGCACCAACCCGGCAAGAATCAGCGCCACAGCAATCAGTAGACTTCGAATCTTGTAAGACGGCCACATCACAGGCTTGCGAATCTTAATGGGTGTTGACATCATTCCTCACTCCTCCTACTTAAGTTTTTCTATGCAGACTCTTAACCCTAGCAACTACGCCAACGCAGAACTGTCAACCTCGATACAACAGCAGCTCAGTCATTCGGCTAACCCAAAAGCCCTTTCACCAGCATAAAGCGGTACGGGCAAACTATTTTCCACAGGCGCAAGCGGACAGGACCAGCGGCTGTTATAGGCACATGAGGGATTATAGGCAAAATTGAAGTCAAGCACCAACTTTGCACCCTGCTGACCCAAATCGGCGTGTTTGATGGTGTCGAGCAGATAGCGTCCGCCGCCATAAGTCTCCTGACTATTGCTGCTATCTTTAAACGGTAAGAATACACCACCGCCATAACCTTTTATCCAAAAGAGCGAGAGTGAATGTTTAAGCCCTTGCCAGCTAAAATGAACCTTACCAAAACGCTCTATCTCAATGCGCCCATCTGTTGATAATTCAATTTCAAAAACTTCTCGTTCAACTTTGCCATCCACCTCAAGCAAAAAACTCAGCGCTGGATCATAAGGGAAATACCGAAGTCCCTTAAAGCGGGTGCGTTGTTCTCCGGAAAGAGGCGATTGTAAATGAGTGCGAAAGAGCCTGTCTCTAGCTTCCTTAAAGTATGCAAAGCGCTCCAGCGGCAAAATTTCAGACCTGCGCAACTGGGCGTAAAGCTCCGCAACCAAGCGGCGGTAATCAAGTAGAGCCTCGTATTCTGTCATGGTAAGCTCACCTTAGCAGGCTAAATGCATAATGTATAACTCAATGACTGGCTTTTAGCTTTATACAATAGGCCCATGCCCGTTCTTTTGACGACAGATCACAATGGCGTGCGCCGACTCATCCTAAACCGGCCCGAAGTGCGCAATGCCCTAAACAATGAACTGCGCCAGGCTTTGCTAAGCGAACTAAGCGAAAGTGAAAATGATAGTAGCGTGCGCGCACTGGTGCTTAGCGGCAGCGGCAAAGCTTTTTGCTCCGGCCTCGACCTTAGTGATCTACAGAGCATAAGTCAGCGCTCCACCGAAGAAAACCGCCATGATTCAGCACAACTTGCCGAGCTTTTTAAGCGAATCTACACCTTTCCCAAGCCCATTATTGCCGCACTCAACGGTCATGCTATTGCGGGGGGTGCCGGGCTGGCCTCGGTCTGCGACGTGGTGGTCATGAGCGAAACAGCCAAGCTTGGCTACACCGAAGCGCGTATTGGTTTCGTGGCCGCTCTTGTTGCGGTCTTTCTGCTTCGGCAAGTAGGCGAAAAACATACTCGCGATCTGCTGTTGAGCGCCCGCCTCATCTCGGCAAACGAAGCACGGCACATGGGCTTGGTCAACCACATCACAGCTCCAGAAAAAGTACTGGATCACGCTCTAGAGTTAGCTATGCAAATAACCGCCAACGCGCCCAGTTCACTGGCCATGACCAAATCACTGTTGGCCGACCTGCCTGGCATGGGCCTTAGCGAGGGCTTGCGCTATGCCAGTGAGATCAATGCCTTGGCACGCACAACCACCGAGTTAAAAGAAGGAGTAGCGGCCTTTTTAGAGAAGCGGCCACCAGACTGGCAAGCTTAGTTGTGAAATCTTGGGCTTGACCCACAGGTCTTAGAGGCGTAATCTATACACACAATGTGTAATTTACACACTAAAGGGCAATCATGAAAAGAAACCGCGTGCTCCTGCTCTGCGGCGGACAATCCGAAGAACATGAAGTTTCGCTGTCCTCGGCACGGTCTGTTTTAGCTGCCGTCGGCGATCAATTTGCCGTCAGTCCACTGGTTATTGATAAATCAGGCAGCTTGCTATCTTTCGAGGCTTCCTGTAGGGCTTTAAATTCAGGCGGAGTAAGGTCTGATGATGTTATGAGCGGCGCCTTACAAAACATTGCGACAGAAGATTTTGATGTTGTCTTTCCCCTGTTGCACGGCCCCTTTGGCGAAGACGGTAGCATTCAGGGACTACTAAAGCTCATGTCTTTGCCTTTCGTGGGTTCCGATGTTTTGGCCAGTGCCGTGGGTATGGACAAACTCATGATGAAGGCTGTGTTTAGCTCCCAGCAAATGCCCCAGGTCCCCTATTGCGGCGTCACACGCCAAGCCTGGCAAAACCAGCCGGAGCAAGTGCTTAAGATGCTAACAGACTTAAGCTTCCCGCTTTTTGTAAAACCTGCCAATCTGGGCTCGAGCGTAGGCATCAGCAAAGCCATAGACCGCTCCGGCCTGAGCAAGGCACTAGACGAAGCCGCAAAATATGACCGCCGCATCATCGTCGAACAGGGCGTAGAAAACGCCCGCGAGCTAGAGGTCGGGGTGCTCGGTAATGACAATCCCCAGGCTAGCCCGGTCGGTGAAATATGCTTTAACAACGACTTTTATGACTATGACACCAAGTACACCGAAGGCCAGGCCGAGCTAAAGATACCTGCTGAGCTCCCGCCCGAAATTGCCGCCCAGTGCCGTGATTTGGCCCTTAGAGCTTTTGCGGCCATCGACGCCGCAGGTCTGGCCAGGGTTGACTTTTTCTACTCGGAAACCAAAAACCGACTTTTTCTTAACGAGATAAACACCGTGCCTGGTTTTACCACCACCAGCATGTACCCCAAACTCTGGGAGGCCGCTGGCATAAGCTACGGCGAGCTGATAGAAAAATTGCTCGAGCTGGCTAAAGAAAAACGCTAAGTCACCAAGAGCGCCTTGCATTACGATGACATTTTTAGCTTAGGCTATAATGCAACAACGCCATTTAGGGAGAACTGCCGCCACTCAGGACCCAAACAAGCTAATTATTGATCCGTTCGCACCCGACGATGAGCTGGACTTACTCAAGCCCATCGATAATTTAAACGCCGCCAGGGTGCTTATCCTCAATGCCAGCTATGAACCTTTGCATGTCTGTTCGGTGAAACGTTCAGTGGCCTTGCTCATGTACGAAGTTGCCGAACGCGTCGAAGACAGTGATCGCGTGCTGCGCTCTCCTAGTCAGGTCTTTGCCGTTCCCAGCGTCATCAGGCTCAAAAAGTTTGTCAAACGACCTTACCGGCAACGGGTCGCCTTTAATCGCAAAAACGTCTTTCGGCGCGACGATCACCGCTGTCAGTATTGTGGTGTCAAGAGCAGCGATCTAACACTTGACCACGTGCTACCACGCAGCCGCAAAGGGTCCACCAGTTGGGATAATGTAGTGGCCTGTTGCCACCGTTGCAACGCCAAAAAGCGTGACCGCACTCCAGAAGAAGCCAATATGAAGCTAAGGCGTAGACCCTTTGCTCCACGGTTTATGTTTAGTTCGGCCTATGGGGTGTTGCCCAATATCGACCCTATCTGGGAAAAATATCTGCCATAGCTTTAGCTAAATGGCGGCAAAAAGTGCTAACGCCCCCGCACTATCACTGTTTCCCGCTCAGTTTTAATCAGGCCGGAAAGAATGGCGCTGATGATGCTGAGAATCAAAGCGCCGAAAACAGCACCCCAGAAACCCGAGACTTCCAGAGGTGTCAACACGGCCACAATGGCGATAGCCAAAGCATTGACCAGCAGCAAAAACAAACCCAGAGTCAGGACCGTTAAAGGCAAAGTCAGGATAATCATGGCCGGACGAACGACAGCATTGACCAAGCCAAGCACCAGTGCGGCAATAAGCACCGGCCCTAAACCCGGTTGACTAAAAGAAAGACCGACGCCAAGCAAAGTGGTAAGCCACAGCGCCAAGGCGTTTAACAACCAGCGAAGCAATAATTGCATGCGGGGAGTATAACAAAAACTGCTTTAATCTATTCGGGTTTTTTTACATACACTGGGTATTTTTGATTCGTCACAAAACCCAACGACTCAAATATTTGAATGAGTTTGGGATCTTGTTCGGCAACCGTCGTAAAGATATGCCCCAAGGGGCTTCTGGTCGCTAAGTCGTGCATGCTTGAGATCACCAGACGGCGCAACATTTCGCTTGAGGAACGGTACTTAGTTAGCACTCCGGCTGCCGTGAGATAATACGAGCCCTCCAGCCCGGTCTGATGAGCACCGTAAAAAGCATAGCCCACAGGCTCTTGATCCAACGTCCCGCGAGCGATAAACCAGTAGTCGGGTCGGAATTTACCGCGCCAGCGCTTAAGCCAGGCCCACAGCCGCTCCGAAGGCACAAAACCTTCGGCTTGCGCAAAGACCTCTCGAAACTTTAGGTCACTCTGATGGCTCCAGGCTTCCAAGACCAACGGCATGCCCAAAGGAGGTAAATCCGCTAAGGCAAACTCCATGTCATGGGACTGCTCGAGCTTAAAGCCTAAGTCGGTAAAGACCGGCGCAATGCGCTTAGAAACCTGTTCGGAAAAATTATAAAGTGGACAATAGGCCGCTTCATGATGAAATCTGCGTAGCAATTCCGTAAGCAAAGTGCTGAGGTCGCTGGCATCTTGGCTAAACCAGATATTGCTTAGGTGTAGGTTCTGGTTGTCATCATCCGGATTGGGGGCCAAGACATGAGTCCCGGCCAGCGGCTGCCCTGTGCTGTTTAACAATACAAAGCTTTTATTGGCTTCGGCCTCGATTTCACGCATGGTTAAAACCGCGCGATGCGCAAAGCTTCTGGGACTGCTGTGGCCCAGGAAGGTGTAGTAGCTGGCGATAAACCACTCCAGTTCGTCAGGTGCAAGAGAACGAATCACAATGCGTTATACCAAAAACGCGCCAGTTAAGACCTAGAGTTGATAAAAGCACTAAGCTAGCTTTTTTAAAAAGTCTGTCTATGTCAGACCCTCTAAAAACAAAACTAGTCACACTAAAAACGCTTGTGTACTCAGTAACTCTTGACGCATTCTTATTACGTCTGCTAGGCTCATCTTGCTTAAGAAAATTATTCATTTGGCCTGGGCGTAAGCAAGGCTAGGAGGTTGTTATGAAGCGTATGTGGCTAATGGTATTTTTCCTGGTTGGTTCTTTGGCTCTGGCACAAGAAACCCTAAAAATTGGAGTTATTACCAGCATAACAGGGCGCTTTGCTGAATTTGGTGCGCAACAGCAAGCCGGCATGGCCGTAGCACTTGCAGAGGTAAATGCCGCCGGTGGAATTAACGGTAAGCCCGTAGAAATTCTTTTAGAGGATGATACCTCTAATGTTAACGCCGCTTTAGCTGCTGCCGAAAAACTGCTCAGAAGCGACGTTCCTATCGTTCTTGGTGCTTACTCTTCTTCTATCACCAATCCCTTAGGACAGTACTTTACTCGTGAGAATTTCCCCTTCCTAGTGTTCACCAGTTCCGATGATGCCATTACCAAACCCGGTTCTGAGTGGGTGTTTCGCTTGAATCAACCTGCCTCGGCTTATGCTGAAGTACTCTTTGATATCTTCGACTCACTAAACGCCAACAACGGCGGTGGCTTGCAAAATATCGCCCTGATTCACGGTAACGGCAATTTTGAAACAGCAGTCTCAGATGCAGCACTCAGATTAGCGGATGAGCGCGGCTATAATATCGTCGAACGCGAAAGCTATGACCGCGGTGTAACTGATTTCCGTCCGGTGCTAAACCGCTTTAAGGCAAGCAATCCTGATGTCGTCTTTATGGTCTCTTATGCTGAAGATTCTGTAGGCATTATGCGTCAGGCGAAAGAAGTAGGCTTAAATGCCAAGATCTTTGCCGGTGGAGCAGCAGGCTTTGCTCTGCCTAACTTCTTAGAAGGAGCAGGCGATGCCGCTGATTATGTAATTACAGCTACGGCCTGGACCAAAGACGTATCTTATCCGGGTGCTGAAAATCTTTACGAAAAACTCAAAGAGCAACTAGGTGGTAAAGAGCCAGCCTATCATGCCGCTCAGGGTTATGCGGGCATCATAGCAGCTGTAGATGCCCTAAGACGGGCCGAGGATCTTAGCCCGGCAAGCGTACAAGCGGCTCTGGCCAGCACTAACCTGCCCGACACGGTTTATGGACCCATACGTTTTGCCAGTGAAAATGGCTATCAAAATCAGAATCCTATTAAGATGATTGCCCAGCAGGTGCAAAGTGGCGAGTTTATAACCGTTTTTCCAGAGGCTGCTGCCGTGGGTGAAATTATCTTCCCCACACCTATCTGGAACGCTCGCTAGTTGACCAATTCGCATCCGGGGATAGACCAATCTATCCCCGGTTAGCTTATTATGGATATTTTAACCACCATCATTCAAAATCTGGCTAACGGACTCCTTATTGGTGGCGTCTACGCACTTATTGGCGTTGGTCTATCTCTTATCTTTGGCGTGATGCGGGTTATTAACTTTGCTCACGGTGACTTTGTGGTTATCGGCATGTACAGTGCTCTGGTCATCTACAGGCAACTTAGTTTAGATCCCTATTTGAGCCTTTTGATCGCCTTGCCGCTTGGTTTTTTATTGGGCTTGGTGCTCGAGCGCATTATTCTTAGCCCCCTGGTTGATGCCCCCGAAGACAGCACTCTACTAGCCACTCTGGGCTTAGCTCTTATTTTGCAAAACACCCTGCTGCTTATTTTCGGAGCTGAGCCCAATTCTTTGTATGTTTCTTATGCCACTGCTACCATTAAGCTAGGTCCCATTACTCTTTCACTGATTCAGCTAATCGCCGGTGCTGTCATTTTGGTAGTAATCATCGGGCTTTACTTGTTTTTAACCCGTAGCGAAGCCGGAAAAGCCGTGCGTGCCACAGCTCAAAATCGTCTCGGGGCCGAACTCATAGGCATCAATACCTTAGCCATTCACTCTTTGGTATTTGGTTTTGGCATGGTGCTGGCTATAGCAGCCGGCATCATCCTCATCCCACAGCTCTTTGCCACGCCTGCTATAACTGGCCCAGTTTTTACCTTAAAAGCTTTTGTTGTTACCGTACTTGGAGGGCTTGGCAATATCTGGGGAGCAATTGGTGGTGGTCTTTTGCTTGGGGTGGTGGAGGTTTTAGGCGCTTCTTATATTTCTAATAGTTACCGCGACGCTTATGGGCTTGTTGCCTTCTTGTTAGTGCTGCTGCTCAGGCCCGAAGGGCTCTTTGGAAAGACGGTAAAGCGCGTATGAGTAAATTTACCGGACTTGCTATCTTTTTGGCAGTTGGCATCCTGTTTCCCTTATTACTACCAGGCTATCTCAGCTTAGCTATCACATTGTTGCTTTTCGCCAGCTGGGCTAGCGCCTGGGATGTTTTGGGTGGATGGGCCGGTCAGTCCAGCTTAGGTCACGCCGCCTTTGTGGGGCTAGGTGCTTACACCATAGCGCTAAGCGCAACACGTTTTGATCTTGCTCCCTGGTGGGCTGTGCTTATTGGCATGGGGCTAGCTGCAGCCTTAGCCTGGGCTTGGGGTAGTCTTACTTTTGGTTTACGTGGCCCTTATTTCACACTCTCAACCATTGCCGTGGCAGAAATTCTCAGGCTTATTGCCATCAACGAACGCTGGTTGACCGGGGGCGCTCAGGGCATTTTTATTTTTTCCCTGCGGGAGCCTTTTGGTCTAGACCTGTTTGACCGCCAAACTCAGTATTATCTAGCGCTGGCTTATACGGTGATAGTTATTCGCATAATCATTGGCTTTGCCAAAGGCAAGTTTGGCTATCAGATGCGAGCAGTTCGCGAGGATGAGGCCTCGGCTCAGGCTGCCGGTATCAACCCAACGAGAGTAAAACTGCAGGCTTTTATGATTTCGGGTGCACTGACTGCGCTTGGAGGTGCTATTTACGGCGTCTTTCTATCGTTTTTAGAACCACACGATATTTTCTTTTTGCCACTTTCAGTACAAATCGCCCTAACCGCCATTATCGGTGGCCGCGGCACTATCTGGGGTCCTACGATTGGGGCAGTGCTGCTGGTGTTTTCGGCTGAGCTTTTCCGCAACATTTTTGCACAAGCCAATCTGCTTATATACGGTGTTCTTATCCTCGTAGTTATTCTGTTCATGCCTCGCGGGCTTATGGGTCAGCTCGAGCACCGCATCATTAGGAGACGCTATGCCCGAAGTACTCGAAGCTGAAGGTATAGTTGTGCGATTTGGCGGCCTTGTTGCCGTAAACAACGTATCTTTACGTGTCCAATCAGGGCAGATTTTAGGTCTTATTGGTCCTAATGGTGCGGGTAAGACCACGCTGTTTAATGCGCTTACCGGTTATGCCCCCCTACATAAGGGGCGAGTCAGTTTGCTGCGGCGAGATGTCAGTCGTCTAGCGCCCTATGCGCGTATCCGCCGGGGCATGGGACGCACCTTTCAGATTGAACGCCCCTTTGAAGAGCTGACTGTACTAGAAAATGTTTTGGTGCCGGCCTTTCTTAATACCAGTAACCGCCGAGAAGCCGAGGCACTGGCCTGGCAGTCACTAGAAAAAGTTGGCCTAGCAGATCGTGCTAGGCAACCCTCGGCAGATCTTAACTTAGCAAGACGCCGCAGGCTCGAGCTAGCTAAGGCTTTGGCAGTCAAACCACAAATACTTTTTTTAGACGAGGTAATGGCAGGACTAAACCCACCTGCGCTAAAAGAAATGGTTACTTTTGTCAGAGGTCTTAGCAGCGAAGGTCTAGCCATCGTGATGGTCGAGCACATCATGCGCGTGATTATTGAACTTGCAGAGCATGTTATCGTTTTGGCCTTTGGCGAAAAAATTGCCGAGGGTAGCCCTGAAGAAGTCACCAGTGACCCCACGGTCATCGAAGCCTATTTAGGAGGTAGCGATGACTGAGCCTATTCTGAAAATTACCAATGTCGATCTAGGCTACGGTGAACTTAAGGTGGTATTTGGGGTCAGTCTTGAGGTTGGTACTCATGAACTAGTTGGCTTAGTCGGGGGTAATGGCAGTGGTAAATCAACTATATTGCGCGCCATTTCCGGCATGATTAAACCTTGGGGTGGGCAAGTCATCTTTGACGGTCAAGAACTCGGAGTACAAAAGCCCCATGAAATAGCCGCGCTTGGCATCGCCCACGTACCCATGGGTCGACAACTCTTTGCCAACATGACCGTTGAAGAAAATATTTCTTTGGGTGCTTATCTGCCTTCTGCTCGTAAAAAGCGTGCAGAGAACCTAGCTAGGGTTTACAGTCTCTTCCCCGACCTGATCAATAAACGTAAGGATTTAGCCGGGGCACTCTCGGGTGGTCAGCAGCAGATGGTAGCAATTGCTCGAGCCTTGATGCTTGGACCTAAGATGCTTCTTATGGATGAACCTTCTTTAGGGCTGGCTCCTTTGTTAGTTAAAGAAGTCATGCAAGTGATTCGCAGCGTGGCTGAAACTGGCCTACCGATTCTCTTAGTTGAGCAAAATGTTCAGCAGGTTCTAAAGATCAGTGACCGGGCTTATGTCTTAGACAATGGCAAACTGGTGCTAAGCGGACCTTCACCCGAACTCATGGGCCATCCGATGGTTAAAAAGGCCTATCTGGGACTATGAATTTTTAGCGCCAACAAACTGCAATGAGTTATTCTAGCCAGCATGTCCAAACCTCGCATCATTGGCGGCAGCGCCAAAGGTCGTAGCCTCGAAATCCCCAAACGCGGTACCCGGCCCAGCCCCGCTCGTTTGCGTGAAGCGCTCTTTGATATCCTCGAATTTTATGAACGGGGCAGCTTTCTTGATTTATTCAGCGGCTCGGGCGCCATCGGTTTAGAGGCCGCCTCAAGGGGTTGGCAGAGTACCTGTGTCGACCTCAGCAAAGAAGCCGCCGACGTTATTAGATACAACGCCAGAGAGCTCAAACTGGCTGCCGATATCGTCCATGGAGACGCCCTTAAATTTGTCTTTAAGCATCCTCACAGTTTTGATATTGTCTTTGCCGCGCCCCCCTATCCTCTAGATTTAGAGGATATTTTTTGCAAAATCCTCAGCTCCAAAGTTGCCACTAAGGACGGAAGCTACATTTTTCAGCACCCCAGCCAGCTTAAGTTAGATGAGCTAGCCAAGACTTTTGGGCTCGAGCTAAGGAGCCGCGTTTATGGCTCTAATGTTTTGTCTTTGCTCCACAAACCTGATTCTGCTTAAAAGGTTCGGCAGGCTTTTATCATGTACCTTGTAAAAGAAGCCGGTAGAGGTCATCAGGATTGGCGCTGAAATGCCGCACCGAGCGAAGCACAGGTTCTTCAAGCTGATGCAGTAGACCGATGAGCAAATTTCTCAAGGCGGCAAAGGT
>JASBUK010000125.1 GCA_030147925.1 Trueperaceae bacterium
CAGGCACTGGCAAAATATCATTCCCATTTTCGACTATCCAGCTGACATCCGAAAAGTCATTTACACCACCAACGTTATTGAATCCTTAAATTACAGTCTCAAGAAACCCTTAAAGACCAGAGGCGCATTTCCCAGCGAAGAAGCGCTACTGAAAGTCCTTTATTTAGCAATCAGCCAAGCCTCGAAGAAATGGACCATGCCAATCAGAGATTGGAAAAAAGCCCTCAACTGGTTTGCCCAGCTCTTTGGTGATAGACTGCTGGAGAGGTTGCATACACAAAATTGAGTAAATCCCCATTCAATCTCGTCCTGGACATCAACTACCGTTGATGAAACATTCCTGAGAAATGTTTCTCCCGCCCACCACTCACTACAAACCACCAACTATTTGTGATAAACCGCCATGCCGGTGTTTTACGCTCTCTTGGCGTCAGGGCTTGTGCTTAAGATTGCTGAACCGGCAAATTGGCGACAAAGACCATGCGGTCACCGTGTTGCTCGAGCTTTACGTCGTAATTATCTTCCTCCATGGGGAAGTATTTGGCGATAACGGCCAGCAGTTCATTTTTTAGTTCATCCATGCGACCCGGGCTGAGATTGGCGCGATCATAAGAGAGAACCAGCTTAAGACGCTCTTTTAATTTGTCTTTGCTTTTTTTGCGCTGAAAAAGACCAAACATCAGCTACCCCCAAAGAGTCGGCGCAAGCCGGAGAAAAAGCCACCACTGGGTTCAAAGCTTAAATGGGGAATATCTTCGCCGGTGATGCGCTTGGCGATATTCCTAAAGGCGGTACCGGCCCCCATCTTGCTGCTATCGCTTAAGCTGATGGGATTACCAATATTGGTAGAAACGAGAATTTGCTCGTCTTCGGGTACGATGCCGATTAGTTTGACACCCAGAATTTCCAGCACATCATCAACTTCGAGCATGTCGCCACGTTTGACCATTTCCGGGCGTAAGCGGTTGATGATCAGCTTGACCTCGGTGATCTCACGCGCTTCTAAAAGACCGATGATGCGATCGGCATCGCGCACGCTGGAAACTTCGGGATTGACCACTACCAGCGCGCCGGCCGCGGCGCTGGCTGCAGTTTGAAAACCCGACTCGATACCTGCCGGGCTATCAATCAGCACCCGGTCAAAACCTTCTTCCTCTAAGAGCTTTTGCACAGTTTCTTGCATGCGGGCTTCAGATAGCGAGCTCTTGTCCTTTGTTTGGGAAGCGGCCAGCAGATAGAGGTTTTCACTACGCTTGTCGCGGATAAGCGCCTGTTTTAAGCGACATTTACCTTCAAAGACGTCAATCAGGTCAAAAACTACCCGTCCCTCTAACCCCATTACAACGTCGAGATTACGCAAACCGACGTCGGTGTCAATAACCACGACTCTCTCACCTTGCTGAGCAAGCGCAGCACCCACGTTGGCTGTGGTGGTGGTTTTGCCCACCCCGCCCTTACCGGACGTTACCACGATAGCTTTGGCGTTCACTTGTTTGGCCTCCTCATCGCTGAATCAGAACTGAGCCAATTCAGATGGCTGCTTGTTTGTTTCTAACTTCAATACCCCGCTTGCCGCAAATAGTAAAGGCGTTGAAGAACTATAACAAAATAACACGGCCAACTCGCCAAAACGCAGGAACTTATGTCCCGCTTAGCATTAAGACAGCGGGTGTAGATTGGCGTATTTAACCAGCAAGCATTTGAGCCCCGCGCTGTCAAAGACCACTGTGATTTCGGCTCGAGCCCCTTCGCCACTCACCCCGACGACGACGCCCTGACCGAACTTGGGATGCCTGACTTTTTCACCGCCCCGAAAGCTGCTGTTAGCGACCTTGTTCTTAGCTGTGCTGGTAGTAGGTGGAGTCCAGACATTGCGGCTGTATTTGCTGAGACCTGTGTCGCTAAGGTCTTGTCCAAGGATGTCAATTTCCAGCAGTTGATCTTTGGGCACGTCTTCGAGAAAACGGCTGGGGCGGGTAAACTCGGTGCGGCCAAAGCTCATGCGCGACTCACAGTGCACTAAAAAAAGCTCTTCCTGGGCGCGGGTAATACCCACGTAGAGCAGGCGGCGTTCTTCTTCGATTTCCTGGAGGCTGCCCAAAGAAGAGCGGTGCGGGATGAGGTTTTCCTCCATGCCGACTAAAAAGACCACCGGGAACTCGAGCCCCTTGGCATTGTGTAGCGTCATTAAAGTTACGGCTTCGTCAGGAACTTCGTTATTGACGGCCTTGATAGCGCGGTCATCGACGCTGGCCAAGAGCGCGGCCTCGTCCAAAAACTCGGCAATCGAACCGCCCTGCTCTTCTTGCCATTCCGCCACCGCGTTTAAGAGCTCGTCTAAGTTTTCCAGACGTCCTTGGGCCTCAAACGTGGCTTCGTCCTTAAGCGCCTGTATATAGCCGGACTGATCCAGTACCGCCTGTAAGAATTGTGTGGCCGACAGACTTTCGGCGGCTTCGGCCAAGTCGTCCATCAGCTCGACAAAGGTAGCAATGCGACTAGCTGCCGCAGTGCCTTTAAGGATGTCTTGAGCCTGGCGCAGCGCCTCGACAAAGCGAACCCCCTGCGTCCGCGCCCAGCCGCTCAAATTCTCCTCGCTGGTTTTGCCGATACCGCGCTTGGGGCGGTTTAAAACCCGCCGCCAGGCAATGTCATCAGCGGGGTTTAGAGCGGCTCGAGCATAGCTGAGGATGTCTTTGACCTCGCGACGTTCATAAAAACCCACACCCCCGACAATTTTGGCGGGAATACTCAAACGGCGCATGGCTTCTTCGAGTACGCGGGACTGTGAATTAGTGTGGTAGAGCACTGCAAAATCGTTGGCCGAAAGCTCTTTTTCGGCCATGAGGCGCTCGACTTGCCGGGCCACAAAATCGGCTTCGGCGCGGTGATCGGTGGCGCGATAAATCTTGACTTTTTCGCCGCTGTCTTTTACCGGGCGCAAATCTTTTTCTAGCCGCCCTTCGTTGTGCAAGATGACGGCATTGGCCAGCGAGAGCACGCTGCCCACACTACGATAGTTGAGCTCGAGCCGATAAACAGCGGCATCCTCATAGTCTCGCTGAAAATCAAGGATGTTGCGGACATCGGCCCCACGAAAGGCATAAATGCTCTGATCCGGGTCACCTACCACCATCAAATGGCGATACTTACCAGCAAGTTGCTGGGTAAGTTGATATTGTGCGGCATTGGTGTCCTGATACTCGTCCACGTGGATAAATACGGCGCGTTGTTGTACCTTGTCCAACACTTCGGCATGTTCGTTAAACAGCTCAACGGTGCGGCCTAAGATATCGTTAAAATCCACAGCATTGGCACGTTTTAAGCGTGATTGATAACGCCGGTACACCTCCACTAAAAGCTCAACGGGCAAACCCGAAATCCTACTGCCAAAGTAGCGTTCACCCTCTTGTGCTAGCACCTCAGGCGACCACAAACTTGACTTGCTACGGTCAATAAGTGCACGCAAGATGCGCGGATTGGCGTCATCCAAACCCCTTAAACTCGTCAAAATTTCCTTGAGTAAGTCCAGCTGGTCGCTGTCATCATAAATGGCAAAACCCGGTTCTAAACCGATTAACTCACCATAGCTGCGCAAAATACGCAGACAGGCCGAGTGAAAGGTGCTCACCCACAAATCTTTGGCCGCTGTGCCAATGAGACTTTCGACGCGCTCTTTTAATTCGCCCGCTGCTTTATTGGTAAAAGTGACAGCTAAGATTTCCTGTGGATAGACCTCATGAACGCTCATCAGATAGGCAATGCGCTGCACCACCGTGCGCGTCTTGCCAGAACCCGCACCGGCAATTACCAGAGCGGGGCCTTCAAAGTGCTCAACTGCGGCGCATTGTGCTTGGTTTAGGGTGGCTAAAAGTGGATGCTCAGACACAGCCTGAACATCATAACGCCTTTAGCTGTCTTTAATACCGATTGCCTAACTAAGTTTGTGGTTAGTAGTTTGTAGTTAGTGGAAAAACCTTCTTTTGCCTCTTTTTCCTTTTTACTTTCCCTTCTAACTTTAAAGCCTGGCAGGGCTGACGCATCTTAACTTGGGATAAGCCCCTTGAGGATACGCGCACGAAAGTCGTCATCCCAGGCCGCCCTTTTGCGCTTACCTTTGAGCGAGCCTTTGGAGGCATCTTGTCTGAGCAGGCTCAGAGCAAACTGT
>JASBUK010000129.1 GCA_030147925.1 Trueperaceae bacterium
AGCGTCCCAGAGTCTTTAATCTTTAGTTTTTAGTAACGCTCCTAAACGAAACTGTGCTACCCAGTGGGCTGGGAATAAAGCCCTCGATATTTGCGCGCGTGGCATTCAAAACCGTGTTGTGAGCAACCGGAATTGAAGGCACTTCGCTGTTAAGCAGCGTAGCAAGCTGGGCGTATAAAGCCTGACGCTCTTCTTGCGAACCGGCTTGACGGGCAGCGTTTAACAGGTCTTGCGCCTCAGGGCTGTCCCAACCAAGCTGGTCGAAGGCAGCCGGACCAAAGAAGGTATAAACAAAGTTATCGGGGTCGGCAAAATCGGCGCTCCAGCCAAGCATGTACATGGGGAACTTACCGCTGTCGTAATCGTCTAAGTACGTACCCCAGTCCTCAGTCTTGAGTTCGGCCAAAATCCCTACGTCGGCCAAATAGGCTGCCATTGCCGTGGCAATCGGCTCGGGCGAGGGGTAGTAAGGACGACTTACCGGCATGTACCAGAGTTCGGTAGAAAAACCATCGGGGAAACCGGCTTCGGCCAAGAGTTCCATGGCTCTTTCGGGATCATAGGGATAATCCTCAATTTCACCTCGGCCCCAGAGTGCCGGAGGTACAAATTGATCGGCCTTAGTACCTAAACCAGCATAGAAGGCGTCAACAATTGCTTCCCGGTCAATAGCGTAGGCAACGGCCTGACGCACCAATACGTTGTCAAAAGGCGGATTGGCCTGGTGCATCGCCAGATAGCCGACATTTAAGTTGGAGCTGGCCGTCGCCACTTTTAAGTTGCTGTCAGACTGCACCGCTTCAAGGTCATCCGAAGACAAGTTCACGGCAATATCAATAGAGCCTGCCTTTAGCTCGGCTAAGCGTACGGTCGGGTCTTCAATACCACGGAAAACCATACGTTCGACGCCCGCAGCTTCGCCCCAGTAATTTTCGTTGCGCTCGAGCACCACGCGGTCACCGTCGATCCACTCGACAAAACTAAATGGACCAGTACCCACAATGCCACCATTGGGTGTGCCGTAATCGGCACCCGTTTCCATAATGGCTTGCGGGCTGTGCAGACCAAAATAGCTCGAGGCCAGCATAGCGGGCAAGAAGGATAAGGAACCGCTTAAGGTCATCTCGACGGTATATTCGTCAACGGCTCTGGCCGAGACCAGTACGCTCTCGTCGTCAAAACCGCCAAAGATCCAGGTCCAGGGCACATAGGTCTTACCTT
The DNA here is from genome assembly GCA_030147925.1 of Trueperaceae bacterium. Classification (GTDB taxonomy): domain Bacteria; phylum Deinococcota; class Deinococci; order Deinococcales; family Trueperaceae; genus JASBUK01. The sequence continues at coordinate 1,222 of JASBUK010000129.1, forward strand.
CGTCCCGGAAGCCATAAGGGTTTGCGGTGTTGTTCCAGCGCTCAAGATTAAATACTACTGCCTCGGCATTAAAGGGCGTACCGTCCTGGAAACTAACACCTTCACGAAGTTTAAAAGTCCAAACGCTGGAGTCTTCATTAGCGGACCATTCGGTGGCGAGACCGGGTGCAAGTATGCCGGTGCCGGGTTCAAAAGCCACCAGATTTTCCACCACCTGATAGGCCGGCGTCAACGAGTTTCCGTCCTGACCGGTGTCTAGTGTGACCGGCAAACCGCTCTGACCAAAGATCAGGGTCTGGGCACCGGCCAAGGCCAATGTAAGCAACAATGTTAGGGCAAGCAGTACTTTCCTCATATCCACCTCCAAAGAAAATGCTTAAGGCGGTTATAAACGAGCTTCATCTAACTCATGAAATATTCACCACCGCCTTGTGCTTTTCGGATAGTAACACAGTTTTGCGTGAGAAATACCACAGCTAGGGCTTTTTATACGTCTACTTTATAACACATTCAAGGCTACATTCATTATCTTGCCCGGCTTGCCGCTAGTAGAATGTCATCATTTATACGGACTTGCCCTGGTGTCAGCAGAACACTACCCCGGTGCATTGACGCCATCAAGTTGCAAGATGCCGTCAAGCAAGTAATAACGCTTATCGACATCCGCTACCAGCCCCTCGTCATGCGTAACCATTAAGACTGCCGCGCCCTCGCTACGCGCTAAGCTCACGAGCAGTTCAAAAACCGCTTTGGCGTTGTGACGATCCAAGCTACCCGTTGGCTCATCGGCAAGAATTAGCTGAGGTTTGAGATAAAGGGCTCGAGCCACGGCCACACGTTGCCTCTCACCACCAGACAGTTTCCGAGGCAGATAATCGGCCCGCTCAGATAAACCGACATCCTCTAAAAGCTTATGCGCTCTTAACTCGTCAAATTCACCCCGGATGCGTCCGGAAAGCGCCACGTTTTCAAGCACGCTTAAGTCCTGCAAAAGATAATGCTGCTGAAAAATAAGCCCCAAACGCTCAGAACGCAGCCTGGCCAAGCGGTGTTGATCGAGTGCATGCACCGCCAGCTCACCCCAGAAGACCTCTCCTGCGCTAGGCCTATCCAAACCACTGAGCAAATGCAAAAGCGTGCTCTTGCCCGAACCGGAAGGCCCTAGAACGGCTACGACTTCTGCGGGGAAGAGCTCGAGCTCTATTCCCTTTAAAACCTGCAAAGCTCCCCCGGTATTTTGATAACTGCGCTGTAAGTTCACAGCCTTAATCACCGACTTCACGCCAACACTATACGGCCAGGCCGCCGCTTATGGTAGGCTTTACAGGATCCAATCCCACCTAGTGAGGGGGAAACCATGTCGGATGTCAAGGATTTTTTAAGCAAAGTTCCACTTTTTAACAATGCGCCCGAACGCGCCCTCGAGATTGCCGCCGCCGCCGTTCAGCTCAGAAACATGGAAGCATCAACGGTGGTTTTTAGAGAAGGTGATCGCGGCGAAGCGCTTTATATTCTTGCTAAAGGTTTAATCAAACTGTCAAAAATCGACCTTGAAGGACACGAAAAGACTCTAGCCATCTTGCAAGCACCCGAGTTTTTTGGCGAGATGGCGCTACTAAGCGAACAACTCCGCAGCGCCACCGCCGTAACACTAAGCGAGACGACTGTTTACGTTTTGTTTAACGACGATTTTTTAAGGCTGCTAAGTCAATATCCGCAAATTAGCTTAAACGTCACTAATACGCTGGCGCGGCGGCTACGCGGTATGGATGACGAAGCTCAAATTCTCTCTTATAAAGATGCCCAGGGTCGCGTCGCTTACGTTTTGCTGAGGCTTTATCGCAATGGCCTGATTGCTTTTGTGCCTGACGGCAGAGCCATGGTTCGCTTAACTCACCAGGAGCTAGCCAGCCTTGCTGGTACCAGCCGCGAAACCGTGACGCGGGCGCTAAAGACTTTAGAAGCAGAAAGGGTAATTCAAACCAAACCAAAGGAAATTCTTATTTCCGATCCTGAAGGGCTCGAGGAAATCTTACACGGCATCCGTTAAGGTTGCCGCTTTTGCAAAGCCAGTTTATTTTCCAGACGGTGTTGCAACAAAGTCTTTACGTTTGGCCAATCCGGATAAGTGATGGAAAAGACCATGCTGTCGCGGATATAGCCGCCTTTGGTAATCATATGGCAGCGCAAGATTCCTTCGTAAACAGCCCCGAGTCGCTCAATCGCTTTCTGTGAGCGGATGTTTCGCGTATCAGTGTGGATTTGCACGCGTACAAAACCAAGCTCTTCAAAAGCGTGGCTAAGCATCAGATATTTGCTCTCGACATTGACGCTACCCCCGTGAAAACGCTTGTCAATCCAGGTATAGCCCAGCTCACAGTTGCGGTGTTGCCAGTTTATGTCGGCAAAACGGCTGCTACCAACTATTTGATTGCTCCCTTGCAACTTAAGCACAAAGGGATAAGCTTCTTGTAAGTCCCGTTGTCTAAAAGCTTGCTCAAAATACCTATCGCGCTGCTCATCGGTGACCGGTGTCGAAGTGAACTTAAAGGTCTTCGGCGTGGTTCTGGCTATGGCCATCAGTGGCTCGATATGCTCCTCTAAAAGCGGCTCTAAACGCACCACCTGACCATTTAGTATTAGGGGGTGGTCAATCATAAGACCAGTCTAATTGAAGCGTTTACTAATAGCTGTCACGCGATGGCTGCAGCACTACACACCACCCCAAGATCGACCTCATCGGCTTGTAGTAGGTGGTGAGTGGTAGGTAGGAAAAGCGTCTAGCTGACTTTTTTCTCCACTACAGCGGCTTGCGGCAACGCCGCGGAATCAAAGTCAAAGGGGACAATCTCAGCATGTTCAATCGGTCTTTTCACCCCAATTAAGCTGGTCATGACCACGGCGTGAGTAATCACCGCCAACTTCGAGAAATGGTTGTAGCGCTCAAAAACCTTTAGTACGCGCTCTCTCACCTCTTCAAGACTTTCCCAACTGCGCAACTCTGGTGAGGGTATGCGACGTTCATGCACAGCAACCCGGCGTTCAGTTGTCGGTTTGTTGTGCGGATCGCGCCCAACCCGGCGTTCCGGAAACGGATAGTAACCCGTGTAGTAGCTCAGCTCTCGGTTAGCTTTAGCGATAACGTCTTCGCTTACATCCCCAAGCGGATTTTTTTGCGGCAACCACTCGTGCAAATCGTATTCCACATAAAGAGGCTTGTTCAAACTGCGGCTAAGACGTGCGCCGGATTCTAAGGCCCTGGCATAGCTGCTGCACAAAATCGCTTCGACCTCCTGCAAACGATAATCGCTGGCAATGGTATCTATCTGCAAACGACCAAGCGCTGTTAAAGGAGCAAACGATCTGGCCCAACCACGCACACCGCGCATCTCAACCTGCTTCCAATCGGTATCACCATGACGAATGAGAAAGACTTTCAAATTGCTCCTTTATTTTTGGCAAAAAATCTCAGCACTGTTTTAATCCTCGCGCGCACCACAAAGTGACCCAGCGCAGGCACTCCCGCTTCTCAGCAAGAGCTTAGCAAGCTGAACAAAGTCCTTATATATGATGTTTTACTTCGCAGCCAAAACGTCATAGTGACGAATTTCATAAGTCAAAAAGCTTTTGTCACAAAGGCGCTTATATGCTTGTGACACAATCTGTATATTCGATAGAATATTGTGTGTTTTTAAGTAATATGCTGCCGCTGAAATGGTTGAGCGATAGCGGCGCTGGAGGTTTTCGATATGCTGGCGACACTTTATAGGCGTGGGCTTTTGAGCATCGCCGACTCCAAGCTGGTCTCGCAATTTATCCGGCAGCAGGGCTGGAAGCTGGGCGTGGGTCGTTTTGTGGCGGGTGAAACACTCGCTGATGCCATCACTGCTGTAAGCAAATTAGAACAACAAGGCTTGAAAGGCATCCTCGATCTTTTAGGTGAATTTGTCAGCAGCGAAGCAGGCGTAACAAACATGATTGATGAAATCCTGGCGGCGCTTAAAGTCCTGGCGGGACAGTCCTTTGACAAGCACATGAGCGTCAAACCGACCCAGCTTGGTCTGGGTCTGGATTTTAAGCTGGCGCTTGCCAACGCACAACGTATTGCCGTAGCGGCAAAAGATGCCGGGGTGCAAATCTGTTTCGATATGGAAAACAGCCCTCATGTCGATGGCACACTCAAGTTATATCGCGCCCTAAGTCAAGAAGGTCTTGACAATGTATCAACCGTCTTGCAAAGTTATCTTTACCGCAGCATGGACGATCTAACGGCGCTGCTTAAAGATGATCCTAAACTCACACTGCGTATCACCAAGGGCGCTTACCGCGAAAGTGCAGCGGGGGCGTTTCAGAAAAAGGCCGATGTTGACGCCAATTTTCGGGAAATGGTCTTTGCGGGCTTAGATGCCGGGGCCAAAATCAATGTGGCCAGCCATGACGAGCGCCTTATTACCGAAATTGAGGCCTATCTTCGTGGGGCTAAGCTCGAGCCCCAGCATTATGAATTTCAACTGCTCTACGGCGTGAAACCCAGCTTGCAAAAACGTTTACAAGGGCGCGGTCATCCCGTGCGAATTTATATACCCTATGGTAAGGATTGGTACGGTTATTTCAGCCGCCGCCTTGCCGAGCGCCCTGCTAATTTAGCATTTGTGCTGCGTGGCCTGCTTGACTAGCCGCTCAGCGAAAAAGGAGAGCAAGATGACTGAAGTTTTTGAACCGTTTAAGACCGAACCTTACTCCGACTTTAGTAAACCCGATCCCCTAAAGGCTTACCAAGAAGCGCTAAGGCAAGTGCGCTCAGAGTTGGGGCGGGATTATCCGCTGCTTATTGGCGGCGAAAAAATAGCAACCGGCAAGTGGATTGAAAGTTATAACCCCTGCCAGCACAGCGAGTTAGTTGGTCGCGCGGCCAAGGCCAGCAAAGAGTTGCTCGAGCCGGTCATGACTGCCGCTTGGCAAAGCTACGCCAGCTGGTCGAAGCTGCCTATGGAACACCGTGCCCGCACGCTCATCAAACTTGCCGCGATTATGCGTCGCCGCAAATTTGAGCTGGCCGCCTGGCAAACTTTAGAAGCCGGTAAAAACTATGCCGAGGCCGAGGCCGACGTAGCCGAAGCCATTGACTTTGTCGCTTATTACGCTCGGCAGTCGCTAAAACTCGCTCAGCCAATCGAAAGCTATGATTATCCCGGCGAAGAAAATACTTCTTTTCTAAAACCCATTGGTGTAGGCGTAATCATCCCACCCTGGAACTTCCCGCTGGCTATCTTGACCGGCATGACCATCGGCCCGGTTGTGGTAGGCAACACCGTAATCATCAAACCGGCGTCGGATACACCCGTGATTGCCGCTAAATTTATGGAATGCGTAGCAGAGGCAGGCTTTCCCGTCGGCGTCATCAATTATTTCCCGGGGAGCGGCAGCGAGGTAGGTGACCCGCTGGTTGACCATCCCCAGACACGTTTTATCAACTTTACTGGCTCGCTGGAAGTGGGTCTGCGCATAAATGAACGCGCTGCTAAGCTGCAATCCGGGCAAGTTTGGCTTAAGAAAGCCTATATGGAGCTTGGCGGTAAAGATGCGCTTATCGTCGATGAAACCGTCGATCTTGACTATGCCGCCGACATGGCGGTGATTAGCGGCTTTGGCTTTCAGGGGCAAAAGTGCTCGGCTATGAGCCGGCTGATTGTGGTCGATGAGGTTTATGACGCCTTGCTTGAAAAGTTCATAGCCAAAGTTGAGGCGCTTGATATCGGCCCTGCCGAGGACAATGCACGCGTCAATGCGGTCATTAGCCAGGGTGCACAAACGCGTATTTTGGACTATATTGCCAAAGGTAAACGCGAGGCCCGTTTAGTTACTGGCGGCGAGGCAGGCTCCGACAGTGGTTTTTATATCAAGCCTACGGTCTTTGCCGATGTACCCGAAGACGCCGTTATTGCCCGCGAAGAAATCTTTGGCCCGGTTGTTGCCGTCTTGCGCGCCAAAGACTTTGCTGATGCGTTACGCATTGCCAATGACACCGTTTATGGTTTGACCGGTGGCCTAATCAGCAATGACCGCGGTCGGATAGAACGCGTGCGCCAAGAATTTGAAGTGGGCAACCTCTATATCAACCGCAAGATTACCGGCGCCCTGGTGGGGGTTCAGCCCTTTGGCGGCTATAAACTCTCAGGTTCCAATGCCAAAGCTGGAGGACCAGACTACCTCAGATTATTCGTGGAAATGAAAACGGTGACCGAGAAGTTCTAAAACCAATTCTATTAAACTCTAGAAGGTTTCAAATTGTGAGGAACGAGGCTAAGGGGCTAGAGATTTCTTGCTCCACGGTCCTCGCTCCTCGATCCTGCTTTTTTAGAGAAAGGGAAAAGTAACGGGTTTTCCTACCAACCACTAATACTGAGTCCGATTAATTCCTGAACGTTATGAAAGGCACCTGGTTCGATTCTTCTCGTTCCACTCGCATTTAAAAGCCGAATTAACTTCGGCTTTTAAACGGAATGGGTATAACCACCTACTACCAACTAATTTATCCCTCTAACTGGCGCTGAAAATACCACTGACCTGTCTCGGCGACACGATAAATCTCAATTTTTAAACCATTATTTAGCTCGAGCAAAAAGAAGTTGCGGGTTTCTTGCAACAACTTATGCCCTGCCATCTGGCGCCACTTGGCAATGACACGTTTAACCCCATGCAGTTCATCACGCCAATAGACCTTAATTGGATCACCACCGAGCGATAATGCAACTGTCAATGGTTTCGGTGAGGTTTCCATATGGTTAGGATACAGGACTACTCCAAGCTCAGACATATAAATTCAGGCTCTTTAGTACCCTGATTCAAAATAATGTGGCATTTCGCATGACCAAATCAGTTTCTCGTCATCACTCAGCTCGAGCCATTCCATTTGCAATTCGGCAAGCTGTTCCCAGTGTTGCTCAGTGTGTGTAAGCAGGTATTCAACCTTGGTTTTTGAAGTCTCTTGAGTCACGTTCTAAAAAATTTAAGCTAACGTCTCATTCAATTATCTTGATTACCGAAACCACCTCAAAACTCGGGTTTAATCTAAGCATCTTCCGTTATGTTTGATTTGGAGCCAATGGTCGGATTTGAACCGACGACCTATCGATTACGAATCGATTGCTCTACCTCTGAGCTACATTGGCAAACTTTATAGCCAGCACCTTTAAGCAAAAGTAATAACTGTTTAGCTCATAATTGAGGATCACCTATGAATAAATCATAGATGATTCCTCAAATTTGGTGGCCAGAGGCGGAATTGAACCGCCGACACTGC
>JASBUK010000016.1 GCA_030147925.1 Trueperaceae bacterium
AGGTTAGAGACGTTATCCGCGTAAAGCGTTTAAGTCTTAGCACCGAGCGTTCCTATCTACACTACATTATCGACTATATCTACTTCCACGGTAAGCGTCACCCAGAAACACTGGGGGAGGCTGAAGTGCAGGCGTATCTCAACCATTTGGCGCTGGAGAAGCAGGTTGCGGCCTCAACACAGAATGTCGCGCTCTCGGCATTATTGTTTTTATACAAGCATGTCGTTGGGCGTCAGTTAGGCACTTTAGAAGCGGTTCGTGCTAAGCGGCCTAAGCGACTGCCGACTGTCTTTTCACGTGATGAAGTGGTGCGTATCTTAAGCGCTTTAGGGCGAGAAACACCTCCCTATGGACTCATTTTGTCGCTGCTTTACGGTAGCGGAATGCGGCTCATGGAGGGGCTAAGGTTGCGCGTCAAAGATGTCGACTTCGATTACCGAAGCATTACCGTGCGAGATGGCAAGGGGAATAAAGACCGCGTGACGGTGCTGCCTGCAAAGCTTGTGCCACCTCTGCACGAACACCTAGAGGTAGCAAGAGAGATGCATAAACAGGATTTACGTGAGGGGTTTGGCGAGGTCTTTATGCCTGAGGCCTTAGCCCGTAAATACCCAAACGTAAGAAAAAGCTGGGCGTGGCAGTATGTGTTTCCATCCCATAAGCGTTCTATCGATCCGCGTTCTGAGCGAGAGGGGCGTCACCACCTCTCTGAAGATTCGCTGCAGAGAGCGATGAAACGGGCGATAAAGGTGAGCGGCGTTCATAAGCACGGTAGTGTGCACACGCTAAGGCACTCCTTTGCAACGCATCTTCTGGAAGATGGCTATGATATCCGAACGGTGCAGGAGCTGTTAGGGCACAAGGACGTAAAGACCACCATGATCTACACGCACGTGCTGAGTCGTGGTGGGCGCGGGGTAAGGAGTCCGCTGGACGCTTAGCCGCCTTGGTCCGGCAAGAACATGCCGATGGCGTGATAGCCGGCGTCTACGTAGATGGTTTCACCGGTGATGCCGCTGCCGAGTTGATCACTGACGAGGGTGAGCGCGAGTATGGTTCCGCTGTTTTTCATGAGAGGCTCAGCGTGTTGCGCGACGGCCACCAGCGAGTAGTCTTGTGCTACATGAGCAAGCAAGTTACCTGCTCCGACGATTTACGGGGGGCAAACGAAGTCTGATAATGCGTACAGCGACTAAGAATCTGGGGTGCTAAGGTTAAAGTAAGCGAATAGCCTTACGTATCTAATTGAGAGGGGGAGCGATACTTCTGAAAACCCGACCTTACCACCATGTTCTCGTTGTAAATTTACCAAATTGAATCAAAAGCTAACCATGTAGGGTATTACGGTTCATTTGGTGCATAACTATAGTTACACCTCAGTAGATGGGAGCCTTTCCTAATGTTTGGTATACAAAACTACGCCAGCTTTATTTCTGCCATCATTAGCCTGCTTTACCAAGTTGGTCTGGTGCTAGTGGGTAATGTCGTTGCACAAAAACTAAAGGCGTTACCATTAGCGCGTAAAGTTGTAACAAAATTGGCTGGTATTGCACTTATTGGTTTTGGTATTAAACTTGCTGCCAACAATCGTTGAGGCATATCTATGCGCTGAAGGCGATGCAGCTTGTACTGACAAATCTGTTGACCCAAGCTTTGAATACTCTTATTGGGTCATGCAAAAGCACTGAGATGCCAAGGCTGAACTACGTTGGATAAAAATCTCACGCAGCTAAGGGTTTGCTTCATTTTGCGTCTCTGAGATTAATCTGTTAGGCTAACTCATCTTACTTGGGATCAGGGCTGACCGGGTCAGGCTGTTTTTCGCTTACTCGACCAACCCTAATATCAGCTTTGTAAAAATTCTCGCCAGGCAAAGGCGAATTGGCTATTCGTCTTAACATCGCCAACTGACCCACATGCGTCATAGCATCTGACAAAGGCCCCTGGAGAAGCCTCTGTAGCTTTTCGTCCTCAATTGATATGGCATTTTCTAGCAGTGCATCTAACGACTCCAGAGTTTTGTGCAAAGTCTGCACTTCGCCGTCCCAATCATGTTTGGCGTTGGCATACCAGTAGTCAGTATCGCCAGTTTCAAGCACGACTTTGCCATAGCCAAGTACGCCGTTCATATGGTGAACGATTTCAAGAGGGGTGCGTATGCCACTCCCCGGTGTTAATTTGTAGAAGTCCTTAGGGGCTTTGTTTACCGCTTTGTGAAAGCGGTAGGCCAGTGCCGCTAAAAAATGACGAACCATATTTGCTTTGTCATTCATATAGCAAGTTTATCTTGTGAGGCGAAGCATGACCAGATAACACAAAGGTGTTAATTCGTTTTATTCAGAGCGTAAGGGACACTTACAATGTGGAAAAACTTGACAAATTTAGCAATCGTAACTATTATTGTTACAATTAGGTGATTACCTGAGAGAAGGGAGGCTCGAGCTGAGTATAAGTAGTCGCTTTTCTGTTGCCGTGCACACTTTGGCTTTGTTAGAAGAGTTTAAAGAGCAGCGTTTAACATCTGAGTTTATAGCAGGTAGTGTGGGTACTAATCCTGTTGTTATTCGTCGCATCCTCAGCATGCTAAAAGCAAATAAACTCATTGATGTTCAAGCGGGTGCAGCAGGCGGTGCAAAACTTACTAAGGCATTAAAGGATATCTCTTTGCTAGATATTTACAAAGCAGTCTCAGTTATTAAAGGCGATAACTTGTTTTCCATTCATGAAAAACCTCATCCCGACTGTGCCGTTGGAGGGCATATTCAGGGAGTTCTTGTACAAAGCCTTGGTAGCGTTCAGCAACAAATGGAAGCGGCGCTAGATGCCACTTATATGAGTGACATCATGAATAACATCCACATTCAACAAAAACTAAAACGGCAATGATATTTTTTTGGCATTAAATGTAACTAATATTGTTACAGAAAATTAAGACTAAGGAGAAAACTGTATGCAAGCAAAACAACAGATTGAATCCGTTCTTAAGACCTATGAAACCGCTCTTAACGCTTCAGATGTTGATACTGTGCTCGAGCTCTATGCTGATGGGGGCGTTTTTATGCCTGAATTTGCACCAAGCGCTGTAGGTAAAGAAGCCGTGCGGGCTTCTTATGCGTTTGTCTTTAATACTATTCGCCTCAATATCACTTTTCAAATTGATGAAATTGAGGTGCATGATGGTATTGCCTTTGCACGCACCGTATCCAGAGGTGAACAAACTCTACTTGCTGAAAACCTCACTACTGCTGAAGAAAACCGCGAGCTGTTTATTTTTGAAAACTCTGGTGGTGCATGGAAAATAGCTCGCTATATCTTTAACAAAATGACAGCTCAGAATTAGTTGGGAGAACTGCGGTTAGAACCGAGTTCGGCTGCACTCTTTATTTCTAAACGGCATTAAACTTCTGTCAAACAGCAAATTATCAGGTGATTTAGAGATGTTTAGCTAAGGAATTCTGCTAAAAACTTAACCATTTTGGTCAAGCTTATCTGCCTTACTAAAAGTCATAACACAAACTAAAACTCCAAACTTATAAGGAGGTTGGTATGAAAGCTATCGTTGCAGAAGAACCTGGTACACCCGATGTTCTAGTGCTAAAAGATATTCCTAAGCCAGAAGCTAGACCTGGCTGGGTGCTAATCAAAATAAAAGCCTTTGGACTTAATCGAGCAGAACTTTTTACCCGCCAAGGTGATTCACCTGGTGTGACTTTTCCAAGGGTATTGGGTATTGAAGCGGTCGGCATTGTTCAAGCAGCGCCCGACACCCCTTTGACACCAGGGCAGACAGTGGCTGCCACCATGGGTGGAATGGGCAGGCAGTTTAATGGTAGCTATGCCGAATATACCCTGGTGCCACAAAATTCCGTATTTGCCCTAAAAACAGATTTGGATTGGGCAACGCTTGGTGCTATTCCAGAAATGTTTCAAACTGTTGTGGGGTCACTCAACATTGGTTTAGAAGTCAGCTCAGGTCAAACGCTACTTATTCGCGGGGGAACCTCATCTATTGGCATGACCACTGCGAGGCTGGCAAAAGACATGGGTTTAACCATTCTCTCAACTACACGCAATCCCAACAAAGTTGCCAAGCTTAAAGCCAATGGGGTAGACCACGTAATCCTTGATGGCGGTAGTGTTGTTAAGCGAGTGCGCGACCTTTACCCAAACGGTGTAGATAGGGTTCTGGAACTCATCGGCACCACAACACTGCTTGACTCGCTTAAAACTGCAAAATCAGGCGGCATTGTCTGTATGACAGGTATTTTAGGTGGTGAATGGATCATCTCTGACTTCACTCCTATGGATGACATACCAACAGGCGTTAAGTTAACCAGCTATGCGGGAAAGGCAAGTAACATCACTCCAGAAAGTTTGCAGGCCTTTATTGATGATGTGGCAGCAAGACGTCAAATAGTCAATCTCGAGCGGACCTTTCGGTTCGAAGAGGTTGCTGATGCGCATCGCTACATGGAAAGTAATCAAGCTAGTGGCAAGTTAGTAGTTGTTGTTGATGACAATTGAAACGTAACAAAGAGCGTTCGGTAGGATTGACAACTGTCAATACCATCCAGGCAACTGCCGACGTAGTCGAGACTGATTGCAAACTGATTACAAATAGAAATAGAGGCAGTAAGTCTACTGTCAGCGAGAATGAAACGGACTATAATCACTTTTCTGTTAAATATCGATTATCACCCGGTATTCATTACTCCTAATTGCTTTATTCAGGTCAGGGTCAGTCCTGATTCTGACCCTGGCAAAGTAGCGTGTTATTGTTTGAGTGTGAGTGCTGCATCATCAATGTCAAGGCGCAAGAATGTTAAGACCTTTTTAGATTTCGTCAAATTTGAACACACCCTGTTTGCGCTACCCTTTGCTTATGGCGGCATGTTGTTAGCCGCCGGAGGCTGGCCGGGCTTTGCTGTTTTTTTCTGGATTACCCTGGCTATGGTAGGAGCGCGCACGGCTAGCATGGCTATCAACCGTGTGGTTGACGCCGAGATTGATGCCCGCAACCCCCGCACGGCCAATCGTGAGATTCCCAAAGGCATTTTGACAAAGCGTGACGGTCTTTTGCTGGCTATAGTTGGCTTTGTATTGTTGATTGTAGCGGGTTGGGCACTTAACCCACTGACGTTGGCGCTCTTGCCGACAGCGGTTTTCTTTTTGGCCCTTTACCCATATACCAAGCGTTTTACTTATCTGTGTCACTTCTGGCTAGGCATCACCATTGGGGCGGCGGCGGCTGGTGGTTGGATTGCCGTTACCGGAGCTTTTGCTCCAGCAGCGCTGAGTTTGTGGGCAGGGGTAGGCCTCTGGATTGTCGGTTTTGACATCATCTATGCCGTTTTAGACCATGACTTTGACTTAAAGCAGGGCGTCAAGAGCATACCGGCACGTTTTGGCATTAAGCCGGGGCTGACCATTGCTGCTGTCACCCACATTTTTGCCTGGGGCTTTCTGGCACTGACTTTGCCGCTGGCTGGTTTGGGCTGGCCCTATGCTCTGGGGCTTATAGGCGTGGCGGCCTTGCTTGTTGCCGAGCATCGCATGGTTAAATCCCGGGAGGTAGCCGATGTGCTGCGTTCCTTTAACGCCAATCTATATATAGGACTGTTGATGCTGGCGGCAATTATTCTGGACGTTGCGCTTTAAGCTTGACAAGCACAGCCAAGAGAACTAGACTTGCTAATGCGTGGAGCCGTAGTGTAGCGGTTAGCATATCTGCCTGTCACGCAGAAGGTCGCGGGTTCAAATCCCGTCGGCTCCGCCACTAAGCCGGGTTTGTCCCGGCTTTTTTTCTTTGCAAAATCTGTATTCCTTTTATGAACACATAACCCTAATCCCGGATGAATAGCTTGCACATCTTGGTCTGTTCTTTATTTGTCCCACTTATACCAAAGTGACGTTTTAATGTCACAAGGTGACATTAAAACCGCTTGCGAGAGCGTATCCTTAGACGATTAAAACTATGACATCGTTAAATCGATTTGGTATTAGATTGAGTTAATGAGCGTTTTGGGGGTATTAACAGCTGTCAATACCATCCGCGTGGTTGCCGACGCAGTCGAGGCCGACTCTAAGAAGAAATAGAGGCAGTCAGTCTACAGTCAACCAGAATGAAACGGACTGTATCTGTAAAAGTGATTCAATTGGAAAGCCCATAAGATGTTGTATTATCTTGCACTTTTGTTTTTCTATTCCTGCTAACGTAACTATGTGGCTAAGCTTCCGTTATTTCCTTTGCCTGAAACCGTGGTTTTTCCCGGAATGACTATTCCGCTGTATATTTTTGAAGAGCGCTACAAGCAGATGGTCAAAGATTGTCTAGAGCAAAACAACCGACGCATCGTTATCGTCTTGGCAAAATCTGCTGCGGATATTCGTGATACGGCGGTGGCGACATTTGAAGTGGGTAGTTTTGTCGATATCCTGTCGGTGGCGGAAAATCCTGACGGAGCCTATAATATTCTGGTACATGGCCAAGAGCGCTGTAAGGTTGCTGAGATTGACACGGCGTCACATCCTTATGCCAGTATAGAGGGGCAAGAATTTGAGCTCGAGCGCGGTGATCCCAATTTAGAACGAGTCACGGCCTGGGATACTTTAGACACCTTTAAAACTTATGCCAAGGCCTTTTTTACCGCTAGTACGGTGGCGCAAATAGAAGAAGCTCTGCCCGAGGATTTGATCTATCAGGCTTCGTTTATCTGTGCCAATATTCGTGTACCGGCGGTTTCACGCCAGGTGCTTCTTGAGGCGCCTTCGCTTACCGCCCGCTTTCAGATTGCTAATAAGCTGATGCAGGAGCGTTTAGAGGCACATCTATCCGTTAAACCGGGTGCCAAGGTAGACTGAAGTTTGTGACTTCAGAATACGACCTCGAAAAATTTCGTTTCAACTGGGCCGCTCTTTTACCAATAAGCCAGCACTTGCCGGGCACGGGGGGAATCTTGCGGCAGCAAACGGAGGACTTCCGGGTGCAGGAAATTCCGCTTTATTTGCCCTCGGGACAAGGATCGCATGCCTATGCGCTGGTCGAAAAACGCAATCTGACCACGCGAGATTTAGTATTAGCTTTGCTCAAGGCCGGTGTGGCGGAAAATGCTATTGGTGTGGCGGGTCTAAAAGACAAGCGTGCCGTGACTCGGCAGTGGTTGAGTGTTCCCAATCGTCAGGCTGCGGCCTTGGCCGAGCTTGAGGCTTTGGACGGCGTGCGCGTGCTTGAAACCTCCAGGCATAAAAACAAGCTGGGTATAGGGCATTTGCAGGGTAACCGTTTTAGCATTCGGGTGCGTCAAGCCGAAGTTGACGCCCTGGCTCGAGCCCAGGCGATTGTAGACCTGCTTATTGCTCAGGGGGTTCCTAACTATTTTGGCCCACAGCGTTTTGGACGTTTTGGCAACAACGCGATTGACGGCCTTAAATTGCTAAGGGGTGAATGGGTACCGGGCGGCCACCGCTTAAAGCGCTTTTTTCTGTCTTCGCTGCAGTCTTTGCTCTTTAACCACCTGCTGAACTTGCGTATTGAGCGTGGGCTTTATCAGCAGGTTATAAACGGAGATTGGGCCAAAAAACACGATACGGGCGGGGTTTTTCTGGTTGAGAGTGCAGAAATCGAGCGGGCTCGAGCCGAAAATCTGGCGATAAGCGCCACCTTGCCGCTCTTTGGCAAAAAAGTGAAACTCAGCCCGACTTTAGCCGGGGAGCTAGAACTAGAAACGTTCAGGTACTTTGCCTTGCGCTGGCAGGACTTTACCCGGCTCAAGGGGTCGCGGCGTATTTCGCGGGTGAAATTAGCAGAAGTCGAATTGCAGCCGACAGAAGACGGCTATATCTTTAGCTTTGTTTTGCCCAAGGGTTCTTTTGCCACCAGCGTCTTGCGCGAAATCATGAAGGTGGATATTGATGTGGTTGCAGATGAAGAGCTAAAAGCAGCCGAGCAGGATTAGTCGGCGGCGGTGGCTTGCCGACGGAAGCGTAGCGGCAAAAAACGCCTGATGAGGAGCTCGAGCATAAATATGAGCAACCCGGCAGCAGCCGGCCACTGCCACAACGCCGTAGCCGCACTTGGGGTTAGCGGGGCATAGCTGCCGGCCTCGCTTAAGACCTGGCCTCCCGTTTGGCGGGCAATTTCTTGTAAAAATTCGCCAGCGCCGCGCTTGTCGAATTCGGTATTGGGTGTGCTGACCAGAGCTCGAGCCACAATTTCACTGCCACTGACCACTATCAGGGTGCCGCCCTCACTGCTGGCGTCGTCGAGCAGGGCTTCATAACGGCCAGGAGCGACCTGCGTAAGGCTCTGCCGCGTGCCGTTATAACGCGCCTCAAGACTTTGATTGTTGATGTATTGACCATCTTTGACCGCGTCTACCACGACCTTTAGCTTGTTGCCCAGCGGGGTGATCGTAGCCGAATAATTTGCCGGACTGGTTTGCAGCCAGCGCATCACTGTGCCTAAGAGAGCGGGCAACTGCGGCCAGCGCCCGAATGCCCCGGCCCAACTGTTGAGGTCGGTGGTAAAGGCCGCCGAGCGTCCTAGACCCTGTCGGCTGATGGCCAAAACGGGTTCGCCCTCTATACCCTCTAAAAGCATCTCGCCATCAGGTTTGAGGCTGCTGGCAATATAGGCGTCCAAAGTCGGCAGCGAGTTGCCCAGCCCTGTGTTGAGAGGATGGGGGCGGGGCTTTGGTTGCAGGGACTCTTCGCGTAGTAAAGAGCGGGTGGCGGTGAGGGCTTCGCTGGTGAAAATTTGTGGCAGTGTGCTGACATCGAGCGTGCGGTAGTAGCGTCCACCTCCTGAAAGAGCAATAGCCTCGAGCCTCTGAAAATCTGCCCCTTCACCTATGGCTATAGTTGAGGTGGTGATGCCGTCGCGCAGGCCCAGCGCCGCGATGAGCGAGAAATTAACGTCGCTCCCACCGCTGAATGGCCCCCGGCCATCGTATAGCTGGCCGTCCGAGAGGATGATGATGTGTTTGATGGCTGCCTCGCTTTGGTTAAGGGCCGCAATTGCTTCGCGGTAGGCGGGCTCTAAGATGGTGCCACCCTGGGTGCTTATATCCAGGATGCCTTGTAGCATTTCCCGTTTGCCTCGTTCGGTGGCTTTTCTGAGTTTAAAAATCCAGTCCGTCTTATCGCCAAATACGATCAGCCCAAGACGATCTTCCTGATAGGCTAACTCGACGACGCTGATAGCCCCTTCTTTAGCCAGGGCCACTTTGCTGGGATTGCCGCTGCTCATAGACTGAGAGCGGTCCAAGACGATGACCATGGCCACCAGTGGCAGCTCAACATCGGAGCGCAGGTCGGTATTAACCGGTAGAACTTCTTCGACTGCGGTGCGATACCAAGCGCCCAGACCGAAACTTTCCGGCCCACCACTCATCAGCAAGCCCCCGCCATTGCGAACATAGCTCTGCAAAAGCTCGAGCTGGCCTGGGGTAAAGAGTTTGGCGCTCTCCCGAAGTACTATCGCGCTATAGGGGAGGGGGCTTTTGATGTTGGCGGGGCTGCCGCGATTAACCTCGAAGCCCTGGGTGGTCAATAAGTCGGCCAAGGCGGGGTCACCAATTACCAAGATGGGGTCCTGTTCGCTAACGGCAATGTTGATGCGTTGTGAATCGTCGGCCTGCGGCTGCTCAAAGTCCACGCTCAGACTGGCGCTCACCGTCAGATCGGTCTCGCCCTTAACAGGAAAGCTGAATCTTATAGGGCTGCGCCCGGCTAAGACGCGTTGCCGGACGGCCGCTAGTGCTTCGTCGCCCACACTGGGACGAAGCGTAATTTCGGCTTCCTGATCGCTTTCGATAACTGCAATGACCTCGACGGTTTCACCGGGGCTGGCCTGCTCCGGAGCTAACAGGCTCAGCAAGCGAGCATTGGCCAGTCCCGTGACTTCATAGGTATCAACCGGAATATTAGGCAGTGCCAACAGGGCATCACCGGCGGACTGTGCGCCGTCACTTAGCAGCAAAATGCGTTTTGCCTCAGCCGAGGCAGCTACTTGCAGGGCTCGAGCAAAATCACTGCGTTCGGTGGGTAAAAACGCTGGTATTTCGGCTGAGCCCGTGCCAGCTGTTACGTCGCTGGCAAAATAGTAAATTTTAGGCGGACGTTGCAAGCTGGAAAAATCAAAGGTTGACAGCGCGTCTAGCGCCTGTCTGCCGATACTGTCAGACACGTCTACCAAGACGGCAATATCCTGGCTGGGGCGATTTAAGCGCGGCTGTGCCAGAGCCGTGATTAACAGCGTCAGCGCCAGCATGCGCCAGACCCAGTTACCATAGCGCGGTAAAAACAGGATCAGCGCCAAAGCAAGAAAGGCCCAGGGAAAAGCAAAGCTCAGTTGCACATTCTTATGGTAGCAAGTACTAGGCTTAACACTGGAGCCGGGTAGCACATTTGCCGTTTGAACCTCGCCACCTTGTGCTGCTTGCGACTGGCATAGCAGCTGCAGTAATTATGAAATAGTCGATGGCGACGCGCTGACTAATTGTTAAGATAAGGCCAAGAGATGGAAGCATCATACGTCCTAATTGCAATGTCCACTGACGAGCGCGGCCAGGGTTTGGCGACGGTTGCGCAGGATTTGGAGCTGGCAAGCGTTATCTTAAGTGATGTCGAAAAACTTTTGTATCACACACGCGGTTCGGTACCGACGGCAATAATTATAGAAGACGATCTCATCTCTCGGGTACAGAACCTAGACTTGATTGCTTTGTTGCGGCGCAGGAAGCCGCTGGCCAATGTCCCTTTGGTTTGTTTAGGGCAGGATAAACCCGAGCGGCATGTGGCTGCTTTATCTTCAGGAGCGGATGTTTATCTTAATCTACCCACACGTCCGGCGCTGGTCAAGGCCAATTTGCAACGCCTTTTAGAGCGCCGACAGGCCGAAGCCTCCCTGCGGGAAACGTTGGTAAGATTACGGGATTTTGAACAAGCCTATAAAGAGTCCGAGCGTGTCAAAGACGACTTGACGCACATGCTGGTTCATGATCTGAAAAGCCCCATTGCCAGCGTCATGGGTTTAGTGGATCACAGCATTGAAATCATCGAGTCATCGACAGAAGCCCACGGTATTGTGGAGCTACTAAGTCTGGCTCGAGCAGAATCTCAGCACCTACTAAACTTAGCGGCCAACATTTTAGATGTCAGACGCATGAAAGAAGGCCACATGCCGTTTAACCCCGCTTGGATTGAGAGACTTAGTGACTTGGCGCAGCAGTCACTAAAGGATGTAAATAGCGCACCTCGTGACCGCCAATTTGGGTTTTTGATTCGTCCCGAGGCCGAAAAGCTGTTTGCCGATTCGGCCTTGTTGCGCCGCATCATGGCCAATCTTTTTGCCAATGCGGTCAAGCACACGCGCAGCGGTGGCCATATAGACTTCCGGGCCTGGAAAAAAGACGACGAATTTGTGCTCAGCGTACGCGATGACGGCGAGGGCATCCCCGAGGAAGATCAAAAGCGCATCTTTAATGCCTTTGAGCAGTCGCGGCACACTATCCACGACCGTTACGATACGGGTATGGGGCTCACCTTCTGCAAGCTGGCCGTAGAAAAACACGGTGGCAGTATTTGGGTGGAGTCAAAAGTTGGACGGGGCAGCACGTTTTTCTTCACCATTCCGGTAAATGTCGGTGAAGGGCTCGAGCTTGATGACATCACCGTCAGCAAAGCTTAAGAAAATTAAGGCCAAGAAGCCAGGCTGGGAGCTCGAGCTGCCTTTATGGCAGGCGGGTTTTAGTCCGGTGGCCGGGCTTGACGAGGCCGGACGCGGCGCCCTGGCCGGCCCGGTGGTGGCAGCGGCAGTTGTCTTGCCTTTTTATGAGCACTACCCATTTCGCGATTCTAAAAAATTATCGGCTCAGCGGCGTGAGCAGTTGACAGAGCAGATACAGGCCGAAGCGCTGGCCTGGGCTATAGGCTTAGCCGGTCCTGAGGAGATTGACCGATTCAATGTGCTAAAGGCCACGCATCTGGCGGCGCAGCGAGCTTTGCTTAAGATGAAACTTAAGTTAGGGGCGCTGGTTACCGACTATCTCAAACTTGAATTCCCCGGCCCGGTGCTAGCGCCGCCCAAGGCCGATGACCGCAGCTTTCAGGTGGCGGCGGCCAGCATTCTGGCTAAAACCAGCCGAGACTGTCTGATGCGTGACTACGCCGCTCTTTACCCTGACTACGGTTTTGCCGAAAACAAGGGTTATGGCTCTTTAGAACATTTAACTGCTTTAGATATTCACGGCCCTTGCGCAATTCACCGCCGGAGTTTTAAACCCGTTGCCCAGGGTCGGCTTTTTTCCTGTTGAAGGTAATTAGGTGTTAAGTAAAAAGGGAAAAGAGGATCGAGAAATCTCTATTCCCTTATCCTCGATCCTGACTTTTGTAGGGAACGCAATTTGTGGTACATCGCCTTCCTGTTAGTTCCTTTTGCCGACTTGATCCCTTAGCCCGTTATACTGATTGAACGACGGTGTAGACAAACTGTGTGAATTAGCAAGAGGAAAGAGAAAAGTGGAGGTTTTCTATCTACCACTCACCACCAACCACTGCTTACTAACACAATTTGAGGCACCTTCGGCAAAAAAGTGCAAGGGTTTGCTACAGTTACTGTGGATATTTTCGAGCAACAATTGTCGAGCCTAAGCGCAAAAACTTTGCGATAATTGCAGTTAGGACTTAGCGGCGTTGTTTTTAACACGCCCTGTAAATTAAGGAGAAATAATGGCCGAATGCATTGGCGTTCGTTTTGATAATGGGCCGAAGATTCACTACATGGAGGCGCCGCCAACCGTACCAGAAGTGGGGACACGTTGTGTGGTGAGCACGCGCCGTGGGCTCGAGCTGGCCCTGGTGCGCACGAAGCTAACAGAGCATCCCAAACCCAGCGGGCATTATGTCAGAGAAGCGCTGGCCGATGACCTAAGCACCTTTGAAAGGCTAAAGCAGCGCGCTGAAGACCTAAAGTGGCTGCTGCGAGCCAGGGCCCGTGAACAGGGGCTGAAAATAAAGATCGTCAGCCTCGAATTTACCATCGACGAAGCCGTGCTGATGGTGAACTATAGCGCCGAAGAACAAGTGCCCTTGCGGCTGCTGGCACAAGCATTGCTCGAGCACAGCAAGGCACGCATCGAATTTAATAACGTCGGCCCCCGTGATCAGGCGCGTATTTTAGGCACTCTGGGAGCTTGCGGTACGGGTTCGTGCAGCTCGACCTGGTTGCAGAGCTTCAGCGCGGTAAGCATTCGCATGGCTCGTGATCAGCAACTACCCTTAAACCCCGAAAAGATCAGCGGCCCCTGTGGACGGCTTATGTGCTGCTTGCAGTTTGAACACGAAATGTATCAGGAATTGTTAAAAGACATGCCCAAAAAAGGCAGCAGAGTCTGTCATGACGGTAGCGGAAGCTGTGGCCGGGTAGCCAAGCTCAACCCCCTTAAACAGACTGCGGAAGTCATGACCGATGAGGGCAAATACGAGGAATACCCGGTTGCGGAATTGCAGCGTTTAGGGCGCAAGGGCAATGTTAGACATGACTGATGCAGCTCAGGCGAAGAGTTAGTTTTGGGTCTTTTTAAGGATTTCGCGTAATTCCAGCGTCAGGAGCTGCATAGCCAGCGCGGGTGAGGCATATGCCGCCAGTGCCGTCTCGCAGCGCTCCACCGCGTTAACGGCGTTTAGATAAGCCCCTGCGGGCAACTGGCTCAAGCGGGCACGCAGCAGTTCGGCTATGTCAAAGTTCTCTTCAGCAGACCAGCGTTTTTCCAGAGCGTCGGCTTGCTCGAGCGCTACTTCAAGCCCTTTACTAAGTCCCTGGAGATAATTATCAAGCAGCGAAAGCAGTTCTCTAAAGACCTCGACTTGTGCCGACGCTTCGATCAGGTCACCCGCCTTGCCCAAGCGGGCTGCCGGATGCTCTATCTCCAAAGGGGCTAATTCTGTGACATCAACCGTAGCAAAGCGGATAATGGTGCTCCTTGAGGCTACCGTAGGCAAAACCGCCTGGGCACTCGGGGCGATTAAGATGATGACCGCATAGCTGGGCGGCTCTTCTAAAAACTTTAAAAAGGCGTTGGCCGCTTGCTCGTTGATAGTCTCGGCCTGATCGATCACCGCGATGCGGCGCTTAAATTGCGGGCGCATTTCCAGCCAGCGGCTGAGCGGCTCCGCTTGTCCGCCGGGTCTGGGCACCAGATCGTCGATACGTATTTGGGGGCGGCGGCTGACGCGCCCTGTTTTGGTAACGGCCTCCGGGCTGAGTTCACGGTAATCGGGGTGGCTGTTTGCGGCCATGGCCTGACAACTGGGGCATTTGCCGCAAGGCCCCTCGTCACTCTGCTGACAGTTTAAAAGACTGGCATACCAGCGAGCTATCTGACGCCGCCCCACCCGTTGTGGACCGGCAAAAAGCAAGGTATGGGCGTTGAGCTTTGGCAGTAAAGACTTAACCTTATCGTGGCCAATCGGCTTTTGCATCATTAGCGCCCAACCGCTAGTCTGGCGGCAAGAGCTTCGTTGTAATTGTGTTGACGCACCAAACGCTGCATTCCAACTAAGTCAAAAGGAACCCGGAATAGTTCGATTACGCGCAAGCTGTCGTCAAAGACAGCGTAACTGGCCAAGGGGATGCCGTCACGTGGTTGACCCACCGAACCAGGATTAAAAAAAACCCGTGCCGCCGGGGGGATACGGTAGATATTGCGCTCGTTGCGAAAGGTTACCGTGCGCCACAATTCACCTTTGCTCGAGCTCACACAGGCGTAAACAAGCGGAACATGGGTGTGCCCGACAAAACAGAGGTTTGTCTGCATATGTTCTAAATTGCTCTGGGCAATCGGCAAGCTTGACAGATACTCCCAGGGCGTGCGCAGAGCGCCGTGTGCGGCTTCCCAGCCATCTTTTACCACGTGATAACTCAGGGTGCCCAAAAAACCCAGACTTTCAGCGGAAAGCTCCTTTAGATGGCGCTCTAAGACTTCGGCCACGATGCCCTCATCACCGACCATGCTGGAGCTACGACCCTCGGCTAATTCAAGCAGCACTGCCTCGTGATTGCCCAAAAGGGCAACTTCGGGCTTTAGTTCGCGCAGAGCTGTGGTGACCTCTTCGGGTTGCGTGTAATAACCCACGGCGTCGCCAAGAAAGATGACGCTTTCCCACTTTTGTTTCTCGGCATGTCTTAAGACCGCCTCTAAGGCAAGATAATTGGCGTGGATATCACTTAAAACCAAGTAGCGCATAAATCTGGTCATTACGATAACACCCTTAAAGGGATTTCCGCTGTTGGTTAATTCCGGATGGTAGTGGAAGGCTAAAGCAGTACATCAGGCCACACGGTTGGCGTTTCTAAAAAGCAGTCCTGTGGGGTGAGGGGATAGTAAAAAGTGAAAAGTAAAAAGAGGAAAGTGGGGGCTTTCACTGATTTTTGTTTGGCTAAAGTGGTGGCTAAGCCGATATACTAGACTCAATGCTCTTGAGGATACGCGTGTTGAAGCTAACCTTCCTGTGGCTTTTGAGCTTTAGCATATTGGCCCAGGCCCAAATCGTAGTGCCGAATTTTGGCAGCCGTGGCGAAGTGCCTGCGTCGGTAATAGAAGACTTTATGGCAGCTTTTAGAAACCAACTCGAAGAGGTCACGAGCTTAGAGGTTTTGCCCGGTGATCTGGTAACTGCCGGGATTGCTAGCAGCCTTGAACCAGAATTCACCTATATCATTGCCGAGTTGGGCAAAGGTCGCTATGCACTTTCTGGTGAGATTACCGGCGATAGCCAAGCGGCCCCGGGCAGCCCCGGGCAGCAGTTTACCGTTACCATCTTGGTGGTAGACGCCGAGACACGTGAGAGTTCCGACTTGATCAGTCAGGCGCTTGAAGGCCGTTATGTGGAGGCCGCCAGGGCGCTGTCGCTGGCGGTGCAGCGGTTTTTAAATCGCGCAAACAGCCTAGCGGAGGGTTCAGCCGGTCTGTTTATTTCCAGTCAACCCGGACAGGCCCAGGTTTTTGTCAATGGTGTGAATGTCGGTGAAACCTCCGAATTGGCACCGCTGATGTTGCAGCCGGGTCGTTATGAGATTGAGTTTCGTAAAGAAGGTTTTTTGCCGCAGATCGAAGCGGTGATCTTAGAGGCCGAGCGCACGGAGTTTATCAACGTCTTGCTGACGCCCATTAGTGGGGGTAGCATTCAGGTTAACAGCCAACCTGCGGCCACGGTCTTTGTCGATGACCGCGAGGTCGGTCTCACGCCGATAACCGTGCAAACGCGACCCGGCTTGCGTCAGCTAAGGCTCGAGCGCCCGGGTTTTGCAGCAAAGACCCTGTCGGTTAATGTGAGAAATTTCCGGGTAAGCCGGGTTTCGGCTAAGCTCGAGCCCAATAGCGAGACCCGCTTGTTCTGGGAGCCACCGGAAAATTATTTGCTGTTTATAGATGGTGTATTGCGGCTTGACAGTTTTGCCGCCGACCTCACCCCCGGCCCACACAAGGTCGAGTTGCGACAAGGTGGCGAAGCGCTGAGTTTTAATTTTGACTTGCCGGAGGAGGGCGTATTCGTGCTTGATTTAGATAGCTTAAGCCTCTTGCCCTTTGAACCTTAAAACGACCAGCTGTAGCCCAAACTGAGACCAAGCTGACCGTCATTTATATTATCGTCATAGCTGGCAAAGACGCTAATTTCCAATTCGCCGGGACCTGTGTTGCTTTGCAGACCGGCTATGGCCCGATAGGGCAGGGTGTCACTGCGATAGGGTTCGGCTGAAAGCTTGAACTCATATGTTGTTGCCGTGCTTATGCTGCCGCTTATGCTGAGCCTGGCACCGGGTTGCAAGCCCTGCTCGCTCAGACCCAACCACAGCGAGCCTTTGATAAACGACAAGTTACGGCGGTTCAGTTTGTATTCAAAACCGCTTGCCAAGTAGCTACGCTCGTTATCAGGTTGTAATTCCGCTAGCAAGAGCACGGCGCCATCATCACGTTCTACCAAACGACGCAATTGCAAAGCGCCGCTCAGTTGGGCGCCAAAGTCACCGCCGCTGAAATAGAGAAGTCTTGGATCGAGCTCGAGCACGGTAGTTCTGTCGAGCCTGAAGCTGGCGCCAAGAGTCAGGCTATAGGCTATTTCAGATAGTAAACGCGCCTTGAGGTAATTGCGCCCAAGGCCGGAGTCAAAAGCTTCCTGAGGCCTAAAATAGCTGCTGTTTACATTAAACACCAGCAATTCTGCGCGGGCGGCAACTGTGGCTATTATCCCCGAGGCCGAGAGCGCGGCGGCAAATCTGCCGCTGGTATCCAAATCTGCTCGCCCCCCTATAAGGACATTGCCCAGCGGGCCGAAGAAGGTATTTGAGCGCAAACCTAGACCGAGCTCGAGCGGAGTAGAGATACCGGCAGCTATCCGGGCGTCGAGTTTGACCTCTTCAAGCTCAAGGTCGCTGAGCACAAGCTCCGCTTTAGTTGTGATAGCCTCAGAATTACGCTCCAGATTTACGGCAAAAAGTAAAGACTGCGCTTGCACGTAAGACAAAGAACTAAACAGCAAAATGCAAAAAAATACAAATCTTGCACCGATGTTAAAAAGCCAAGTAGCACGAGAAAAATCAAACGCAGGGTTTTTCATATCGTTAGGGGATCAATTGGACTCGGTATTAGCATAAAACTTTGCCCCGTATATAGGTTTTATCATCTGTTAGCTTAACACCTAATAATGTTAAGCTATACGGCGGTCATAGCGGGCAGTGGCATTATTGCCCACTGCTGGGGGCGCTTAGCACTCGCATTTTTTAGGAGCTGGTGTTAGACTCGTCGCCGGCTTTGGTATGCAGATCTTGCATACCGTGACTGGAGAAACTGAAATGAACATTCTAGGACGTGTTACTGTCTTGCCGAATTTGCCCAAACGCGCTATGCGTTTGGGCGACCTGGCCTACAACCTTTACTGGGCCTGGGAGCCAAATGCCCGCATACTTTTCCGTGAGCTTGATAGAGAGCTTTGGGAAAATTCCGGACACAACCCCGTGACGGTTTTGCGTGACATCCCCCAAGAACGGCTCGAGCAAGCCGCCAAGGACAAGGCCTATCTAGCGGATTACGACAAGGTTATCAAAGTCTTTGACAACTATCTGAATCATAACGGTACCTGGTTTGATAAACATATTAAGAATGGAGAAGAACACCGCTATGCTTATTTCTGTGCCGAATACGGTTGGCACGAAGCGCTTGCACTCTACTCGGGTGGCTTGGGCGTTTTGGCTGGTGATCACACCAAAGCGGCCTCGGATTTGGGCGTGCCCTTAACGGGTGTGGGTCTGTGGTATCCCGAAGGATATTTCCATCAACGTATCGATGCCAACGGTCAACAAGAGGCGGTTTATCAGCGCCTTAGTCCGCTGGATTTGCCCTTTGAGGTCGTGCGTAACGAGGAAGGTAACGAACTACGGGTGAGTGCGCCCTTAGCCGGGAGGGAAGTGCAATTGCGCGCCTGGAAAACCAAGGTGGGTCGTGTTGCTGTTTATCTTCTGGATACTGACGTGCCAGAAAATACGCTGGCGGATCGCTCCCTCTTAGTGAGGCTTTATGGTGGTGATCAGCATACCCGCGTAGCCCAGGAGATCATTCTGGGTATTGGCGGGGTCAGGCTGCTGCGCGCCCTGGATATCGCACCGACCACCTGGCACATGAACGAGGGACACAGCGCCTTTATGGCCCTGGAGCGCTGCCGCGAACTGGTGGCCGAAGGCATGACCTTTGACCAGGCCCGCGAGTTTGTCGCTGCTGGAACCATCTTTACCGTGCATACGCCGGTGGCTGCAGGCAACGATGCTTTCCCCTTCGATCTGGTCAGCCAGTTTTTTAATGGCTACTGGGGTAGCCTGGGACTTAGCCAGCAGCAGTTTTTGGACTTAGCACGTCATGATCATGGTTGGGGGCCGGTCTTTAGTATGCCGGCACTGGCACTACGCTTTTCTTCGGGGCGCAATGGCGTGGCCAAGCTGCACGGTGAGACCAGCCGCCAGATTTGGAACGATCTTTGGCCCGGCGTCCCCACCGATGAAGTGCCCATTGGTCACGTCACCAACGGGGTTCACGCGCCCACCTGGGTTGCCCGCGAGATGGCTGATTTGGTCGAATCGGTCCTGCCTGACGGTTGGCAGCAAAGCCTTGACGATGAGCAGGCATGGCAAAAGGTCCGCGAACTTGACAGCGCCGAATTCTGGAGCGTCAGACAACATCTCAAGTCGCAAAGCGTCAGGTTTTTGCGCCGCCGTGTCTTAAAGCAGCAGACGCGCCATGGGGTAATGCCCACGAGTATGCACGACACCGGCGAGCTTTTTAATCCAGAAATTCTGACTATTGGCTTTGCCCGGCGCTTTGCTACGTATAAGCGCGCCACCTTGATTCTGACCGATCTTGAGCGTTTGGACCGTATTGTTAATAATCCGGAAAAACCCGTACAGCTGGTCTTTGCAGGCAAGGCCCACCCGGCAGATAGACCCGGGCAGGAGCTTATCGCGGCAATTCACAACCTGTCAAAAGACCCGCGTTTTGCCGGTAAAGTTCTCTTTGTTGAGGATTACGACATGGCTATTGGTCGGACGCTTACTCGCGGTGTCGATGTCTGGTTGAACAACCCGCGCCGCCCGCTCGAGGCTTCGGGTACCAGTGGTCAAAAGGCGGCTATGAACGGCATTCTGAACTTAAGCATTTTAGATGGGTGGTGGCCCGAGGGTTATGACGGCCACAACGGTTGGGCGATTGGCACAGGACGCAACCACCGTGATAATCAACAGGGCGATGCCGCCGATGCCGATGCTCTTTATGACCTGCTCGAGCGCGAGGTCGTGCCGCTTTACTATCAGCGTGATGACAAGGGGATTCCCCAGGAATGGATCGAGCGGGCCAAAAATGCGATTGCTACGGTCAGCCCGGAGTTTAACGCCAAGCGTATGGTCAAAGACTATGTTCAGCAGTATTATGCTCCGGCCTCGGAGCGCTCTAGGGCTATGAGTACTGATAAATACGCCCCGGCAATTGCACTGGCAAGCTGGCGCAAGCATGTGAGCTCGAGCTGGGGCAATATTTACTTTAGTGCTCGAGCCTTACAAGATGGTATTCGCCGCATCGGTGACGAACTAGAGGTAGAGGCCGTATTACAACCACAGGACATTGACCTTAAGGGCTTGCAGGTTGAGCTTGTTTATAGTTTAGAAACCGACGAATTAAAACACAATTTGCATATTGTCCCTATGGAACGTGTAGAATCCTATCCTGATGGCGGCTTTCTTTTCAAGGTGAACTTCAAACCGGAAATAAGTGGCCGCCTGATTTATGGTGTGCGTGTTTACCCGGTTCATAAAGACTTGGTCAGCCCTTATGACACCCGCTTGATACGCTGGGCCTGATTCGAAATATCTGCTTTAGGGCGGGTTTTGACCCGCCCTAAAATTTGGCGGCATATCACAAATTGTGTTGATAGTCAGTGGTGGGTGGTAGGTAGTAGGTGGTCAGCAGGAAAATCTTCACTTTCTACTTTCCCCTTTCATAATTCTAAGTCCGTTAACCAGATAAGTTGCTCCTTGGCAGTTATGGCCTGAGCCGGATAACGCTTTGGATCGCGTGGCCCATGCAATGTCTGCACAAGCGCTTCGCGCTTTTTCTCACCGGAGACCAAAAAGGCCACTACACGCCCCAGGCTTAAAGTTTCAGCGTTTAAGCTAAGACGTATCGCCCCAGAGCTCCTAATTTGACTGACCACGGTCATATCTGTGGCCTCTATGATCTTGCTGTCGGGAAATAGACTGGCGGTGTGTGCATCTTCGCCCAGACCCAAAAAAATCAGATCGAACTTTGGCTTGGGGCCAAGAACGGTTCTGATGGTGTGAGCGTATTGTCTGGCCGCTGCTTGCGGTTTTTGAGCCAGATAGGGCCAGGGGTGAATCTGTTTGCCGGGGATCGCAACCGCCTCCAGAAGCGCTTTTTTGGCGGTTCCGTAATTGCTGTCCGGATGTTCAAAAGGGACAAAGCGCTCATCTCCCCAAAAAACTACGGTTTTGTCCCAGGGAATACCGCTTGCCTTTACCAGGTATTCGTACATGGTTAAAGGAGTGCTGCCACCTGAAAGAACGACATTGAAGCGTCCACTTTGAGCGACGCTTTGCTTAGAGCTAGCAATAAACAGTTCGGCAGCGGCGGCAGCAACCGAAGTAACGGTTCTTAATTCAGCAGAAGACATGTTGCCGAGTATAACGATTTTGCTGTGTTTAACACTGCCAATTCAGCTCTCCGACCCGTGACATTGGGTAAACTGGAGCATGACACCCGCACGTACAGATGCCTATAAACTAATGACCGAATGGACGCTCTCTGACAGCCTCAGAAAGCATATGCTGGCCGTAGAAGCGGCGGTGAGCGCCTATGCCCGCAAATATGGTGAAGATGAGGAGCGCTGGGCGGTGACAGCCCTGTTGCACGACTTTGATTACGAAAAATATCCTCATATTGGCGAGCAAGGACATCCTTATGTGGGCGTCGCTTATTTGCGTGAGCAGGGTTACCCTGAAGATATTTTAACCGCCATTCTCGGCCATGCCGATTTTACCGGGGTAGCGCGTGAGAGCCTGCTGGCCAAAACTCTTTATGCCTGTGATGAAATTACCGGACTGATTACGGCGGCGGTGCTGGTGCGGCCTGATAAAAATATTGCCAATCAGACCGTTAAGAGTTTAAAGAAAAAATTTAAAGACAAGGCCTTTGCCCGGGGTGTGAACCGGGAGGATGTGCGCCGTGGTGCCGAGGAACTAGGGGTTGAACTGTGGGAGCATATAGCCTTTGTGCTTGCGGCCATGCAGGATCAAGCCGAAACTTTAGGGCTTGACGGTAAGCAGGCTGCTACGGATTGATTGTTAGCAGGGTTTCTGTTCGGCGTAAAATTCGCCAGTTCCAGTACCAGTGACCCTGACTATTGCGTTTTAACGGCGGCCAAAAAACTGCTGCCGCCCGCCCGGCAATTGTGGCGCTGGCAATAGGGCCGAAGTTGCGCGAATCGACGCTGCCCAAAGGGCCGCGGTTGTCGCCTAAGACAAAGACGTAGCCTTTAGGTATGGTTAGATCGAGCATCGAACTGCTACCACGCCAATTGTCCCCCAGATATGACTCAGCAAGCGCTTGATCGTTGAGATAGACCGTTCCCTGATCGATGCGCACGCGGTCTCCCGCTATTGCAATGATACGCTTTATAAAGAAGCGGCGGTAGCTCAGCCCCAGTAGCGGCAAACGCTCACTGGCCCCGGTAGCACCTGCCGGTGGGCGAAAATAAACGATGTCGCCACGCCTAAAATTGCCCAGACCCAGCCGGTGCAGCCAGGTCTCGTATTTAGGGACGATGACCCGCTCGCCACTTTGCAAAACCGGTGCCATTGAATCGCCGGAAATGCCTACTGTAGTAATGCCAAAGGTGACTACCAGCACGGCGAGGATAATACCTTCTAGCAGTGGAAGCAACTGTCGCCGTAATTTTAGTAGCACTTTCCGAAACCCAAACTATATTTAAAAGTTACAACTGTCACTTAGGGTGTGGCTGGGGCAGGCAAGTTATCAAAGGCAGCAGGAGGGCGCAACAGCCGCCAGTTCCAC
This sequence comes from Trueperaceae bacterium, assembly GCA_030147925.1. Classification (GTDB taxonomy): domain Bacteria; phylum Deinococcota; class Deinococci; order Deinococcales; family Trueperaceae; genus JASBUK01. The sequence continues at coordinate 22,629 of JASBUK010000016.1, forward strand.
TGGCCGTTGCGTCGGGGTGGCCAGATGACAGCGGTGGCCCGTCCGGCTACCGACATCATAGTGACCGGACCAAAATAACGCGAATCCTCGCTACCGCCTTTGGCACTTTCGCGGTTGTCGCCCATGACAAAATACGTACCTTCAGGGACAATCAAATCCTGTATAAAGGGAATACCCTCAGGGGCATCATCTGGGATGGGCGCCAGTGCCTCTATGGTGCTGCCATAAAAGAGCTGTACCAGCGGCGAGTTGACTGCTACGGGTTGGGGATTGCGGAAGCTACCGGCATAACTGCCCTGGGCCAGACCCTGAAAGCCGACAACTTCGCCGTTTTGTACCACTATCACCGGAAAATCCACCGGATCAGGCCGGATTTCGCCGCTATCGGTGATAAAGCCCTGGTCAATTGGCAGATCATTGATATAAACCTGACCATTGTCAATGCGTAGCCGGTCACCAGGAACGGCAATCAGGCGCTTTATGAAAAAGGGACGGCGCTCGCGTATCTGTGCTGACGGGGCGTTGGCAGGCTCGCGCACCACCAGGACTTCACCCCGCTGATAAGGCCCGAGGATACCGGCACGGCGCAGCCAGGTGTCGTATTTGGGGATAAATACCCGATCGCCGGTAAACAGCGATTGCGGCAGTTGACCGTTGCCGCCATTTAGGTTAGGACGCATCGAGCTACCGACCACGCCGACGGTATTAAAAACAAAAGTGACGACTAAAAAAGCAATGACCAACGCTTCGGCGTAACCACGGACTTCAGCCCAGAAACGTTGACTTGCGGTGGGTTTGGGGCTCGAGCTCTGCTTGGCTCGATGTTTAGAACCTGACATGCTTGTTAGTTTACCTTGTTAGGCTGGCTAGTGTTTGACAGAATCAGACGTTTTCTGCGTGCTGCTATCTGTTAGTTGTTTGCGGGCTCGAGCTTCAGGTAGTAAGTTAGTCATTTGAAAGGTCTCGCTAGCGGCTCGCTCACCTAATTCCACGATTTCCTCGTAGGCAAAAAACGACTCGATGTGGATATGTGGCATGGCGGGTTGAATGCGAATATCCGCCGGGTGCATGCTGTACTGGATATCGGTAAGGATGCTCTGCATGATATCCGAAGAACGCAGCACCATCTGGGCCATGGGATTGCGACGCTCGAGCCTGACGGTCTTGAGCATGCGCTCCCACCAGTTATCCCCATTATTACCATTCTTAAAGGTGGCCCGGCGCGGTGGGGTCACGTCTGAGGCGACGGTGAAATTGGCGTTTAAAAAGGCCACGGCATTCACCGGCAAATTATTGACGATGCCGCCATCAGCCAGTGTGCGCCCCTGGAATTGCACCGGTTCAAAAGCGCCTGGGTAGCAACTGGAGGCACGCAGAGCAGTAATCAAGTCACCCTTGAGGATAAATACTTCCTCACCGGTTTCGATATCGGTAGTTGAAACGGCTAAGGGCTTCTTGAGATCATCAAAATTACGAGGGAGGTATTCGGCCAAAAAATTGTGTAGCTTTTCGCCCTTGATAAGACCAGCATTGAGCGAGAGGTCAAAGACATCACGCCAGGAAGTTTTTTTAGCCAGTTGATAGATGTCCTCGGCGCGGTAGCCAGCAGCACAAAACGCTCCTAAGATAGCGCCCATAGAACTGCCAGCGATCACGTCTACATCAATACCGGAGCGCTCGAGCACCCGCATGACACCGATATGGGCAAAGGCTCGAGCCCCGCCGCCACTTAAAATAAGCCCCACCCGCTGTGTTTGATCCACCATTTCCATAATTAGTGACAGCTTAGCACTCAAAATAATAAATAACAGCGGCGAAAGTACGCTATCTTTTCCGACATAGCAACACACCCTGACCGATTGGCACAACTAGGGCATCGACTCGCTGATCGGCAAGGGCCTGGTTAAGCATGGGCCTTAGTATTTTTTCAAAGTTAAGGGCGTTATCGGCAATGAGAATACCGCCTGATACCATTTTAGGTATTAGTAGCTCGTAACAGTCTTTATAGATTTCTTTCTCCGCGTCGAGAAAACAAAAAGAAACGTTGCTGTAGCTTAGCAGGTGATCGAGGGCGTCACCGTGAATGAGACTAACAACATCGCCAACACCGGTCATCTCAAAAGTCTGTCGTGCCAACTCGACTTTTGCGGCCAGAATCTCAAACGTTGTGAGCTTCCGACCAAGGTCACGGCAGGCTAAAGACAGCCACAGACTGGAATATCCTGCACTGCTGCCAATTTCAAGATACTGCCCGGGAGGAGCACTAGCAGCCAGCAGAGCTATGAATTTGCCCGTTTCGGCTGGAATCTGGCGTAAGCGCTCGAGCCGGGGTATGCCGTCGGCTCGATCTTGCGCATCGAGCTCTTCGAGCTGTTTCATTCGCTTAAGAATTGCTCGCGGTATATCGTGAAACATTGTTAACCTTGCAGCCCCAAACCCAAAATGGTGAATAGGAAGTGATTCCAATTCCAAGTGACGGCAAAACAAATGAAGTCAGGACATCTCTATCTACTTGGAGTAGCAAGGGGTTGCCAAGCCCTTGCTTACAGTTTGCTTAATCTGTCACCGCGCCCTTAGAAGCGCTTGAAACCAGCTTGGCGTACTTGGCCAGCACACCGCTCTGATACTTTATCGGCGGGGCTTGCCACTCAGATTGCCGCCGGGCTAAGTCCTCGTCGCTTATGTTGACTTGCAAGAGGCGCTGCTCGGCGTCCAAGGTGATGCTATCGCCTTCTTTAACGAGCGCAATGGGGCCGCCTACTTGTGCCTCGGGTGCCACATGACCCACCACCAGACCGTAAGTGCCGCCGGAAAAACGCCCATCGGTAATCAGACCAACCGAGTCGCCTAAGCCCTTACCGATAATGGCGCTGGTGGGCGAGAGCATTTCGCGCATGCCGGGGCCACCCCGCGGGCCTTCGTAGCGGATGATGATGACGTCTCCCGCCCTGATTTTGTCGGCCATGATGGCGGTCATGGCTTCTTCTTCGGATTCAAACACCCGGGCCGGACCGGTCATCTTGATGGACTTAAGACCGCTGATTTTGGCCACGCTGCCTTCCGGTGCCAGATTGCCGCGCAAAATTGCCAAGTGACCCTGCGGGTATTTGGGCTGCGTAAACGGCAAGACCACATCCTGGTCAAGTGGAGGAGCGCTTGCTACGCTGGCTAAGTTTTCCGCCACAGTTTTGCCGGTGACGGTCAGGCAGTCGCCGTGCAGTAGCCCGGCGTTTAAGAGCATCTTCATGACCAGCGGAATGCCGCCGACGCGGTGCAAGTCAGTAGCAACGTATTTGCCGGAGGGTTTTAGATCGGCAAAGTGTGGCACCTTTTCGCGGATGCGCTCAAAGTCATCGAGGTTTAAGTCAACCCCAGCCGCATGAGCAATCGCCAGCAAATGCAAAACAGCGTTGGTGGAGCCGCCCACGGCCATGATCACGGCAATACCGTTCTCAAAGGCTTTTTTGCTCAAGATGTCGCGGGGTTTAAGGTCGTTTTCGATGAGGCTTAGCAGCGCACGACCACTTTCAGCAGCACTGTCGGCCTTTTCTTGATCTTCGGCGGCTATGGTCGAAGAATAGGGCAAGCTCATACCCATTGCTTCAAAAGCACTGGACATAGTGTTGGCGGTGTACATACCGCCACAGGAGCCTTTGCCGGGGCAGGCCCGCCGTTCAATCTCTTTGAAGGTCTCTAGGGCTATGCGTCCGGCATTATATTCGCCGACGGCTTCAAAGGCGCTGACTATGGTTAAGTCCTCACCCTGATAGTGGCCGGGTTTGATGGTGCCACCATAGACAAAAATGCTGGGGATGTTTAAGCGGGCCATGGCAATCATGGCGCCGGGCATGTTTTTATCGCAACCACCTACGGCAATGAGTCCGTCCATGCTCTGACCGCGGCAGACGGTTTCGATTGAGTCGGCAATCACTTCGCGGCTTACCAAGCTGCACTTCATGCCTTCGGTGCCCATGGAGATGCCATCGGAAATGGTGATGGTGCCAAATGTCTGCGGCATGCCACCGGCAACGCGCACGGCTTGTTCGGCGCTTGTCGCCATATCACCCAGACCAGCGTTGCAGGGTGTGATGGTGCTGTGGCCGTTGGCAACGGCGATGATCGGTTTGCCGAAATCCTCATCCTCAAAACCAACGGCCCGCATCATGGCGCGGTTGGGTGCGCGGCTATCGCCTTCGGTTACGACGCTGCTGCGCCGGTTGAGTTTGACTTTGCTAGCTGTGTCGCTCATCTTTCCCTCCAGAGTGGTTTATTTTAACCGGGGAGCTTAGCTGACGCTAGCGGACCAGCAGCCTGACTAAAAGCGGCACAATGACAAAAAGCAAAACTACCCGAACAAAGTGAATCAGTGCAACGATAGCGGCGTTACCACCTTCGGCGGCAGCCAGTATGCTCATGCCGGTAAAGCCGCCCGGTGAAAAGCCAAAGAGTGCAGTGCTAAAGTCAATGGGACTAAAGCGCGAGACTAAAAAAGCCAGCAGCAGCCCAACCGTTAAAAAGACAAGAGCACCCACCAGCGCCCAAAAGAGCACCAGCCCGGCATTGGACAACAGCTCGCGGTTAAAGGAAAAACCAATGCTGACACCAACGGCTATCTGTGCCCCGATTTCAAGCGAAGGGGGTAGCGGCACTTGCGTGCTGATAAGCAGATTGTAAAGACCGCTGCCAAACATAGCACCTACCGCCGCGCCACCCGGTAAACCTATGCGCTGGGCTAGCAGGCCACCGACAATACCCCAAACGGTGGCCCAAAGAATGGTTGTCATGGTTTTAGTTTGCCTCCTTTTAGCAGTTTTGTGTTTTGTGCCTAACGGAGATCATAAAATAAGACGCTAGTCAATTTCCCCGTCCTCTTCAGAATCCACCCGGCGAATTACGGTATAGCGGGCAACAAGCGTGGGCAGGAACAAGCTGGCCAGCGCCAAAATCCAAATACCGATAGCCAGCGGGCTGCTGAATAACACAGTCCAATCGCCGCCGCTAAGCGACAGCGCACGGCGCAGATTTTTTTCCATGAGTGGACCCAGCACCAAGCCTAAAATCACTGGCGCCAGCGGGAAACCCGTTTTGCGCATGGCATAGCCGACAAGGCCAAAGCCCGTCATCAGCAGCAGATCAAAAGGACTGTTGTTAACCGCGTAGACCGCGATAAAGCTAATTGCTGCAACCGCCGGCAATAAAAACCAACGGGGGACGCTGAGAATCCTGACAAAAAGGCCTACTAAGGGCAAATTTAGCAAAAGCAGCATCAGATTGCCAATATACATAGAGGCCACCAGACCCCAGAAAATCTGCGGATTATTGGCAATGAGCAACGGTCCTGGTGTGATATTCATGCCCAGGAGAGCGCCGAGCATGACGGCGGTGGTCCCGCTGCCAGGCACACCCAGAGTTAACAGAGGAATCATGGCGCCATTGGCGGAGGCGTTATTGGCTGATTCGGGGGCGGCTACTCCGCGAATATCGCCTCGGCCAAAGCTGTTTTGCCGATCAACAAGACGTTTTTCGGTGGTATAGGAAACAAAGCTGGCGATGGTGCCACCGGCCCCAGGCAAGACGCCGATAAAAAAGCCAATGACACTACCCCGCACCATGGTCCAGAGGGATTTTATGAATTCTCGACTCGAAATCATGACACGGCCCAGAGCAGATTTAACCTGTTGACCTTTGCTGCTTTCTTCGAGAATCTGGATAACTTCGCTGATGGCAAAAAAGCCTATGGTGACAACCACAAAATCCATGCCGTCAAAGAGTTTTAGTTCGCCAAAGGTATAGCGCGCCACGGCACTGTTGGGGTCAAGGCCGACGGTAGCCAGCATCAGGCCGAATGCCGTAGAGATGAGCGCCTTGGCGAGATTGGCGCCGGCAAGGCTGGAAAGCGTGGAAAAGGCAAAGACCATCAGTGCGAAATATTCAGCCGGCCCAAAGCGAATCGCCCACTGCGAGAGCAATGGAGCAAAGAGCATCAAAGCAATAACGGATACTGTGCCGCCAAAAAAGGAAGCGATGGCGGACATAGCCAATGCCGGGCCTGCCCGCCCTTTTTTAGTCATGGCGTAGCCGTCGATAGCGGTTACTACCGCCGAAGCGGTGCCTGGCACATTGAGCAAAATGGTGCTGATGGAATTACCGTACTGTGAGCCGTAGTAAATACCGGCAAACAGAATGAGTGAGGATTCGGGCGGCAAACCGAGCGCAAAGGTAACAGGGATTAGTATGGCGATGCCATTTATTGGGCCGATGCCGGGAAGCATTCCAACCAGAGTGCCCAAAAAGACTCCGACAAAAGCCAGCAAGATGTTAATTGGTTGTAAGGCGATGGCAAAACCTTGAGCCAGCAGACTAAAGACTTCCATCTAGACCCCTAAAAAGCTAAATATTCGACCAGTGGGCAGGCCGAGCTCGAGCCCAAAGGCAAAGAGCGCATACATCACCAGGCTAAAGAGCAGCGCGGCCATAAGACTTCTTAGCGGCGGTCCCCTAAAGATCAGCGACAGCGATGCGAGCTCTAGGGTAGTGGCGAGGATAAACCCCAATGGCACCAACATATAGGCATAAGCAACAAAGCTTATGACAACAAGAATAATGCGCAGCCAGACGCTAAAGGGCGGCCAAGTGGGACCTTCGTCTGGCTTGAAGATTAAATAAAGGCTGCTAAGCCCCATAAACACCGCCAAAATAAAAGGGAAGGCTTTGGGGCCGACGGGGTCGGCAATAAAATTCACGTTGAAACTGCGGGCGGTAAGACCGTACCAACTGGCAAAGATCAGCAGTAAAACACCGGCGATCCGGTCACTTAAGCGTTGAGACATTTTCAGACTGCTTTCTGTTTTTGAAATAGATAGAAAATACAAATACCAGGGGCGAATTCGGCTCACCCCTGGCTGCTGTTCTGTTTGCTGTTAAGACCCTTACTGGATTAGGCCGAGGTCTGTAGAAAGCTGGCGCAAATCCTGAATTTGGGCCTTGATAAATGAATCAAATTCGTCACCTGCCCGGAAGAACTTACCGAGATTGTTTTGGGCTCGAGCTTCAGCCCATTCTTCTGAAGCTTCCAGTGTGGCCATGGTTTCAGACCACCAGGCAAAGGCCTCGTCGGACATACCGGCGGGCACATAAAAACCACGGAAGACCAGCCACTCGACGTCGTAGCCAAGCTCCTTGGCGGTGGGTACCTCTGCCAGCGCGCCCCCGAGTCGTTCCGGGGCTAGCACTGCCAAAATACGAATATTACCGGCTTCGAGCTGACCACTGATTTCCGAGGCGTCACCCGGGAAGACCTGCACAAAACCGCCTAAAAGTGAGGTTAGTGCCTCGCCACCACCATCAAAGGGAACATAGCGAATACTGGTGGGGTCGAGTCCGGCGGCTTTAGCCAGCACCAGCACCTTCATGTGGTCTTGTCCACCGACGGCACTACCACCACCGACAGCAGCGCTAGTCGGGTCGTTGCGCCAGGCCTCGATGAGATCATCTAATGTCATATAAGGAGAGTCTGCGGCCACGGCAATCACGCCAAAGTCGGCACCTAAAGCCCCCAACCAGCGCACATCCTCACCACTGAAATCGCCGTATTGCCCTTGAGCAAGCCGCAAGGTGGTCGCAGGGCTGGCCGCAACGATTAAGTTGTTGTCGTCATTGCGTTGCGCCACGACATTGGCAAAGGCGACGCCGCCACCACCACCGGGCATGTTGGTTACCTTAACAGGGCGGTCAACCAGACCCAGGTCGTTTAGGAGTTTGCCAACGGAACGACAGGTAAAGTCCCAGCCGCCGCCGGGGTTGGCTGGCGCAATACACTCGACTGTGCCCGAAGGTTGGAACTGAGCCAGAGCCAAGCTCGAAAAAATAAAAGTCATAGATACCGCGAATAAAAACCGTCGCATCAAAAAACACCTCCGAGTTTTGTCTTTCCCAAACAGTTTATTTTGTTTCCAAGTTTAGCGTCAAGTTTTAGGGTGTAAGCAGCACCTTACCGCTGCTTTTACGGCTCTCTACCAGCGCCTGGGCTTTTGCGGCTTGCTCGAGCTTAAAGCTGGCGCCAATAAGCAAGCGCAGACGCTTTTCGGCGAGAAGCTTCAAAACGGCCTCGGCGCTTTGTTGCAAAATCTCAGGATAATGTTTGCGGTAGCCGCCGCTGCTATAACCCAGTACCGCCCGGTTTTGGCTGTGTAACTGTTTGCTGTCGAACTGGGCCGCGCCCGCACCGGTGTGTCCAAAGATGACCAGGCGCCCAAAGGGTGCTAAGCAACTCATACCTTTTTCGGCGGTTTCTCCGGCTATCGAGTCAAGAATGAGGTCAGCGCCGTTGCTACTTATTTCAAGCACACGTTGGGCAAAGTCTTCCTGGCGGTAGTTGATGACCTCATCGGCACCCAGTTCGCTTACCAGGGCTTTTTTAGCCTCGCTACCCACGGTGGTTAAGACGCGCCCAGCCCCAAGAACCTTAGCTAGCTGAATGAGGCTGCTGCCTACGCCCCCGGCCCCCGCATGAATTAGCACTGTTTCGCCTTTTTGCAGCCTGCCAGCCAGTGTCAGCAGGTTGTAGGCGGTGATAAAAATGCCGATGCCTGCACCTTGCTCAAAACTAACGGTCTCAGGCAGCAAAAAGCACAAATTTTCTTCGGCCAAGACCTTCTCGGCATAAGCGCCACCCGTAGTGTAAGCGGCTACTCTTTGCCCCAGCTTAAGACTCTGCACACCAGAACCAAGAGCCGTAATAACACCGGCGGCATCGAGACCTGGGATAAACGGGGGCTCGTAGTTTTTGTAGCCGCCCCGCCTGGCCTTGATGTCGGCAAAGTTGACGCTGGAACAGCGTGTCTCAATTACAACTTGCCCCTCGTCGGGAATCGGGTCTGTGACACTCTCATAAACCAACTGCTCGGGACCTCCGTGATGGTGCACCACAACGGCGTTCATAGCTGTGCCTCCTTAAAGTAGTTTTGGACTTTGTCAATCTCGGCCAAGGTTTTGAGTTTTAGTTTTGAGAGACTATTTACATCCAAATAGCCCTGGTCAAAGCTTAGTTTGCCGTCTAAGGTATCGGCGTTTAGCTTAAGCGGAAAGCTCAGTTCGCTGGGGTGGCTGACCCCCTCTTTGCTGGCGAAAATCGCGCAGTGTAAGCTGCCTAGAGAACTGCTTGCCTGCGAACCCAGCATGACACCCTTGCCCGCTTCTTGGGCCAGCACAAGCATTTTTGCCGATTCCGTAAAGCCCGTGCGGGCGGTTTTGATATTTAAAATATCAAAGGTATTTAGCTCGAGCTCACGGTGTAAATCCCGCAAGCTAAAACAAGAATCATCGGCAATAATCGGCATAATTTTTGCGGCGCGCAGCTCTGCTCGAGCCCTGATAAGTTCTACGGGCAAGGGCTCCTCGATATAGGCAATACCGAGTTTGGCCAGTTGCTCGAGCTCACGAGCCGCATTGTTAAGAGACAAGCCTTCGTTGGCATCGGCATAGAGAATTACTTCTGGGGCAAATTCCGTGCTCAGCGCTTCTATTACCCGGCGGTCATGTTTGGCATCCCGACCAATTTTTATCTTAAAGACCCTCACACCCTGCGCAAAGATAGTCTTGGCTTCTGCCAGCATGTTGTCTAAGTTACTGATGCCCAAAATAAAACTGACACGCAAACGTTCTTGTGGCCCCCGCTGCGCCTCAAAAAGCGTTTTGCCCTGGCTTTTGGCGCGAATTTCGCTTAAAGCTATATCCAAAGCTCCCTTAGCCGTGTGATTGTTGGGCACACGGTGCAAAGTATCATAAATAGCATCCTCATCGGCCAGGTCTAAATTAAGCAGTCTGGGCCCCAACTCTAAAGCAATGATGGCCTCAATACTCTTGATAGTTTCACCGTAGATGCCTGGGCGCACCGGAGCCTCGGCAATGCCCGTGTGACCTTCACTGCTACTTACTTTGATCAGGACATGTTTAAGCGTTTGCAAATGGCTGGACTTACCCCAACTGAGCTCACCCTTGATAGGGAGCATAAAGGGATGGGTTTCAATGCTGCTTATTTGCGACACGATTTTTAGAGCCAGCGCTGGATGCGCTGCACGACATACTCAAGACTGTGCAAACTGGTATCTAAGTAGAGCAATCTGGTCTCAGCTAGAACGCATTGTAGATAATCAAGTGCGGCGGTGGCGTCGTAATTTTGCCGCTCGGTGACAATGATACGTACCGCGTCAAGCAAATCGTCTTCGCTAACCCGTCGCTGCTTGACCAGGGCGGCAAGTTCGGGCAAATCAAAGACTTTGTCGCCACCCTCAATTTGCCTTAGCGCTGCTTCTAGAGCCTCGACATTTAGCTCCGACGCTTCCACAAAGTCAAAGCTGTCACGGCGGCTGAGCAGACGCTCCAATCTAACGGTATCGGGCGCGTCAAAAAAGATAAAGCGCGAGTTTGACAGGGTTTCCACCGCGCTTTTAACTTCTTCTAAACCCCGCAGGTTATCGAGAAGCAAGGTCTGGCTGGGCTGTCCGTCCAGCGTCGCAAGATACTGATGCAGGGCATAGACCATGCCACCGGAATGTTTGCGCCGATAGCGCCGGGTCAGCTCAAAGCGTTGCAAACGATCCTTGACGGGTTTTTCGGGCAAACCGAGTTCGCGTTGAATTTCCGGGATGATGATTTGGTCGGTCAGCTCACGCCGGTTGGGCAGCAGCCGATACTGCTCATTATCTTTTTTAAGCGCCTCGAGAGTCGTGCTTTTGCCCACCCCGGTAAGCCCAACGATGATGATAATGGGTAGATCGGATTTGCTCATGTCTTAAAACCCTCGCGCAAATTTTGCAAGCGCTGCCCAGCTTCTTGCAGTGCTTCATCGCTCTTGCAAAACGCCAGCCTGAGCAGGTGCTTAGCAAGATGTCGATGGTCTTTACTATAAAACGCGCTTGGCGGAATGGCTGTTACCCCGACTTGTACAGGAAGCGCCTCGCACAGCGCGACATCGCCCTTAAGGTCCAGGGCAGAACTGTCAGCTATCACGAAATAACCGCCCTGGGGCACAAGCGCTTTTAATGGTGTTTGCTTTAGCGCAGCAAGCAGCGTATCGCGTTTGCCCTGGTAGAGGCGGCGCAACTTAGCATAGTAATCGTTTTTGGCAGCCTGTGTCAGCACGCTGGCCGAGGCCTCTTGTAAGGGTGTGGCGACCACAAAAGGAATCCACTGATGCGCCAGCCGGACAGCCCGGATAAGCTCTTTTGGGCCCACCGCCCAGCCGACTTTCCAGCCTGTGACCGAAAAGGTCTTGCCAATACTGGAGATGGTGATGCTACGCTCCCAGCCACCGGGTCTTTGAGCAACGGAGAGATGCGGTACAAAACTGATGTGCTCGTAGACTTCATCACTGATGATGATGGCGTTATGCTTGTGAGCCAAGCGAATGATGGCGTCAAGCTCGTCGCTGGAGAAAACCTTGCCGCTCGGGTTGTGTGGTGTGTTGAGGATGATGGCCTTGGTTTTGGCATTAAAAGCGGCGGTCAGCTCTGCTAAGTCCAGTATCCAGCGGCCCGTGACATCAGGAAGCAAGGGGACATATTTGGGCACGCCTCCAGCCATAAGCACATCCGCTGGGTAGGCGTCATAAAAAGGCTCGAGCAAAATCACTTCGTCGCCTGGGTCAATTAGCGCCTGCATGGTGGCAAAGAGTGCTTCGGTAGCTCCAACAGTGATTTGAACGTTTTCCTCAGGCTTAAGCCCCAGGCCCAAACGCGCAGACATTGTTTTTGCCACTACTTCACTGAGTGCTGGTAGGCCTGGTAACGGTGCATACTGCTGAAAAGTTGTGCTGGCCGCGCGTAGTGCCTCGAGCACGAAAGCAGGCGGCTCAAAATCAGGAAAACCCTGACCTAAATTGATGGCCTTGTGCTCCTGGGCCAGCCGCGTGTATTTGGCAAAAACCGTTTCCCCGAAGCTGGCAATGCGTTTGCTATTAAACTGTCGATGCGTACTCATTTTACCCTATTGAAATGTGAGCTACTTTGGGTTTAGACCAAAGTAGGCTAATTTCGTTAAACAGCATTTGTGCCAGATGCGCCCCCGGTTCCTGCCATTCCCCCTACACCGAACTGACTTAGGCCGATATCTATCTCTTCGTCTGTCAATTCTCTGTCACGCCTGAAAAACCTTACCTCCTTGTCTTTCAAAATTTTGAAGTAACTGTCATTATCAAGACAAGATTTATCTAAACCAAGCCATCCCTCTAAAGCACATTCATAAAATAGCAACCAATTGTCACTATAGAGTAACCTTGCAAGCCAAGCATCATTATTTTCTCCGCTTTGACTGGCTAAATCTTTTTTCCAATCTTCAGAAGCTAGTTCAGCAATAGAACCCGAGTCGTGAAGATTAAGCGCTAATAGTCTGACGATAGGATTTGAACTTTTTTGGATATTGAGAACCGCTTGAGTGTCGATACGAACGTCTAATACTTGGGCGAGCCACAGACCCCATGCTAGCTCAAAATCACACTGAAATGGCGTTTGCGCTAAAAAGATATTTACGGCTTCTTTGAATGTTTTTAGAGGGAATCCTTTACGTTTGTACCACACTAAAATGTCGTGAATGAGGATAATGGTATCTGGGCGCTTTAACAGAGTTTGAGACAAAACTGCTTCTAAGAATTCCCACTCCCGTGAATTACCCTCTTTAATTTCTACATACTTGAGATTCCTGCGATTAGCATAGGGCCGAATTATTTGCAGTGCATACTTGAGCACACTACTTGTTGGTGACGATTTCTGTATTTCAAATGCTTTAGTGAAAAAGTGTCTTAACTGGTCATAAATTCTGTTTTCGAAGTTGAAAGTGGCTAATTCAAAGGTCCACGGTGTTTTAAATGGTTCAGGAAGCTCGGCAATATGTGTTTTTATCTCGTTAATCTGAAGATGGTATTCATTTGCAATGACATGCAATGCTTCCAAAATATCTTGGGCATGTTTTTTCTCTGTCACGTAGAATGCCATGTCGTCAACATGTCGATATGCTTTACAGGAAAAATTGAACCCCTTTAATTTCTGCTCTAGTAAACGGTCAATTTCTGCGCCAATTATTTCTGCAATTACTAGAGAGGTGTCGGGGCCAACTGGTATTCCTTTTGTTTCTGCCTCTTTGGTATTTCGTAGTAGTTTGTCCAATTCTTTCCCTATTCCCTGTAAATGTGATGTGGTAGGGGAACTACTGGATTTTCGGTCGGCTTTAACTTTTTCCTTTCCAATGAAGGCCCACTCAATTGAATGAGTGTAGATAGAGTTGTAGAAGGATTGCAAATCAACATGCAATACATATTTTGCACAGGCAGTATAATGGATGCGGTAGTCATCCAGATTTTTGTGTTCCTTAACAGGACGAAGATAGCGCCTACACTTTTCATCAACGATTGGTGTACTGAGTGAAATTGGTGAAGTATTCAAATGATGAGTAATGTCAATCCATTTGTCGCAAACATATTGTGTTAAATAAGCTTGGTGTACAGGGTTAGTTAAGTGTGTAAGTCTGCGTGCGTGTACACCCTTAATAATACTGTACGTTACAGGTTTACTGGATTCTCTTGGACGTTTGGGTTTCTTACTATTTGGCCACTCACCCAGAATTTTGGTGATATTTATAGTGAAGGAATCGGTCGAAAAACATGGTGGAAGCCCATTGGGAAAGTAGCCGTATTTTAACCAAAGCTCTAAGTTGACAGAATGTGAAGCTTTTAATGATTGAGGAGGATTAGGTGGCAATATGAGATTCCTTTTGCAGGGTTATCAACTTACTTTAGTGTAACCGGTGAGGTGACTTCCTAAGATATGACCAAAGCCTTCAACCCACTAATAACTGCTTTAGTAAAAGCTGCCGTGTTGCGGCTACCGCCCAAATCCTTGGTCGGGTCGTCGCTTAGGGCCTGCTGCACTGCTTTTTCCAGAGCGTCGGCTGCGCTGCTTTGCTTTAGCCCGTGACGCAACATTAAGGCTGCCGAGAGCATGGTGCCCACCGGATTGGCGATGCCCTTACCGGCAATATCCGGGGCGCTGCCGTGAACCGGTTCAAAGAGGCCGGTGCCTGCGCCCAAACTGGCCGAGGGTAGCAAGCCAAGCGAGCCGGGGATAACCGCGGCTAAGTCAGAGAGAATATCACCAAAGAGATTGCCGGTTACTACCACGTCAAACTGTTTGGGGTCACGAGCTACCTGCATAGCAGCATTGTCAATATACAGGTGGTCAAGCTCAATATGGGGATACTCGCTCTGCTGTACACCAATGACGACATCACGCCAGAACTGTGAGACATCCAAGACATTGGCCTTATCCACACTGGTGACTTTGCCGCCGCGCTCTTTAGCGGCCTCAAAAGCCACCCGGGCGATGCGCTCGACTTCCGGTTTTTGATAAACCATGGTCGAGAGACCTTCGGTACTTAAGTTGTGCGAGGGTTTGCCAAAGTAAATGCCGCCGGTGAGTTCGCGGACAATCAGCATATCGGTGCCCTTAGCAACCTCGGATTTTAGCGGTGAGAGGTGCTCGAGCCCGGCAAAGACTTTAACAGGCCGCAAATTGCTGAATACGCCTAAGTGCTTGCGCAAGGCCAGTAAACCGGTTTCGCAACGCAGCTCGCGGGGTAGTTTGTCCCATTTAGGGCCACCGACTGCACCAAGAAAGACGGCATCGGCATCTTTAAGTGCCCCTTTTAGCTGCTCAGGGAAAGGGTGACCGTCACTGTCAATGGCTACGCCACCAAAGCGATGATGATGAACGCTAAGCCCAAAGCCGTACTGCTTAGCTAAATGGTCAAGCACGCTCAGCGAGGTATCAACCACTTCCGGACCGATACCGTCTCCGGCTAAAACTGCAATCTGGTAATTCATTTTTGTTCCTCCATCACTTTAGGGCTGTTTTCTAAAGGTTTGGTCGCCAGCATAACGCCCAAAGGCAGGTCAAAGCTGACCGCGGTTTTGCCCTCAAATTTGAGATTCAGCGTGTTGCGTTCTGTAGGAGACGCGCTGAGAAAATGTTCGTATACGGTGCTGCGCTCCTCACTATCGAGATTGGCCCGGGCCAGCCAGGCGGCTACGTCGATATGGAGTCTGGTTCTGTCGTCACCGATAACCCAGTTTAGCTTAGCAGCACGTACAAAACCAAACCATTCCCGCAGCAGATAAGCCCGGTGGTGCTGGGCATCACGCAGGTGCTCGAGCGCGTTAAACCAATCATCTATCTCGCTATTAGCGCTGACTTCATCGACAATGACCAAGCGTCCGCCTGGCTTGAGGATGCGCTTAACCTCGTCTAAAAAGCTTGGAATGCTGGCAAAATGATGGGCGGCATGCCTCACCGTTACAATGTCATAGGAGTTGGCCAGTAGGCCGGTGTCGTGCGCAAAGCCAAAGGCAAATTCCAGATTGTCAACCTGCTTAAAAGCGCCCATGGCTTGCCTTAGCATGCCCTCGGAGGAATCGATCCCCAAGACGTTGGCGGCATATTTAGCCAGCGCCGCCGCCGTGTGTCCGGCGGCGGCGCCGATATCCACACAGCTGTCGCTCCAGGTTGGCCGGGCCAAGGCCAATAGTTTTTCCAGACCTGGACCATACTTAAACATTTCGCTGTGGGCGTAGTGTTCGGCGCGTTCAGACCAGGTGGTGGGCATTATTAAACCTCTAACGTCAGTTTGCCAAATAAGGCAAGCCGGCGGCAGTTGCACTTATTTCTTTATCGGCATCTAAGAGTTCGACTATCGGGTCCCAGCGACCCTGGACAAGGGCGTCTTTGGCGGTGGGGCTGATGCTGATAGCAATGCTTTTATCGCCAAAGTTCAGGCGTTCATTTTCAAGATCAATAACTAGCTCAGTTTCGGGCTTTTCTTGTATCAGGGCCGCAATTTCCTGGATTTGTTCTTTTCCGGTGCTGATGCAGGGCATGCCCAGGGTGATGGAGTTGCCATAGAAGATTTCTGCAAAACTCTCGGCGATGACCGCCCGGATGCCATAACGATACATAGCCTGTGGGGCGTGCTCACGGCTCGAGCCACAACCAAAATTGCTGTCAGCAATCAAGATACTGGCTTTAGCAAAGCGGGGGTCGTTTAGGGGATGTGCTTTTTCGCTGCCGTCTTCATTAAAACGCACGTCATAAAACATGTACTCGCCCAGGCCATCGAAGGTGACACATTTCATAAAGCGTGCCGGGATGATGCGGTCAGTGTCAATATCATCGCCAGGGATATAGACGGCCTTGCCGGAAATGCTGGTGATTTTAGCCAATGCCATAAAAACTCCTAAAAATATTGTCAGATGCTTGAAAGTTTGGCAAGCACTCATTCTTAAGCTTCATTAGCGCCTACTTTGCTGCAGATCATGATGCCTGTGGACCAGTCTAAAAGGGTGGTATGAAAATCCGCTCGAGCTTCTAAAGCCGCTATTAGCTCTTTTAACTGCCCCGGCATTTGCCGCAGCACTTCAGCCGCTACACCTTTGATGTCGTTAAATTTTTCTTTATGCCGATTTTCCATGTCATCGACAATATAAATCCCGCCAGCGGCCAGCAGATTGAGCGCTAAGTCGCGGTGTTTTAGTTTGCCCGGCCAGGTATCGGCAAAGATGAGGTCAAACTTCTGCTCTTGCAGTGTTTGCAAAAGCTCATAGCCGTCTTGAGTATAGATGCTTAAACGCGGGTCGGCACCCAGGTATTTTGCGGCAACTGCCGTTAGCTCCGGGTTGTTGTCCACGGTTAAAAGGCTGGCCTGCTTATCCATGCCGTCAAGCAGCCAGGCGGTGGCTAAGCCCGTGCCGGTGCCGAGCTCGAGCAGCCTCCCCCCAAGCTTTGTTGCTGCCAGCGTTCGCAGCAGGCTGCCGGTCAGATAGTCCGAAGCCATGTCAAACCCAAGAGCCTTGGTTTCGGCTTCGATTGCTAAAACATTGGCGGGGACGGCGCTTGTATCTATCATGAGGCTCTCTTTAAGGTTGGTTTTAAGCTACTGCTCCGTGACCAAGCACAGCGAAAACTTCTCTGGCGTCACTGATTTCACCGGTTATAGCAGCCGCAACCACCATCACCGGACTCATCAACACAGTTCGGCCGTTGGGGCTGCCCTGACGTCCCTTAAAGTTACGATTGCTGGTACTGGCGCAGAGCTGGTCACCAATCAATTTGTCAGGGTTCATAGCCAGACACATTGAGCAGCCCGCTTCACGCCACTCAAAACCGGCTTCTTTAAAGACCTGGTCGATGCCCATTTCCGCGCATAATTGCGAAACAATCTGTGAACCGGGCACAGCAATGGCTTTCACCCCGGCCCTGACCTTGTGGCCCTCGAGATATTTGGCTGCCTCGACAAAATCCGATAATCGGCCATTGGTGCAACTGCCAAAAAAGGCGACATCAATAGGAGTGCTCTTAATAGGCGCGTCGGGCGTAAGCTTCATGTGCTCCAAAGCCTCGGCCACAGCCGCCTTTTCGTTTGCAGGAACGCGCTCAACGCTAGGCACGCGCTCGTCAATAAAGATGGCCTGCCCGGGGTTGATGCCCCAGGTGACCGTTGGGGCAATATCCTCAGCGTGGATATTTACCACATCGTCGTAGTGGCAACCCGGATCGGATGCAATAGCCTGCCAGCGCTTTTTGGCTTCATCCCAGGCTTCTCCCTTAGGAGCATAAGGACGGCCCTGAAGATACTCAAAGGTGGTCTCATCCGGGTTGATATAGCCGCAGCGCGCTCCACCCTCGATAGACATATTGCAGACTGTCATTCGTTCTTCCATAGTCATGTGATCAAAGACGTCGCCACCGTATTCGTAGGCATAGCCCAGACCGCCTTTGACACCAAGTGTGCGGATGATGTGCAGAATCACGTCCTTGGCATATACTCCGGGGCCAAGCTCGCCGGAAACATTGATACGGCGAACCTTGAGTTTGCTCATGGCAATCGTTTGTGTAGCCAAAACGTCGCGCACCTGACTGGTGCCAATGCCAAAAGCTATGGCGCCAAAGGCACCGTGGGTCGAGGTGTGCGAGTCGCCGCAGGCAATGGTGGTGCCAGGTTGAGTAATACCTTGTTCGGGGCCGACCATATGCACAATGCCCTGTTTGCCACTGTGCAAATCAAAATAGGTAATGCCGAACTCTTCGCAGTTTTTGCGCAATTCCTTGATCATGGCATCAGCCAACGGGTCGTCAAAGGGCTCAGTGCGTTTATCGGTCGGAACAATATGGTCGACGGTGGCAAAGGTTCTACCTGGAAACCGCACCTTAAGGCCTAAGTCGCGCAGCATGCCAAACGCCTGTGGGCTGGTTACCTCGTGAATAAGGTGGGTACCGATAAGAAGCTGAGTTTGACCGTTTTGCAACGTTTTTACGCTGTGCGCTTCCCAGACTTTCTCGAAAAGATTTTTTGGCTCTGCCATTTTCTACACCTTTCTTAAAAAAACAACCCCCGGCTTTTTGGCCGGGGGCAATTGCCTAATTTCACTTAAAGTGATTAAGCGACGACAGCCCCATTTATGACTAGTAAATTGGTCATATGCCAGTTAATTGAGCGCAGGCGTCGTCTAATTCGCATTGGCTAAGAGTATACGTGTCAGCTTAAGAGCTGTCAACGCATCCCCACACAAGACTTGTTTGCTCAAGACTTTAGGTCCCGCGCCCGACACGGCCTGGCTGTTTGGTCGTGCTGACTTGCGGACGTTCGGCGGACTGACCTGCACCTTGGTCACTCCCGCTAACCCCGCCGGTCTCAACCAAGCGGATAAATTCCTTGGAGTCTACCGCCCGTGATATACCCATGTCGTAGCTGATTACACGCTTTAAGTGCAATTCCGCCAGACAGGCATCCATGGTGATCATGCCTAGTTGACCGCCCATTTGAATGACCGAGAGTATTTGGTGAGTCTTGCCCTCGCGGATGAGATTGCGAACCGCCGGCGTGGCCACTAAAAACTCATAGGCTAAGGCACGCCCTTCACCACCATTTTTGGGGATAAGCTGCTGTGTCAAGATGGCGGATAAGTTATTCGCCAACTGAACACGAATCTGAGCCTGCTGCGCTTCTGGAAAGACGTCAATGATACGGTCAACGGCCTCAGCCGCAGAATTGGTGTGTAGCGTTCCCATTACCAAGTGGCCGGTTTCTGCGGCGGTAACAGCCGCACCTATGGTTTCGTAGTCGCGCATTTCGCCAACCAAGATAACGTCAGGTGCCTGGCGCAGTACCGAGCGCAATGCCCTGTGGAAATCTTGTGTGTCCTCACCAATTTCTCGCTGATTGACAACCGAAGACTTGTGCTGATGGAAGAACTCAATGGGGTCTTCTACAGTAACAATGTGCTTGTGATACTCACGATTGATCAGATCAATCATTGTTGAGAGGGTGGTGGACTTACCCGAGCCAGTAGGGCCGGTTACCAGCACCAGTCCACGTGGTTGGCGTGCAATGTCTCCAATGGTTTTAGGGAGACCAAGTTGTTCAAAGGTCATTACTTCTTCGGAGATGAGGCGTAACACTCCCCCAACTGAACCGCGCTGAAAAAAGACATTCACCCGAAAGCGTCCGTGCCCACTTAGACTAAAGGAAAAGTCTAAGTCCTTGCTTTCCTCAAAAATACGCTGCTTTTTCTCATCCATCATCGAATACATGAGCCGACGTGTAATATTGGGGGAAAGAGGATCATACTCTGTTTGTCGCCATTCTCCATCAACACGCAGCATTGGGGGCAAGCCTACGGTCAGAATAAGATCGGAAGCCCGACGTTCGATGGCGAGTTTTAGTAAATCGACGATGTCTGCCTGAATTTGCGTGGCTTTTATCTGATCTGACATAAATCTCCTGTTCCTTTAATGTTTATAGCGCTTGAGGCTTTTTTTTGCCGTGATCTTATCCATAAAATTAGGGCCCAATCCTACAGAAATTCATTTGCCCTGCAAATCTGGGTGGAAAGAGAGTTAGACTGGCAGCTTTTCATCGTTAAGAAATTAAGCTCTAATCAAATAGCGCCCAGACTGAAATCTTGCCTGAGCTCAGTTGGTTGTGCGAGCCAATACTTCCTCTAACGTGGTGATGCCCTGAAAAGCTTTTTGGATACCATCTTCGCGCAAGGTCCTCATGCCGTTTGTGGTGGCAATATCCTTGATCTCCGAGGCTGACTTGTCTTTGACGATAGCCGCTTCAATATCGTCATCCACTGCCAACAGTTCGTGGATAGCGTAACGTCCGTTGTAACCACTGCCACTACATTTTTCACAGCCGACGCCGCGATAGAGTTTTTGGCCCTGAATAGCCTCTTCGTTTAGACCAATTCTCCTTAGGACATCGGGATCGGGAGTATATTCGATTTTGCAGTTATTACAGACCTTACGCACCAGGCGCTGTGCCAGCACGCCCAGTAGGGAAGCCGAGATATTAAAGGGCTCAATGCCCATTTCGGCTAAACGGGTTACCGCCCCTGAAGCGTCGTTGGTGTGCAAAGTGGCGATGAGCAGGTGACCGGTCAATGCGGCTTCGACAGCAATTTTAGCCGTTTCGGTGTCACGAATCTCGCCGACCATAATGATGTCGGGGTCTTGGCGTAAAAAGGCCCGCAGAGCCCTGGCAAAATCCAAACCCGCCTTGATGTTGACCTGGGTTTGGTTGATGCCGGGAATTTCATATTCGACCGGATCTTCGATTGTAGTCACATTGACTTCGGGCAAGGCGATACGCTTAAGAACCGAAAAGGTGGTAAAGGATTTACCGGAACCTGTAGGGCCGGTAATCAGAAACATGCCGTAAGGTTTCTGAATGATGTCTTCAAAACGCTGGAAATTATAGTCGGCGAAACCAAGCTGTTCAATTTCGGGAATATTACTGGCCTTTTTGAGGATACGCATCACCGACTTCTCGCCATAAACCGTAGGCAAGGTGGAAAGGCGCAGATCGACTTCTGCGCTTTTGTCTTTAAAGCGGACACGCCCGTCTTGGGGGACGCGCCGCTCGGCGATGTTGAGTCCGCCCATGATCTTTATGCGGGCGGCCATAGCTCCGGCTGCGGCTTTGGGCATGGTCATATACTCGCGCAAGCTACCGTCTTTGCGTACGCGAATGACGACTTTATCGGGTCGAGGTTCTACGTGAATATCAGAGATGTCATTGATGATGGCCTCGCGGATGATGTTGTTAACCACCTTGACCAGCGCGTTATCGTCAATCGCGCTTTCAGTTTCCTCTTCTTTAGCTGGCCCGCCCACTTCCTCAAGTACCGCTTTTGCCAGCTCGTCCATGTCTTCGCCATCGCGATAAAAGCGGTTGATGAGTTTATTAAGGATTTCCTCGGTGGCTACAGCCGGTTGGATGTCCTTGCCGGTGATTAGTTTGATGTCATCAAGGGCAAAGACGTGTCTGGGGTCTTTCATGGCTACTATTAGCGTGTTGCCTTCCAGACTAATGGGCATGGCGCTATAGCGCCTTACCGTGCTTTCGGGAACCAGGCTGACTACATAAGGGTCCACTTTGGCGTTGTTTTCGTCGATGAAATCGTAGCCAAGTTGCATGGCCAGGCTTTTAGCTAGCATCTCCGGACTTATCTTGCCCGATTGAACCAGGGTATCCTCGAGCCGCCCACCGCCGGAGCGCTGGCGGTTTAGCGCATCATCAACGTCTTTTTTCAGGACATAGCCCAGGTCAACCAAAATTTCGCCAAGGGGTTTGACGCGGCCAAGTTTGGCCTGTTCGGCTAAGGCTTTTCTGAGTTGTTCGCGTTTTAGCTTCTTGTTCTCTAAGAGTGTTTCGCCCAGCCGACCCTTATCACCGGCATACATAATTTCGATACGCTGGTGGATTTCACCCTCGGGGCTGCAGACAAAGCCTAAAGGCTGCTGCACGATGGCCTCAATATCCGGGATTCTGCGGGGGTCGGAGATGGCTACTAAGAGCTGGCCGTTTGCCTCTTTGTAGGGAACGGCATTAAACTGCACTGCATCGAGTCTTAGTAAGTGCGCAGATAGCTTATCGTTGATCTCGGCATCATCAAGATGTTCGATATAAGGGATGTTGACCTGTTTGGCGAGAAGTTGTGCCAGTGTTTGTTCGGTCATCACACCTTGCTTGATGAGGATGCGACCCAATAAACCGCCGGTGCGCTGTTGCTCTTCGACGGCTTTTTGCAACTGCGCTTCGTTTATATAGCCCTCAGTTAGGGCTAGGGTACCCAGCCGTTGACTGATATCAACTTCAAAGTCTTTAGGAGGGGTTAAGCCAAGTTCAGGATAATAGGTAGCAAAGGCCCAGTCCAATTCTTTGCGCAAGGCTTGATAAGGTTCAACCGTGCAGTCTGAACTGTCTTCGACTTCTTCTATGGCCAGGGCGTCTAGAGGATCACCAAAGGCTACGCGAAGGCGTTTACCGTCTAAAGCAAAAGGCAGTGCGTCAAGCTCTTGTGCCAGTTCGGCGGGGATTTTTGCCAGGGCTTCCGGCATTACATCGACACGCGGCAAGACCACCAGGGGAATACCGATAGATTCCTCAATGGCTCGAGCTATACGTTGCTCGGAAATCACGCCAATGGAAACAAGAATATCGGCCAGACGTCCCCCGACTTCGGCGTGGCGGCTGATCGCCTGCTGCAGATTGTCATCGTTGACGTAGCCGCGCTCTAAAAGAACGGCTCCCAGCCTTTTATCACCGATGGACAGAACTGCCATGGTTACCTCCTCGCAAGATAATCTCCTCTAATTTGCGGGCTGCGCGAGTATGCAGCAATTTGCCTGCGGACAAAGGTGTTACTAAAATCGACATCACCCCTATAAGATTAGCCCCTAAGACGTCGGTGAAAAGCTGATCGCCGATCATGGCGGTCTCGGCAGCTTTTGTTCCCAAGAGCTTTAAGCCTTTACGAAAGGCAAAGGTAAAAGGCTTACCGACTAATGGTAGACCGATTATGCCCAATTCCTGCGACCAGCGCTTAACGCGCTCGCGTTTGCCGTTGCTCAACATCAAAACGGGTATCTGGGCTTGCTGTAGGCTCTTGATCCAGTGCCGGTAGTTTGGTTTGAGCGTTTCAGCATTGGCAGCTACTAAAGTGTCATCGAGATCAACCATAACGGCGCGAATCCCGTATTCTTTGAGCAAGGCAGGGCTTAACTCATGTGCTGAACTGACGACCAAATCTGGCTTAAGCAGCATGAATCAATTTAACACGGGTTTTACTTACAGAAAACTAACAATGTCACGTTAACTGCGATGCTGTTGCTGTTTTGACCAGAAGGCTTAGATCTAAGCCCTAAACCCCAGGAATTTGCATGGCTTCGTTAAACAGAGCTGTAAATGTTTCAGGGTCGTCAAGCCAGGGGTAATGACCGCTTTCCAAGAGGCTGACCAGCGCCTGGGGCATGGCTTCTAAGACTAATTCAGCCTGATCCGGATAGGAGGTTTTGTCCTGCTGTCCGAGCAAGATTACCGTAGGCTGTTTGAGCTCTGAGAGATTGCCCGTGACGGATTGTTGCCAGACATCCTCGGGCGGTTCATCGTTCACGCTGCCGAATAAGATCTCGGCGTCGCTGTGTTCCAAACGCAGCCGACTGGCGGCTTTGGGAAACTCCATAGCGTCCCAGAGCTGTTTGCTGGCAATCCAGCTCAGGGCTTGATTGAGCACCTCTTGTGGTTCAAAGTCACCTTCGTTTAGGGTGTGTTCCGGTGGCAAGGCCAGATCATCGTTGGCGCTAAGTCTAGCGGCCTCGCGCTGCATACTGCGGCTGAGCCGACGCATGTCTACCCAGGGATTGACCAAGATGAGCCGTTCGATACGCTCCTGTAACCGCTGGGCGGCGCTAAGCGCTATCAGAGCTCCGTAACCGTGCGCCAGGAGGGTAACTCGCTCGATATTGTAGGCATCTAAAATGGCTTCTACGTCATTACTGAGCGTATTTATTGAGGCCTCGCTGTCACTGCTTAAACTGCGCCCTCCGTTGCGCTGGTCGGCGTAAATCATGCGATAAGTCAGCAGTTCATCACCCATGAGGTCGCGAAAGGAGTGGCTATTGTAACCGGGGCCACCATGAAGATACAAAACAGCCGGGGCGTTACGCGGGCCGACGATTTCGGTATAAAGCTCGGCGTTTTTGGCTAAGACATAATTGCTTTCATCTAAAAATTCAGACACAACCGTATGCTAAGAGCAAAAAGGGCTGCTGGCAAGGCCCTAGGTTTCAAAGCCTGCGAAATGACCAGACCCGGGCCTTATCAGGCCAGTGAATCTGGGGGGCTTTATTAAACTCGGCTACGAGAAGATAGAGGTCTGCTTGTTCAAGACTGGCCAGGATTTGCGTGTTTTGGCAGGTTGGGTCTTGCTTAAACCTCTGGGCTAAGTGCTCGAGCTCTGCTCGTGCGGTCAGTCCGCTAAGTTCAATAAATATCATCAGCATAAGCAAAACTAAGTCTAATGCAACAGGGGAGTGAAGATGGCAACCTATATTCTCCGAGTTAAACAGCTTGCTTTGCGCATAATAACTTTGCAAGCTGTAAACATTTCTCTTGTTAATAGCCACTTTATAATGCCGATATCGCTAGTCGGGAGGAGCCTATGAGCGGAGTGAGAACAGCATCAGCCCATGCCTTCCTTAGAATTTTTTGGAGGACAAGGCGATGAAATGCCCCCGCATTCGCACCCTCAAGGATTTGCAACCGCTGATTCGCCAGGGGAAATACCGCATTGGCGCCCACGCCGCTAAACATGCGGCCTGTGAAGGCTTTACCGAAAAAGACATAGTGGCGGCCATGTTATATGGCCGGGAACTCTTGCGCTATATAGAAGACGAACGTCTTTTGGCGCTTGGCTATCTCAGGCCCAGCCGACAAGTGGAGATTCCGCTACATGTAGTGCTTGAATATGCCAAACCGCGCTGGGTCGATGTAGTTACGGCCTTTATCCCTAAAGATGCCTATCAAGTCGTGTCGCGGGCGCGTTTGGCCGAGATGTTGCGTCATGATCGTGAGGAGCCGCTGCTAAACTCTCTGGCTAAAGATCGCTCGAGCCGTCGTTAAAGACCATAAATACGTCTGGCGTTGGCATCGGTATAGGCCTCTACAGCAGCTAAAGATTCTCCCCGCAACTCCGCTAAAAACTCGGCGGTGAAACGTACATTGGCCGGTACGTTGCGTTTGCCGCGTTTAGCCTGCGGTGTTAGGTAAGGGCTGTCAGTTTCAATCAACAGACGGTCTTGCGGAATATGCTTAGCGGCGTCTTGTAAATCGGTAGCGCTCTTATAGGTCAAGTTGCCGGCAAATGACACCATCCAGCCTAGTTCCAAGCCTGTTTCTAGGAGCTGCTGATGTCCGTTAAAACAGTGCAAGATGCCCTTGGAATAGCCTAGGGTTTTCATCATCTCGGCGCTGGCCAGCGAGGCCGTTTCCTGGTTTTGTTTGTCTCTTACGTGCAAGATAAGCGCTTTGTTCAAATCTGCGGCTAATTCGGCTTGCCAGGCAAAGCTCGAGCGCTGCAGCTCTAAACTTTCCTTATCCCAATAGTTGTCAAAACCCGTCTCGCCAATGGCCACAACTTTGGGATGCCGGGCCAAGACGGCGATTTCTTGACGCACATCGGCTTGTGCTTCGCTGGCGTTGTTAGGGTGAATACCCACCGCCGCCCAGACGTTGTCAAAACGTTCGGCAAGTTTGATAGTTTTCTGGCAACGAGAAAGGCTGGTACCAATGCTTATGATGGCGTCTAGACTCGGGTCGGCGGCTGCTTCGGGGTCGTCACAGTAATCAAGATGGCAGTGGCTGTCGATCATTTGAGTATCATACCGGGCAAACCCCGGATACATTTGTTAATTTGCAGTGGGCTAGCTAGCTTGGCCAAACGGCATCAGTATCACCTGACAGTTTCAAAAAACTCAATCTGGGACACCCCTAAAGACCGTGTGAGAATTTTGTAAGAGTTGTTGAGCTATCTTAAATGCCAGGTAAATGACGGAAGGTGGTCTTAACATGGTGCAAGAAGCTCAGCTCAGCGACAAGATTCAAAACTTCACCAATCAGGAACTGCGTGACATAATTGCCCGCTGCGAAGATGTCATCTCGGATGGCTCGGCCAGAATCGAAGACTATGAGGCCTTTGTATTGTGCCAGCAGGAGCTTTCCCGCCGTACCTGGAATTGATTTCTTTATTGTTTAACTTGTTCCCAATACGAAGTTAAAGCTGTCAATAACGGCATTTATCTGAATATTTTGTTAGTCGCGCTACATTGAGCGCGCACATAATTTTTGCGCTCAACCTTTAAAGCTTTGCCAGCCACATTTCCTATAATTTTTAAGATGTCGAGTTTTTTGCTTTCTGCAAAAAAGCCGCGTCGCATAATGGATGTCGTGCTTCGTCTATTTGTTCTTATCTCACTGCTAGTATCGCTGGCAGCTTGCGCTCCTAGCGCCGCACCTTTGGCAGCCCCTGTCGGTGAACAATTGGGCAGGCAAGGCACCCAATTAACACAAATGTCTTCACAAGTAGTGGCAAATCGAATCGAAGAGGGCCTTGCTTCTTGGTATGGTCCGGGTTTTGCTGGTAGGAGAACGGCTAATGGTGAGATTTTCAACCCCTCAGAGCTAACGGCAGCTCACAAGAGCTTGCCGTTTGGCACACAAGTGCGTGTGCTTAATTTAGAAAACGGACGCAGTGTGATTGTGCGTATCAATGACCGGGGGCCGTTTCGCCCCGGTCGTATCATTGATCTTTCGCGCGCTGCCGCCGAACGCCTGAACATGGTCAGTCGGGGGGTGGCGCGGGTGCGGCTCGAGCTGTTAACGGCTGATGGCTTGCCGGTACTCAGCATCGCTTCTTTTTCCGCTCTGAGCAGCTATGACGTAGCCTCAAACCGTTTTGCGCGCGGAGAATTGCTGGTCTTAAAGTCCGCTGTAAATGACCAACTGGTGTTGGTGCGGGTCATTCGTACCGATATGCCACCGGAATATAATGCCGACTTGCTGGTTTCCCCGGAGCTTTATGATCTATTGGGCGACAAGATTGTGGTGGTGGAAAACCCTTAGGATCTCCTTTGGGAAATTGATGTTTTGGCAATTAACACTTCACCCCTCGCGCTGACAGGCTTTAGCAATATTGCTTGCCAGAGAGTCTAAATCTCTAGCCTGGTCAATAGCGGCAATAAGCGCCGAGCCTACCACCACCCCATCTGCCACTGCAGCTACGGCTCGAGCCGTGTCCCCGCTGGAGACCCCGAACCCTACTGCTATTGGTAAGTCACTCACCGCTTTTATGCTCTTTACCAGGGCCGACACGTCACTGGGTAATTCGTGTCTTGCGCCCGTGACCCCGGTCACCGAGACCGCATAGACAAAACCACGGCAGGCCCGCGTCACAAATTTTAGACGCGCTTTAGTTGAAGTGGGCGCCACTAAGAAGATGGTATCCAGTTGAGCGGCTCGAGCCTCAGCAATAAAATCTTCGCCCTCATCCGGGGGCAAATCCGGCAAGATAATGCCGTCAGCTCCGGCGTCCTTTAAGTCGTGGGCAAAGCTTTGTCCACCTTGATAACAATAGATGGGATTGTAATAAGTCATGAGGACTAAAGGCTTATCTGTTACGGCTCTAAGCTGTTTTATCAAAGCAAAAGTTTCTTTGGTGCCGATGCCCTGTTCTAAAGCTTTTTCCGAAGAGCGCTGGATGGTGGGGCCGTCACCCAGAGGGTCGGAATAGGGGAGGCCGATTTCGAGTATATCGGCGTGTTTTAGCAGCGTCTTGGCGTGAGTTATAAAGTCTCGTTTATTGGGAAAACCCGCTGTTAAGTAGGGAATAAAAGCGGCCCTGCCTTCCTGTCTGGCCTGGGCAAAGGCTGCGTCAAGGCGGCTCATGCGCCCGCCGCCACTTGACTTTCACTTAAATTAAGCACACGCATGGCCTCATTTACATCTTTGTCGCCCCGGCCCGAAAGATTGACGACCAGCAACTGGTCTGCTGACAGCTTGGCGGCCAGCTGCATGGCGAAATAGAGCGCATGTGAGCTTTCCAGCGCCGGGATGATGCCTTCGATTTCACTCAAAGCCCTAAAAGCCTCAAGCGCCTGATTATCGTCAACCGCCACGTATTTGGCGATGCCTTCGTCAGCATAGTAAGAATGCTCCGGTCCGACACCCGGATAATCAAGCCCGGCGGATATCGAGTGTGCTGGGCTAATTTGCCCGTTATCATCAGACATCAGATACATCAGTGAGCCATGTAAAACACCACGCTTGCCCGCCGAAATGCTGGCGGCGTGGGCGCCGCTGCTCAGGCCATGTCCGGCGGCCTCGACGCCGTAGAGTTTGGGCCGCTGCGCCTTCGTGAGATAGGCGTAGGGCGCAAAAAGACCAATAGCGTTTGAGCCGCCGCCCACACAAGCCACCATAACATCGGGGCTTTGACGGCCTTCGGCTTCGTGCAATTGCGCCATTGCTTCAAAACCAATGACACTCTGAAAGTCCCTTACCATCATGGGATAAGGGTGTGGGCCGACCACCGAGCCAATGATGTAAAAAGTATCGCGAACATTGGTGACCCAGTCGCGGATGGCTTCGTTGGTGGCGTCTTTGAGCGTGCGTGTGCCACTTTTGACCGGACGCACCTCGGCCCCCAGAAGTTTCATGCGAAAGACGTTTAGTGCCTGCCGCCGGATGTCTTCTTCGCCCATGTAGACCACGCAGTCGAGATCAAAAAGCGCGGCTGCGGTTGCAGTAGCAACGCCATGCTGACCGGCGCCGGTTTCGGCAATAACGCGCTTTTTGCCCATGCGCACGGCTAAAAGCGCCTGGCCGATGGTGTTGTTGATCTTATGTGCCCCAGTGTGATTGAGGTCCTCGCGCTTTAAGTAAATTTTGGCTCCGCCACAGTGCTCACTAAGATTCTTAGCGTAATAGAGCAGGCTGGGACGACCTACATAAGTTTTTAGATAACGCCGGAATTCGCTTTGAAACTTTTGGTCCTGGCTGGCTACTAAGTAAGCTTCGGTCAGTTCGTCGAGGGCGGGAATCAGGGTTTCGGGGACGTAGCGACCACCATAGAGGCCAAAACGTCCGCGCTTATCTGGCAATGGAAACATGAAAACTCCAATAATCGATGTGAGGAGAAAGTAAAGAGACAGTAAAAAGGGGAAAGTAAAAAGTGGTTGGTGGGGGGTAGAAACCCAGTGGTGGAAATTTCTGAAAAAGACTATTCCTATCCACCACTTACTACAAACTACCTACTACTCACCACCTACCACTGACTTCTCTATTCTTCCACCTTTGATGGTGCCATTTGAAGCTGCGCGGGGTGCGCACGCGTGGTTGAGGCTTCACAGCCTCATTTTATGTTACGGGGCTTTAAGCGTCCAGTTCTAGAGCTTGCTTAGCTCTGTGGCGCAAAATTGGGCGGCTTGATAACCGTCACCGTGATCTTCTAGACGCCAACAGGCGGATGTGACTGCATGGACGATTCCCCAGGCGCTAAGCTCTTGGTGGCTTAAGCCCAGTATTTCGCTGAATATGTCTATGCGCTTTGCTAGCACTCGCTTTAGGTTGGGTCTTTTGCTGATTTCGGGTGTGGGGTTCATCAAAAAAGGGCCGACATCATAACCGCGTGGCCCGACGATGCCCTTGGGGTCAATAGCTAAGTATGCTCGATGGTTAGCACTAAGGATATTGTCATGGTGCAGGTCGGCGTGGAGCAAAACAGCCTCGGAATTTTCCTTTAAAAGCTCGTCTAAGAGTCCGTTGGCTTGTCTTACCATTGCGTGGTTTAAAGGGCCGTTGTTGCCATACTGCTGCGGATAATTGCGCAGAGCCCTAAGCCAAGTGCTTAGCTGGCGAAAAGCTTGGGATTTGGCCGCAGGTCGCCAGAGCTCGAGCAAAAGTTGCGCGGCGATATAAGTAGCGGTTTCGTCGTCATATCCGCGCCTGATTGACAGACCCGGCTCGAGCCTTTCTAAGAGCAGAGCTCCCACAGTTTCGTCGGCCTGTATTAGCTTGGCAATGCCTTGGCCGTCATAGAATTTCAGCGCGGCAATTTCGCGCGTGAGTTCTTCGCTGGCGGGACCGAGTTTTAGGACATAGGGTTCGCCGTTTAAGCCCTCGGCATAGGCTACTGCGTTATAAGACAAGTTCGGCGCCAAGCCCGTGATGCGGAAAAGCGCTCCAGCCAGGCTGCGGCATCTTCATGGACATCTAAAAGAGTGCGGATTAAGTTTTGGGGTAGCTTCATAAGAGCAGCCAGTTAACTAGCTCGCTGTTTAGACTAAAAGGCTCAGAGCTTAAACTTTTGAGTGAATAGTGCTCGAGCCCTTCGGTGGCCGTCATTTCGGTAAGTTCGCTGTTTAAGCCAAGCGAGTAGGCCAGCAAGCCAACGACCCTTTCGGGTTTTACGCCTTGTTCTTTTAGCGCGGTGAGCGTCAGCGAACCTTTGCGTTTTGCCAAGCGCTCGCCGCTTTTGCTCAGCAACAAGGGGACGTGTACAAAGCTGGGCGGTTTTGCCCCCAGCGCTTCATAAAGCAAGATTTGCGCCGCCGTAGACTGCAACAGATCATCACCGCGCACAACTTCATTGATACCCATGGCAATATCATCGGCAACTACGGCCAATTGGTAGGCCCACTGCTTATCCGCCCTGAGCAGCACAAAGTCTCCAAGCTCAAAGCGCTGTTTTCCTTGCAGTTGGTCGTAAAAGTCAACAGTGGCTTTATCCACGCGAAAACGCAGGCTGGGAGCTTTGTTTTCTGCCAGTTTTTGCGCCTTTAGCCGCTCATTTAAACTGCGTTGACGTTTGCCGTAAGGCAGCATTGACCTGTGCGGCGCCGAGGAAACCTCGCGCAAGTCTTTGCGGGAAAGATAGCAGTCAAATATCTGTCCAGCCTCCCTGAGTTTTTCCAGTGTTTGTTCGTAAGCTTGTTGACGCTCACTTTGCAGATAAGGCGCGTGTGCTCCGCCTATATCCGGCCCTTCGTCCCAGTCAAGACCAAGCCAGTCAAGCTCGGCTATGTTTGCCGTGATAAATTCCGGACGGCTGCGCTGCGAATCCAGGTCTTCAATGCGCATAACAAAGCCACTACCCTGGGCTCGAGCCTGCCACCAGGCGACTAGAGCGGTGCGGGCATTGCCTAAATGAAGAAAGCCGGTAGGACTAGGAGCGTAGCGACCCCGGACGGCGGACGACATAGCAGTAGCCTATCAGCAATGCTCTTTTTTGAGATGATCCCGGGAACGTTCTGGGTTTATGTCGCTCGGCTGATTGATGTTGGTAAATAGAGAGCCGCCAAAGCGCCGGATGACTTCTTGGCGGTCAATTATCTTTGCTGCTGCTTTGCGGGCGATTCGCCCCATGGAAAGCTCACTGCTGCTTAACTGCGCTTTTACTAAAGGCAGTACGCTCTTGTGATAAAAAGCGGCTAAGGGCTCGAGCTTATCTTCATCATCACCAACCATAACCACAGCTGCGTTACCACGTTTCTTAAAGAGATAATCCCAATAATCACGACTGAGGCAAGGCAAATCACAGGCACTTAGCGCCAGCCAATCATAGCGGGCATGTACCAAAGCCGTGTGCAAGCCACTTAAGCTGTCACCCCCGGGGATGATATCGGCATAAATCGGCACCTTAAACTCGGGGTAGGGCTTATTGGCCACAATAAAACGCTCTCCAGCGCCCGCTAAACTCTCCAGCACCCAAGCCAGCAGGGGTTTGCCCTTATAGCGATAGTATGCCTTGTCACCACCAAAGCGCTTGGCCTGGCCACCGGCTAAGATGGCCGCGCTAAATTTTTCTTTATCTGATGACTTGCTCTTTACAGACATTTCAAGATTATATGAGTTTTTTGGTCACACAAATAAAGTTGCTAAAGAGCATCCCTAAAGGGTGTGAGTAGTTTGTAGTAGGTGGTGGGTAGGAATTAGCCCTTCTAGAAAGTCTCCCTGCTTTTTTGATTAGGGGTTAACTGATAGATTCCCGGTGCCTGATTTTGCCACCACTGGAAAATTCCTAGTTTCTACCTCCTACTAACCACTTTTTACTATCCTCTTACTTTCTCCTTACGATGTTGTGGCAATCAATTCCCGCACTTTGTTAAGGGCTTCGTCAATTCCCCGCTGCGCTAGAGCCGAGACTGTCTCGCCAAGCTCAAAATTCTCAGCGGGCAGCACCAGCCAATAGGCTTTAGGGTGACGGCCATAAAGGGTCTGTGCCAGAAAAAGCAGTCGGCCCGGATTGGCACTGTGCGTCGTGGTTGCGCCGCTGTCCTCTGGAGCCAGGGCATGAACTTGCACTTGCTTAAGAGGCTGAGCGCCGGCATCGACAAAGATGGCTAAGTCAACTTCCGAGAGTGCTGGGGCTAAATCCGGCGTTAGCTGGTGAAGCGAGCGTGTCTCCACTTGAGACAAGCCCCAGGCGGCTACGCTATCCGCCACTTTGCGACCCGCGCCGTCGTCGCTGCGCAGGTCGTTGCCATAGCCAATCAGCAGGATGGGTTTTGTCATACCAATGGTCCCGTACTTTAGTCTAATCTGTCTAGTCTCGCCAGGTCTCGTTGAGAATGTCACCGCTACTGCTGAGCACTTGCACATGCAAAGGCATCTGGCCCACGGCATGGGTCGAGCAACTCAAGCAAGGGTCAAAGGCGCGAATGCCTGCCTCGACGCGGTTGAGCATCCCTTCGCTAATTTCCGGGCTTTGGATGTATTCTTGGGCGATCTGCGTTACCGTGCGGTTCATGGCCAGGTTGTTTTGTCCGGTGGCTATGATCAGATTGACCTTTTCAATAAGACCGTTTTCATCGACGTTGTAGTGATGGAACAAAGTACCCCTGGGTGCTTCGCTGACGCCGACGCCCTCAAGCTGGTTGATACCTGCTTCGGCCCTGACGCGGGTATGCAGAATATCAGGGTCGTTTAAGAGGTTTTCAACGCGCTCGGTGGAGGCCAGAATTTCGATAAGTCGGGCATAGTGATAGAAAAACGATGACCTGGCAATGCCACCGGCGCGGTCCCGGAACTCGCGCAATTCTTCGTCGGCTAAAGGCGTACCCATGCGCTCACAAATATTGAGTCGCGCCAGCGGCCCGACCCGGTATATACCCGCTTCCTCCGCTTTGCCTTCGCTGCTGCTTTCATCGACATAGGGCCGGTAATAAGGTGATTTGAGATATGAAGAAGACTGAACCGCCTCACCAATATAGCTCTGATAATCATCAGGCTTAAGCTGGTCGGCCACGATTTTGCCGTCGCTGTCTCCAAAGCGCAATTTGCCGTCGTAGTGTTCCCACATACCGTCAGGAGTGACTAAGCCCATAAAAAGACTGGCAAAGTTGCCAAAGGAAGCCACTTCGGTAGGGAAGTCATCCAAGAGCTTCTTAAAGAGCTCGAGCGCAGTTGTAATCGTGGCTCGAGCCTCAGGTACTTTGGCCAGTATTTCCTTGAGAGAATCCTCAGACAGAGGCTCGCGCACGCCCCCGGGCACAGTCCAGGAGGGGTGTATCTTTTTACCGCCCAAGTGCTCGATAATCTCCTGACCAAACTGTCTTAGGCGAATGCCTTTGCGGGTTAGTTCTGAATCGGTGGCCATTAAGCCAAAGACATTGCGTCCAACTGGGTCGCTGTCCATGCCCAGCAGCAAATCTGGAGCGCTTAAGTGGAAAAAGCTCAGCGTATGGGATTGGATGATTTGCCCTAAGTTCATCAGGCGGCGCAGTTTGGCGGCGGTCGGGGGAATTTTGACCGACAAAATAGCGTCCCCGGCTTTAGCCGAGGTCAGCAGGTGACTCACCGGACAGATGCCGCAGGTACGAGCGGTGATACCGGGCATTTCCCAGAGGGGCCGACCTTCGCAGAATTTTTCGAAGCCCCTGAATTCGGTGACGTGAAAGCGCGCGTGATCCACCTTGCCGTCGTCTTTAAGAAAGATGGAAATTTTGGCGTGACCCTCGATGCGGGTAACGGGGTCGATGACAATTTGTTTCATGATTTTCTCCTTGTCTTAGCCAAACTTGATGTTTTGCCCGCTCAACTCGGGGGCTTCTCCGGCCAACAGCGGGGCGATAGCTGCTTTAATGCGCCCTGCCGGGGGAGGGCAGCCGGGCAAGTAGAGATCAACCAGCACCACCTGATGCACGGCCTTTACCTGATCTAACAGTGGCGGCAAGATGCCCGCTTCATCGGGGATTTCGGCGTTTAGGGAGTTGACGGTCTCGACATAAATGCGCTTTAGGATGGGCTCTGGTTCACCCAAAGGATTGCGCAGAGCGGTGACATTGCCGGTTACAGCGCAATCGCCAAAGGAAATGACCAGTTTGCTGCGCTCGCGCACCTGCTCTATCAATTCGAGATTGTCCTCATTGGCCACCGCGCCCTCGACCAGTGCCACATCAACATCCTGGGGATATTCCTTGACGTCGGCGATAGGGCTATAGACCAAATCGGCGAACTCCGCTAATTCAAAGAGCCACTCGTCTAAATCCAGAAATGACATGTGGCAACCCGAGCAGCCCCCCAGCCATACGGTTGCAAGTCTGATTTTGCTCATTGCCTACCTCCTAGCGCAACCATTCTTTGTTCTGGCGGGCGTTGGCTAAAAAGCGAATCTTGGCCGGGTCATGCTGCATCTCGGAAACGCTCGAGCCCTTAAAGAAGATGGCGCCGGTCGGGCAGGCATAGGCGCATTTTTGACAGGAGGTGCAGGTTTCTACACTACCCCAGGCTTCGTCCATGCCCAAAATGACGCGTGAGTCCTTGCCACGGCCAGCCACATCCCAGACGTGGGCGCCTTCAAGCTCATCGCAGGTGCGCACGCAGCGCACGCAGAGAATGCAGCGGTTGTGATCTATCCCGAGCAGGTCGTGGCTCAGGTCCACACCTCGCTCCGGATACTGATAGTTGTAACGGACGTGATCCATGCCCGCGTCTATGGCCATGTCCTGTAATTCGCAGGCGCCGTTGGTCACACAGACCGCGCAGACGTGATTGCCCTCGGCAAAGAGCAATTCTAAAATCATGCGCCGGTAGCTTCTCAGGCGCTCGGTATCGGTGTGAATTTCCATGCCTTCGGCGACTTTGGTGGCGCAGGCCGGCAAGAGCTTGCTCGTGCCGGCAACCTCCACCATGCACAAACGGCAAGCGCCAAAGGCGGAAATGCCTTCTAAAAAACACATGGTGGGGATGTCTATCCCGGAATCTCTGGCCACCTCTAAAACGGTGGCATCTTCATTTACGCGCAACTCTTGCTCATTGATGGTGACAGTTAACATCTTCCCGCTCCTTGCTCTTGGGCAAAAGCTTTTAGGCTCAGCATGACTCTACGCATGATTGACCACGCCCTCTTTAAGCAGGTTTAAGTATTCATGGCGGAAATACTGCAGCGTGCTCAGGACCGGGTTGGGCGCGGTTTGGCCCAAACCGCAGAGGCTGGTGTTTTTCACCAGATCGCAGAGTTCCTCTAATAGCGCTAAGTCAGCAGCGCTAGCACGCCCTTGGGTGATCTTGTCCAGCAACTGATACATCTGCACGGTTCCTGTCCGGCAGGGGACACACTTGCCACAGCTTTCGTCCATGCAGAATTCCATAAAGAACTTGGCGACTTCCGGCATGCTGTCCTGATCGTCCATAATCACTAAGCCACCCGAACCCATGATCGAGTTAAGGGCGCGCAGGCTTTCGTAATCTACCGGAGTGTCTAAGTGTTCCGCCGGGATGCAGCCCCCGCTGGGCCCGCCGGTTTGCGCGGCTTTAAAGCTGCGCCCGCCGGGAATGCCGCCGCCGATGTCATAGACGATTTCGTGCAGGGTGATGCCCATAGGCACTTCGATGAGACCGGTGTTCTTGAGCTTACCGGTTAGGGCAAAGACCTTGGTTCCCTTGCTGGAGGCCGTACCGATGCTTGCGAACCAGGCGGCTCCCCTTTCGATAATGGGAGCGACATTGGCCAGCGTTTCCACGTTGTTGATCATGGTGGGTGCGCCCCAGAGACCACGTTTGGTGGGGTAGGGCGGGCGCAGCACCGGTTGGCCGCGTCGCCCTTCGATAGAGGCCATGAGCGCGGTTTCTTCGCCGCAGACAAAAGCCCCGGCGCCTATGCGCACTTCCAGATTAAAGCTAAAGTTGCTGCCCAGGATATTTTTACCCAGCAAATTATTGCGTTTGGCACTGCGGATGGCTTGCTCGAGCCGCTGAATAGCCAGCGGATATTCCGCCCGCACATAAAGATAACCGTGCTCCGCCCCGACGGCGAAACCGGCAATGACCATGCCTTCTATGACCCGGTGCGGGTCCGCCTCCATGATAGTGCGATCCATATAAGCGCCGGGGTCGCCCTCATCGCCGTTAGCGATTAAGTATTTGCGTTCGCTTTTAGCCTCGCGCAGAAGATTCCATTTGAGGCCGCTGGGATAACCGGCGCCGCCCCGACCACGCAGACCACTGTCTAAAATCTCCTGACAGATGCTTTCCGGCGTCATCTCACTCAGGGCTTTGCGCAAGGCCTGATAGCCGCCCCGGGCGATATATTCTTCGATTCGCTCGGGATTTATTTCACCAGCATTGGCAAGAACAATCTTGGTTTGCCGGGTAAAGAAGGGGATATCGGCGCTTAGCATGTGCGGAACATCCACTTCTCCTTTGACCAGATGCTGCTTAACGATGCTCTTGGCTATTTCGGGGTTTACATCGTGATAGATGATTTCTTCTTCCCCTTTGGGATGCACCTTGACTACCGGACCCTGACTGCACAAACCCATGCAGCCGGTGGGCACGACCTGGATTTGTTCTTCGAGACCCATAGCCGTTATGCCCTCTTCAAAGGTCTGTCGCATGGCCCCCGAGCCGGATGATAGGCAGGCGGTGCTCGAGCAACACAGCACGCGGCAGCGGTGACTTGACTGGAGTTGCTGTTCCTTGGTGGCCATTTCGTTTAGGTCAACCTGTCTTGGCATCGCCTCACTCCTTTTCAGCCGCAAGAACTTTACGAATGCGTTCTAAAGTAGCTGCGGGGGTTTCTCGCCCGACCACATCCCCATCGATAACCACTACCGGAGCCATGCCACAGCTACCCAGACAGCGGGCAGAGCCTAGACTAAACTGCTTATCCGCGGTGGTTTCACCCATCTCGATGTCATACTCATCTTCTAAAATCTTTACGATATCGGGCGCGCCCTTGACATAACAGGCAGTCCCCATACAGATGGTGCAGCTGTGCTCTCCTAGAGGCTCAAAGCTAAAGAGATGATAAAAAGAAGCCACCCCATAAACACGGCTTAAGGGCAGCTTGAGCTGACGGGCGACATAGACCAGCACGTCCTTGCTCAAAAAACCAAAGATATCCTGGGCGCTGTGCAATACTTCGATTAGGGCGTCACCCCGATAGCGAACACGTTTTAGAACCTTATCGATTAACTCAAAACGAGCATCGCCGCTCGGATGTTGAGCACTTTCTCCTTTTGTTGATATAGCAGGCATACCTGCCCCTTTCACAGTGTCAGGTATCACGAATAAGTGTCGGCTTTAGAACTGCCGTTGGGCAAAGCTCCAAAATCCAACACGGGCTTCGAGACGAAAACTAACTTAAGCGGCTAAATTTTTGCTACCTCCCAATCTGCCCAAAAGGCCTTTTAGATACAAAATAAGGCGGGATAAACGCCCCGCCTTTACAAGCTACTTAAGTCGCCCGGTGGGATCGGGCCGCCACGATTGCAGCACCTTCATGTAATTGGCCCTTTCGAAAGCCTGGGGATTAGCCACGTTGAGCTGGCTCATGCTGCCCTGCATTTGCGCCACCGATTCGTATTCGTTTTCTTCCATCCAATTGCGTATGTCGGCCAAAATTTCCTTGATGCGTCCCAAACCGTTTTTGAGCAGTTCAGAGGCCATCATAGTGATTTTGGCTCCGGCCATTAGGCTTTTTAAGACATCGATATGGTTATGGACTCCGCTGGTGATGGCAAAATCCGCGGGAACGCGACCGTGCAGAATTGCCACCCAGTGCAGCGGCAAGCGCAGTTCGTGGGAATTACTCAGTTGTAATTGCGGCGTGACTTCGAGTTCCTCTAAGTCAAAGTCCGGCTGGTAAAAACGGTTGAAGAGCACCAAAGCGTTGGCGCCGGAATGAGCTAAGCGCAAGGCCATGTTGCCGGTGGAGCTAAAGTATGGGCTCAGCTTTACCGCCAAGGGCAGATCGACAGTTTCGCGCACATTGCGCAGCACGTCAAAGTACATCTTCTCGACTTCGGCGCTACTTAGGTTAGGGTCGGTGGGGATGTAATAAATGTTGAGCTCGAGCCCATCGGCACCGGCCTGCTCAATCAAATGAGCATAGCGAGTCCAGCCGCTAGGAGAAATGCCGTTGAGGCTGCCGATGATGGGTATGTCCACGGCTTCTTTCGCTTCGCTGATGAGTTTAAGATACTCTTCAGGCCCTATCTGATAATCTTGTGGTTCGGGAAAGTAGCTGAGTGCTTCGGCAAAGCTGTGCGTGCCATAGCTCAAGTAGTGATCGAGTGCTCTGCTTTCTTGCTCGATCTGCTCCTCGAAAAGCGAGGTCAGCACCACCGCCGAGGCGCCGGCATCCTCTAATTTGCGAATCTTGTTGACATCTTGTGATAGCGGCGAGGCCGAAGGCACGATAGGATGCTTGAGCATCAGGCCCATGTAGTTTGTTGTTAAATCCACCTTAGCCCTCCGTTTTGGCTAACTGCTCATAGCGTTGCCAACGCTCTGTGATGGCTTGCTGAGCTTGCTCAAAGAGTTGTTCCGCCGCATCGGGATTAGCCTGCATCAGCATGCGATAGCGGTTCTCGTTGAGTGCGTAATCCTTAAAAGGAATTTTAGGTGCACGCGAGTCAAGTTGGAAGGGGTTTTTGTCCTGGTCTTTTAGACGCGGATCAAAGCGGTAGAGGGGCCAATAGGCCGAAGAAGTGGCGAGCTTTTGCTGCTCGAGCCCTTTGGCCATGTTGATGCCATGCGCTATGCAGTGACTGTAAGCGATAATCAGCGAGGGGCCGTCATAGGCTTCGGCCTCTAAAAAGGCTTTGACGGTTTGCGCATCATTAGCGCCCATGGCTATTTGAGCCACATAGACATAGCCATAACTGGTCGCCATCATGCCCAAGTCTTTTTTGGGCGTGCTCTTGCCCCCGGCGGCAAATTTGGCCACGGCTCCCAAAGATGTGGCTTTTGAGGCTTGACCGCCGGTATTGGAGTAAACCTCGGTGTCCAAAACCACAATGTTGACATTGCGCCCGCTGGCCAGCACATGATCGAGACCGCCATAACCAATGTCATAGGCCCAGCCGTCACCGCCGACAATCCAGATGGATTTTTTCACCAGTACATCGGCCAAACTCAAGAGGTCGCGGGCCGCCGGATCGTTCTGGCCCTGCAAGGCGGCCTTGAGCGCTTTGACCTGCTGACGTTGCGCAGTGATGCCTTCTTCAGTGGACTGGTCGGCACTTAGCAGTTCTTCTGCTAGGTGAGCGTCGATTAACGGCTCTTCGCCGCCATTGTAGCCAGCAGCAAGATCGCCGGTACCGGATAAACGCCGCAGCAGTTCGCGGGCATACTCGTTTTGTTTATCCAGGGTAAGACGCATGCCTAGGCCAAACTCGGCGTTGTCTTCAAAGAGCGAATTGCTCCAGGCCGGGCCGCGCCCTTCTTTGTTAGTGGTCCAGGGGGTGGTGGGCAGGTTGCCACCGTAGATAGAGGAGCAACCGGTGGCGTTGGCAATGATGCTGCGGTCGCCAAAGAGCTGACTCATCAGCTTGAGATAGGGGGTTTCGCCACAACCGGCACAGGCGCCCGAAAACTCAAACAGCGGCTGGGCTAGCTGCACGTTCTTGACATTACTAAATTTCAGATGCTCGTTTTGAGGATTTTCGGGCAAATCAAGGAAGAAATCCCAATGTTTTTTGCCCTGTTCGCGCAGTGGCAGTTGCGGCTCCATATTGATGGCCTTGCGCCCCACCTGGCTCTTGTTCTTAGCCGGGCAAACTTCGACACAGAGCGTACAACCTGTGCAATCCTCGACGGCGACCTGCAAGGTGTACTTCTTATCACCGAAGTCTTTGAATTTTGCTTCGGTGAACAAAAAGCCCTCTGGCGCGTCCGTTAAATCCTCGGTATCGACAATTTTGGCCCGAATGACCGAGTGTGGGCAAACCAGCACGCACTTACCGCATTGAATACAAACATCGGGGTCCCACAGCGGTATCTCCTGGGCGATGTTGCGTTTTTCCCAGCGGGTTGTGCCGCTTGGATAAGTACCGTCGTCTGGTAGGGCGCTTACCGGCAGCAGGTCGCCATCGCCGGAAATCATCAGGGCGGTAACGTTTTGCACAAATTCCGGGGCTTCTTCAGGTACTACCGGGGGCATATCGATAGTGCTGCTTATTTCGCCGGGTATATCGATTTGATGTAAGTGCGCCAGCGCCGCATCGACGGCGGCAAAGTTCATGCGTACCACGGCCTCGCCGCGTTTGCCGTAAGTCTTGCGAATGGCCTCTTTGATTTTTTCGATGGCCTCGTCTTTGGGCAAGACGCCGCTGATGGCAAAGAAGCAGGTTTGCATGATGGTGTTGATACGGTTGCCCATGCCTGCTTCTTTGGCTACGTCATAGGCATTGATGCTGTAGAGCTTTAGCTCTTTGTCGATAATCTGCTCTTGTACCTTACGTGGGAGCTTATTCCAGACCTCAGCTGCCTCATGAGGGCTGTTGATCAGCAGGGTCGCGCCTTTGGCCGCGTCTTTTAAGATGTCATAACGTTCCAAAAAGCCGAACTGATGCACCGCCACAAAGTTAGCTTCGGTAATGAGATAACTGCTGTTTATCCTGCGAGGGCCAAAGCGCAGGTGGCTAATAGTTCTGGCACCGGACTTCTTCGAGTCATAGACAAAATAGCCCTGCGCCTGAAAATTTGTTTCCTCGCCGATGATCTTAATCGAGTTTTTATTGGCCCCTACGGTGCCATCGGAGCCAAGGCCCCAGAACATTGCCCGCACCACATCATCGGCTTCGATGTCAAAATTGGGGTCGTAGGCAATGCTGCTATGCGTAAGGTCGTCGTTGATGCCTACCGTGAAGTGGTTTTTGGGGTTTTGCTTGGCCATTTCTCCGTATAGACCGACTATCATGGCCGGGGTGAATTCTTTTGAAGAAAGGCCGTAACGCCCGCCGACGATGGTCGGCATGTCACTAAAGGAGGCGTTGCCGCTGGCTAAGCCTTCACTGATGGCCGTCACTACATCCTGATAAAGCGGTTCACCGGTACTGCCGGGTTCTTTGCTGCGGTCAAGAGCGGCTATTACTTTGGTGCTGGCTGGTAGCGCGCTAAGGAAGTGCTCGAGCGAAAACGGGCGATAAAGACGAACTTTGAGAACGCCGACCTTTTCGCCGCGTTGCAGCAGGTAATTGACGGTTTCTTCGACGGCCTCGGCCCCCGAACCCATCAGCACGATGACGCGTTCGGCATCGGGAGCGCCCACGTAGTCAAAGAGTTTATATTGACGGCCCACCTGGGCCGCAAATTTGTCCATAGCGCTTTGCACAATGGCGGGAAGCTTAAGATAATACGGGTTTACCGTTTCACGTGCCTGGAAGTAAACATCGGGGTTTTGGGCGGTGCCGCGAATAACCGGGTGGTCGGGCGATAGACCGCGTGCTCGGTGGGCGCGCACCAGATCGTCGTCAATAAGGGCGCGAATATCTTCGTCGAGCAGCTTTTCTATCTTCATGACTTCATGCGACGTTCTAAAACCGTCCATGATGTTCATAAAGGGTACGCGGCTCCCCAGGGTGGCCGCTTGCGAAATAAGCGCAAAATCCTGGGCTTCTTGCACCGAGTTGGCAAAGAGCATGCCCCAGCCGGTGGACCTGGCGGCCATTACATCACTATGGTCGCCAAAGATTGATAGGCCCTGAGCCGCCAGTGAACGCGCCGCAATATGAAAGACCGTGCTGGTGAGTTCCCCGGCAATCTTGTACATATTGGGAATCATCAGCAAAAGGCCCTGGCTGGCGGTAAAAGTGGTGGTTAGAGCGCCGGTTTGCAAAGCGCCATGAACCGCACCGGCAGCGCCGCCTTCGGCCTGCATTTCTTGCACCAGGGGCACAGTTCCCCAGATATTTTTCTCGCCTTTGGCGCTCCAGATATCCGAGAACTCACCCATGGGTGAAGACGGAGTGATGGGATAGATTGCAATGACTTCATTGGTTTTGTGTGCAACGTTGGCAATAGCCTCGTTGCCGTCGATGGTTACCTGTGGCCGCTTCAAGACGCCACCTCCTAATCAAATTTAAAAACCTGCTTTGGTGCGGCTTTTTCTGTGCTGCGGCCAAAGAGGAAGTCTACAAACTATTGTATTGTCGCATCATGATACAAGATTTACACGGGACAAAAGTCATTTTCAGGGCATAAAAAACCCCGCCCCGGGGTAATTTAGGGCAGGGAAGATGTGGTTACGGTGTGAGCTTAAGCTCTACCGGCGCGTTTCATGGCTTCTAACATAGCCGAACCCATGTCGGTGGGTGTAGGAGCCATGACGACACCGGCACTCTCAAGCGCAGCAATTTTGTCTGCAGCGGTGCCCTTGCCACCGGCAATAATGGCGCCTGCGTGACCCATGCGTTTGCCTGCAGGAGCCGTCGCGCCGGCAATAAAACCGGCTACGGGCTTGTTCATGTTGGCTTTGATCCAGGTG
The DNA here is from genome assembly GCA_030147925.1 of Trueperaceae bacterium. Classification (GTDB taxonomy): domain Bacteria; phylum Deinococcota; class Deinococci; order Deinococcales; family Trueperaceae; genus JASBUK01. Next base: position 65,281 of record JASBUK010000016.1, read on the forward strand.
GCGGCTTCTTCTTCGGCGCTGCCGCCGATTTCGCCGATCATGATGACGCCTTCGGTTTCGGGGTCGTTGTTAAATAGCTCGAGCACATCGACAAAGTTAGTGCCGTTGACCGGATCGCCACCGATACCCACGGCAGTGGTCTGACCCAGACCGTTGTTGCTGAGTTGGTGTACCGCTTCGTAGGTGAGGGTTCCCGAACGGCTGACCACGCCGATCTTGCCGCCCTGGTGAATATAACCGGGCATGATGCCGATTTTGCATTCGTGCGGGGTGATAACGCCGGGGCAGTTAGGGCCTACTAAGCGGGTATTTTTGCCCTCTAAATAACGCTTGACTATCACCATGTCGTTAATGGGGATGCCTTCGGTGATGGTGATGACCAGCTTAAGCCCGGCAGCAGCGGCCTCCATGATGGCGTCAGCTGCAAAAGGTGGCGGCACATAAACCACGGAAGCAGTGGCTCCGGTAGCTTCTACGGCCTCTGCAACGGTGTTGAAAATAGGCAGATCAATACTGTAATTATCAGGCCGACCAGCTACACCGCTATGATCGGTAGCGCCCTCGAAGTGCTCGAGCTCACCACCCCGCCCCGGATGAACCGCCCCGACCATCTGTGTACCGTAGGCAAGGGCCTTATCGGTATGAAAGTAACCAGTTTTGCCCAAGCCCTGAATGATGACTTTGCTGTCTTTGTTAACGAGAATGCTCACTGTGCCAGCTCCACGATTTTTTTGGCGCCGTCTTTCATATCGCTGGCGCTGATGACGTTTAACCCGGATTCATCGATGATTTGCTTACCAAGCTCTACATTGGTGCCCTCGAGCCTGACCACTAGTGGCACTGCCAGACCCACTTCTTTGACCGCAGCCACAATGCCGTTGGCAATGACGTCACAGCGCATGATGCCGCCAAAAATATTGACAAAAATCCCTTTGACGTTGGGGTCTTTGGTAATGATCTTAAAAGCCGCGGTGACGTTTTCGGTGCTGGCGCCGCCGCCGACATCCAAGAAATTAGCTGGCTCGCCGCCTTCGTGTTTGATGATATCCATAGTGGACATAGCCAGCCCTGCGCCATTAACCAAACAGCCGATGTTACCGTCAAGCTTGATAAAACTAAGACCGTATTTACCCGCCTCGACCTCGGCGGGGTCTTCTTCTGACAAGTCACGCATTTCCACGACGTTGGGGTGGCGGTAAAGTGCATTACCGTCAAAACCCATTTTGCCGTCAAGGGCCATCACCTTCCCGCTTTTCGTGACCACCAGCGGATTTATCTCGACTAGATCGGTATCAAGCTCAGTAGCAGCTTTGGTCAGAGCCTTCATAAATTTGACGCCATTTTTAAAAGCGTCGCCAGCCAGACCCAAACCAAAAGCTAGTCGGCGCGCCTGAAAGTCTGCTAGTCCAATAGCTGGATCAATCGTCTCACGCAGTATTTTTTCCGGCGTATTGGCGGCCACTTCTTCAATTTCGGTGCCACCTTCGGTGGAAGCCATCATCAGGTTGCGGCCCGTGGCGCGATCAAGCACGATTGAAAGATAAAGCTCACGCTCAATGTCTATGCCCTGCTCGATATAAAGGCGGTTGACCTGCTTGCCCTCCGGGCCTGTTTGCACCGTGACCAAGGTAGAACCGAGCATCTTTTTAGCCAGCTCATGAACCTTCTGTTCAGCTGCCTTTATGCCACCGTTAAGCCCGTCTAAGACAACGTTTACCCCGGCGGTGTCGGGTTGTTCTATAAAACGGCCTTTGCCGCGTCCACCGGCATGAATCTGTGATTTGACCACGACAACTTTATTACCGGAGCTTTCGACTAGGGGTCGCACGGCGGCTACCGCCTCGTCAAAGGTGGTGGCTACCCGGCCCTCGGGCACGGTGATGCCACGGGCTTTCATCAGCTCTTTGGCCTGGTATTCATGAATTTTCAACGGCTACCTCCAATTGCGTATTAAAACGTCCTAGCCTACCGTGTTTTTAAGCGGTGTACTACTGTGTATTAGAGTTTGAAGTCCGGCGAAGGTGTGAACTGCAAAAGGAAAGTAATTAAGACAGTGAAAAGTAGAAAGTAAAAGGTAAAAAGTGGAAAGTAAAAAGCAGAAAGTAGTTAGTAGAAGGTAGGGATTTTCCAGCTCTGGCGAGAATCAGACAATGGGAGTTTGTTGTTTTAACCCCTCACGCCTCACACCTAACACCTCACTTTGTAGGAATGCTTTCTTAAAAAAACGCTTTTTCCACCCACCACTCACCACAAACTTCTCTTTAGCTTTTTAACGAAATCGGTATGAGATGCTCGCAACTCCTTATAATTCCGTATTTCAAGATGTGGCCTTCTATAAAGAGGACATAAGCAGACCCGAGTATGCTGGCGATATGATTCGTACAGCGATTTTGACGGTGAGTGATAGGGGCTCGAGCGGTCAACGTGTGGATACGACCGTTTCAGAACTGCGAACTTTATTAAGCCAGGGGCCATTTAGCGAAGTTGACTACCAGATTGTCCCTGACGAACAGGCCATGATTCGCTCAAAGCTGAGAATCTGGGCCGAAGGCGATGCCGTAGACCTGGTGCTGACCACCGGGGGGACGGGTTTGTCCCTGCGGGACCGCACTCCGGAGGCTACCCGGGAGGTCATAGAACGCGAGGTGCCGGGTTTAGCCGAACTGATAAGGCTGACCGGCATGCAAAAAAACCGCAAGGCGGCACTGTCGCGTGCGGTTGCCGGTGTGAGGCGGCATACGCTCATTGTCAACTTGCCGGGAAGCCCCAAGGGTGCCAGGGAGTCGTTAGAGGCAATCATCGGGATTTTGCCACATGCAATTGACACTATTGTGGGTGAAAAGCGTAGCGCCCCACAAGACTGGCATCATTGAGTGAGGCGATAAAATCCCCGACGACTTAAGATAGCTTAAAAGGTTACCGGTCTTATCCTTCTTACCAGTCGCCTAATAAGCCGAATTCAGGTCGGCTTATTAACGGGATTAGGTATAAGCTGTAATTTAATGACCATTTTTGCAATAGTCGTTTTTATTGTCTTCTACCTAGTCGGCATCGCCGGTATTGTCTTGCCGGTCTTACCCGGTGTGGCGTTAACGGCGGTGGGTGCGCTTGTTGCCGCCTGGATGACGGGTTTTTCGCTGTTTAGCGTGACCGATGTGCTGATAATTGTTGCTCTGGCGCTGCTGGCTCAGGGCATTGACTATCTTGCGGGTGTGCTGGGGGCCAAAGGTTTTGGCGCCAGCCGCGCGGGGTTGTGGGGCAGCGTGATTGGTGCGCTTATCGGGCTTATCTGGTTTCCGCCCCTTGGTTTTTTGCTGGGGGCGCTGTTTGGGGCGGTGTTGGCCGAGTTGCTGGCTGGTAGAGAACTCAAACAGGCTTTTCGCGCCGGAATTGGAGCTTTGGTAGGCACTTTGGGAGGAATTGTCGCTAAGTTTTTTATTATCATTGCCATTGGCATTTACGCTTTTCCCAGAATGTTTTAGCTGCTTTTGACTGTCACGCGGGCGGTGTAATACAAATGTTGTGTCAAGAGGAAAGTGAAAAGTAAAAAGTGGTAAGGAAATGATGAGGAACGGGAAAAAGAGGGGCGAGGATTGTGGAGCGCGAAACTTTTGTCCCCTTATCCTCGTTCCTTCTTGTAGGGAGTGGGGAGTGGACGCTTTCTTTCTGAGGTCACGGGGTGCAGCTTTTTATTACTCAGCAAATGTTGAGCCGGTAGAGTCGGCAAGACGTTATACTGATGACGCTTTGGCTATGGCTAGAATGTTAATTGCTTATTGCTCGAGCTAATGCACAACGTCACAATTCACGATAAGCCTTTAGCTGCGTGAATCTTGAGGAAAAGGAGTTGAGCATGGACCCAATCATGCTGGAATTAGGGCCGTTGGCACTGCGTTGGTATGGTTTTTTTATTGCCCTGGGAGTACTGATAGGTACGCTGTGGGCGACAAGATTAGCAGAACAACGCGGCCTGGATAGCGAGAAACTACTGGATATGGTGGTTTATTTGGTCGTGGCCGGTATCATCGGCGCACGCTTGGTCTACGTCCTCACCAGCCCCAGCGCCTTTTTTGGGCCTGGCGGCAACCCTGTCTCAGTGTTTTACGTCTGGCAGGGCGGCATCAGTATCCACGGCGGTATTTTGGGTGTAGTTATAGCGGTCTGGTTATATTCGCGTATCCACAAGTTAAATATGTGGGCCTATCTGGATGTCATGACGCCTGCCGGGGCCTTGGGCATTATCGGTGGTCGCTTGGGTAATTTTATGAATGGTAGTGACACCACCGGACGCTTAACCGGTTGGCCTGTGGGCTTTACCTGGCCTGACCCTGGTACCGCCACCTGGGGAGCCTTTGGCCGCTTTGTTTTCGGCGATAACTTGTGGGCTGCTTATCCAGGCACCTGTAGTCTTGGCTCTGACGTTAGCATTTTCCAATGCACTGCCTTAGGTGGCGAAGTGGTGCGTGGCCCCGTTCACCTGGCACAAATCTACGGCATGCTAGTGGGTGTGATTTTGCTGTTTATATTGATTTGGGCCATCAGGCGCAGCCGGACGCCGGGTTTTGTGTGGTGGCAGTTCGTGTTGTGGTACTCGGTGTTGCGCATGGTTATCGAGGAGCCCTTTAGGGACAACCCGCTGTTTTGGAAGGTATATTTGTCAGAAGGCTTTAATCAGCCTGGAATAGGCCTGTTTACGCTAACGCAGTTGGTGAGTATTCCGCTTATTTTGATCGCCCTTTACTTTCTGGTGGTCATGGATCCAGATAAAGAAGTCAGGCGAGAGCAACTGACTAGAAGGGCGCGTGGGCGCTAGTCGCCATGAGCACAAAATTTGCCGTCGTCATTTTGGCAGCAGGGCAGGGCACTCGCATGAAGTCAACCCTGCCCAAAGTCCTGCATGAAGTCGTCGGTCGCCCCTTGCTCGAGCACGTTCTTAAAGCAGTAGCACCTTTAAAACCCGAGCGAACGGTGGTGGTAGTTGGCTATGGCGCCGAGCAAGTTAAGCAGCGCTTAGCGCATTATCCAATCGAGTTTGTTTTGCAAGAAGAGCGCTTGGGCACGGGGCATGCGCTTAGGCAAAGCGAGCTTGTCTTAAGAGACTTTGACGGGCCGGTGCTGGTGCTTAACGGTGATGGGCCGCTGCTTAAAACCGCTACTTTAGCGGCCTTTATAGCCAAACAGCAAAGCTCTGCTGCGGGCATGTCACTGCTTACTTGTGAGGTGGCCGACCCTAGCGGTTTGGGCCGTATTGTTCGCAAAGAAGACGGCAGCGTAGCGCAGATTGTCGAGGAAAAGGACGCCGACTCGACACAAAAAAGTATCCGTGAAGTCAACCCCGGCATCTATATGTTTGACCAGCAGGTTTTTGAGCTGGCCGCGCAGCTTAGCAATGATAACGCTGCTAAAGAATATTACATTACTGATCTGCCCGGTATTTATCTAAGTCTTGACAAGAGCGTGCAGGCACTGCGCATAGCCGATGAAACCGAGGTGCTGGGGATAAATGATCGCAAGCAACTGGCCTATGCAGATCGCATTTTGCGCGACCGCGTCCGCGAACAGTGGCTTTTGGTTGGCGTCACCATGACCTCTCCCGAGCAGACCTTTATCGACGATACGGTGCACTTAGGGCCGGATGTGGTGCTCGAGCAGGGTGTCACCTTGACAGGTCGGACGGTGGTGGAAGCGGGTGCGCGCGTCGGGGCTTACGCCCACCTGACGGACTGCACCGTGACTAAGGGCGCGTACGTAGCACCGCACACGGTCAAGCGCGGGGAAACGCTTGGCTGAATGACCTTCGGAGTGACGCGGGATACGGCTCAAAGAAACTTGTAGTGCTTAAGTCCCTCCAAGACTCCCGCTGCGTAGTGACCGTCGGCGAAGTAGACGTGTTTCGCGCCCTTGAGTCTCGTCAACTCCTCGGCGTGATTGCCGACGACGATGCCCCGGAAATTTCCGCGCAGCATCTCCTCGTCGTTACCCGAATCCCCGGCGACGGCGATATTTTGGGCAGGAATACCCCACTTGTGACTTAAGTAGCGAATCGCTTTGCCCTTTGAGGCGCGGTGCGGCAAAACGTCCAAAAACTGTCCGTGCGAGTAGATCAGGTTGTAGCGCAGCTTGGCCTCGTTTAAAACCCGGTGGACGGTCTCGAGGTTACCATTTTCATTCCTCATATAGTAGCTGATCTTAAAGCGGCGCTGGTTGGCCTCTTCTTGTAGTTCCAGAAAATCTAACTCAGCCAAAACTTCGCGGATCTTTTCCGGCTTCCACCGATAAGAGATGTGCTGGGCGTAGCCCTGGTCGGGCGTGAACTCGGGTCCATAATAGATTTCGCTGCCGACCGATGAGACGATGATATCCGGCTGGGGGAGGTCATAAGAATCCAGAACTTCCTTGACGAGTTTTAGGGAACGTCCCGACGCCACCCCGAAACCGAGGGTCGGGTGTTTGTCCTTAAGGATCTTGTTCAGCTGAACAAGCGTGTTCTGAACGCCTGTGTCCTCTTTGTTGATCAGGGTGTAATCGATGTCGCTCATGAAGAGCTTGTCAATCGTCGTCAAGTAGCGCCCGACCCTGCCTCTAGGTTTGACGGCGGGCTGCGGGGCGTCCTCGCGCATAAGGTCGGAGATGACGTCTAAGTAGGTGTCGCAGTGCGCCCGCCAAGAATAGTGCTCGCGCACGCCCTTAATACCGTTCTCCGAATAGCAGTTCCACAGTTCCCCATCTACTAAAATTTTCTTTAGCGCACCACTGATTTCTTTGTAATTTTGAACGTCGACTAAGATGCCGCTGTTACAGTTCTTAAGGATGTCTTGCGGCCCGCCGTGGTTGGTCGAAACGACTGGCAGCCCACTTGAACTCGCCTCGATGACGGTGATGCCGAAGTTCTCGACCAGGGCAGGGTTGACGAAAACGCCTTTGGTCGCCGCGGCAAGACGGTAAAGCGCGGGAATTTCCGTGTCGGGCTTGTGCTTTTTGGGCAGTGCCATCTTCCCATAAAGGTCGTACTTGTCCATCAGCAAAAGCATCTCGGTCAGGACTTTACGCTCGTTGTCGTCCATCTCCTGAATGTCTTTACGTACACCTGCAAAGATGGCTAGATTAGCGATTGATTGGAGCTCTTTGTCCTCACCGTAGGCGGTGACCAGGCCGTCGATGTTTTTGCGCTTGTCGGGTCGGCTGATCGCCAAAATGAGCGGCTTCTCGGGACGGTTTAAGAAGCGGTTGATCTCTCTGCGCATGTTGACGCGCGCCCAGACCTGCTCCTCGCTGGGGGTTTGTGCCTCGTCCAAGTCATGGTAGTAAGGGTAGAACTTATCCACTTCGATACCTGGCGGAACCACCTTGAAGGTCGTGCTTTTGTGCGCGTCGTAAAGTTCGTAGCCCCGCTCGACCTCGTGATGGGTACTGGCGATGACGATGTCTGACTTGCGCATCACCTCTTCCTCTACGCTGATGCGGTGATCGATATGGTACTGCTTGTCAATCTCTTTTTTGCTGAGCCCCGCTCTGGTTAGCACTTGCAGTTTATTGCGACCCAGAGAGTGTCCTGTGAAGATGAGAGGCACACCCAGGTAGCCAGCGAGCTCCATCGCCACGTAGCCCGCGTCCGCGTAGTGGCCGTGGACGAGGTCCGGGGTGATGCCCTCCTTGCGGTTGAAGCGCAGCACACCGTCGACGAACTCGTCTAGGTGTGGCCAGAGCAGCTCTTTGCGTATGTACTTCTTGCCGCCTGCGCGGATGCGGACGATGCGGGCGTTGTCACTTAGGGGCTCGAGCCCCTGCGCGTAGTCTTCAGCCACCTTCGGATCCTCGATGCAGCGCGTGAAAAGGTCGACCTGGGCCACCTTCGGGTGCTTACCGAGCGCCCGCGCGAACTCGACCATATATTTGGTCTGCCCACCCGTGTCCGCGTCGCGCCCCAGCTCGAGGTCGTGCGAGCGAATCAGGCCGTGGAGGCTGAAAAGCTGAATACACAATCCGTCGTCGCTACTCTCTATCTTGCCGTCTGTTTTCGTCATAGCTAGATCCTCCGCTTTATCGTTCGTTGGCTATTTTAAAAACGCTTCCCCGACCCAAGTATAGGCGAGATGATGTGAATCCTCTGAAAGCTGCTTTGCAGAAAAGGGCCGAGGAAAGATGAAAGATCAGGGTTTAGGGTAAAGGGAAAACCCCAACCCCTATTTTCTCCCTTGCTCTGACTTCTCTTCTTCAGCTTGGCTCCAGCCCTGGCCACGTATCAGGCTTAGGAAAAAGGAAACACAGTAAGGTGTTAAAGTAGCGAACCAGGAGTTGGGCCTATGTCACTACTGAACAAACCCCCTGCGGTACTCGCACTCGAAGACGGCACCATTTACTACGGTTACGCCTTTGGCTATCACGGTCAGACCGTCGGTGAGGTGGTTTTTAACACCTCCATGACCGGCTATCAGGAGATTCTCACCGACCCCAGCTACAACGGCCAAATTGTCACCATGACTTACCCGCATATCGGCAACTATGGCGTGAGCGTTTATGATATGGAGTCCAATAAACCGTTTGCCCGGGGCTTTATCGTGCGGGAGTTTTCCCGCGTGGCCAGCAATTATCGCTCCAATCAGGATTTGCAGAGCTTTATGGAACAGCACAACATCGTGGGCATCGAGGGCATTGACACACGTGCTCTGACCCGCCGTTTGCGCGAAGGTGGCGTGGTTAAAGGCGTGATTTATCACGGTAAAACCGATGAGGCTAAAGAGTCTGAACTGGTGCGCCAGGCTTTAGAACACGAGGATATAGACGGGCGCGATATGACTCCGGAAGTGACCACGCCGCTGCCTTACGCTCGGCCTACCTTTCAGGAAAACCCCCGTGTGGTGGTCATTGATTTTGGCATCAAGCACTCGATTGTTTATAAGCTCGAGCAATCCGGCGCCGAAGTCATTGTGGTACCGGCGCAAACCACTCCAGCGCAAATCATGGCCCTAAATCCCTATGGTTTGGTACTGTCTAACGGCCCAGGTGATCCTGGCGGCCCGCGTTACGCCCATGACACCGTCTGGCAACTATTGGGTCTGCTGCCAACCTATGGCATTTGCATGGGACATCAGCTTTTAGGCTTGGCGGTTGGCGGCAAGACTTACAAACTCAAGCACGGTCATCACGGGGCCAATACCCCGGTTAAAAACCTGATCACCGGCGAAGTGGAAATCACCAGTCAGAACCACAACTACGTGGTGGATATTGACAGCATCCCCGGCCAGCAGTTTAGGGCGACGCATATCAACTTAAACGACGGCACCCTAGAGGGCATGGCGCATGTGCGCTATCCGGTCTTTAGCGTGCAATACCATCCGGAGGCCAGCCCGGGGCCGCATGACGCCAATTATCTGTTCAACCGCTTTATCGAAGAGGTCAACGCCTTTGAAGGGGCTAGTGCTCTGCCCGCTATGCGCGGTTTTTAATTTAATACCCTAACCGGGTCGTTTTTGGCCTTGCGTTCTCTGAGCAGCAGATAAGCGCCTAAACCCAGGGGTCCGGCAAAGAGCGTTAACAGCAAAAAGATACCCGGATTGATGCCCCAGTATTTGGCGTCGCGAAAGAGCCAGACACCAACAAAAAGGTCAAGGGTGATAAAGTGCGCCCAGGCGACCACAAAACCCCAACTGTTGCTGAGGCTTAAACGCAGCGCCTCAAAAGACAGGTCAAGGCCGCCTGCCGAACCAGTAAACAATACCGTCAGCAAAAGCAGGGTATAGATGCCGCCCAAAACGATATAAGGCCAGTAGGAGAGAACCAGGCGCTGGGTAAACCGCGCTCGGGGAAAGAGCAACATGCTGAGCCAGATAGGTAAGGGCAGTACGTTTAACAGGGTGAATAATACTTCGGCCATGGCCTTAGTTTACAGGGGTTTTTTGGTCTAGTAAAAAAGCTTTGGGGATTTTTCTAAAGAAAATTTTGTGAAAATACTATTCGCGGCAATTTGAAATGGTCTTTGTAAAGGCGATTCTTGATTCAAAAATCAGTCGACCATTCGAACGAATATCCGCTAAATTCTTTGCTTGTACTGAATCCGATTAGTTCCTTAAGCGTTATGAAACTCGGTTCAATTCTCTTAAGCCTATCGTTCTTGCTACGCTCGGATCCACTCACATTAAAAAGCCGAAGTTAATTCGGCTTTTAGACGGAACCGGTATTAGCAGTTCTTTTTGTGTCTCTGTGCTAATACACGAAGGCTTGACAGACTTATCATATTTCTTACCCTGATGTCTGTAATTTACCAATTGAATATGATATGGTAATTATATGGAAGATGCCATAACAACCAGAATTGGTGACAATGGCAGATTTGTCATTCCCAGTGAAATCAGAAAACAGTTAAAACTACGCGACGGTGACCGAGTCCAGGTGGGTATTCAGGATGGGAAAATCGTTATTTATACGGCAGAGGCGCTCTTAGCGGAATTTTACGGACTCACTCGCAATGTCAGGTCTGCTGATGTAGATGTTGTGCAAGAGCTTATTGACGAGCGCCGCCAGGAAGCCGCCAGCGAATGACGGTATTAGATGCGAGTGCCCTTATCGCCCTCGCCAGACAAGAGGCCGGGGCGTTAGCAGTAGCCCAAAAGCTCGGCTCGAGCCACGTGAGTGCTGCAAACGCCAGCGAGTTCATTCGGAAACTCGAGCAGTATGGCGATGATGGTGAACGGGCCTTTGAAAAGCTCGAGCAAATTGGCCTGACTTTACACGAAATAGAACGAGTCGACGCTTATGAAGCAGCGGCAATCTACCGGACCACCAAACCTTTCGGACTCTCTCTAGGCGACAGATTTTGTTTGGCCTTAGCCAGGCGTACCGGTGCGGAGGTTTACACTGCCGACATAGCTTGGCTAGACGTGGCCGATGAGCTAGGTCTTGAAATTCATGCCATTCGCTAATTAAAGGGTGCTCGAGCCAAACGTCAAATAATTAAAAAAACAAATCATCTGCTGGGTTCTTAATCTCTGGCTGCAGAACTTAATTTACGGTAAAGTAAGCCGCGTGATGCTTTTGTGACGCCAAATCCTGCAAACTAATTATCGATGCCGCGCAAGATTTTAGTTATCGAAGACGACCTCGATCTCTCTCACTTAATCAGCCTGCATTTGCGTGACACCGGCTGTGAAGTGGAAGTGACGCACGATGGCGCCTCGGGTCTTGATTTGGTGCTTAAAGAGGATTTTGACTTAGTTGTGCTTGATTTGATGTTGCCTAAGCTTGAGGGTTTAGAGGTCTGTCGGCGTTTGCGGGCGGCGGGGAATTACACGCTGGTGCTCATGTTGACAGCCAAATCCAGCGAGCTTGACCGCGTGTTAGGGCTCGAGCTTGGCGCCGATGATTACTTGAGCAAGCCTTTTAGCATTCGCGAGCTTCAGGCCAGAGTCAAGGCGCTGCTGCGGCGCAAGGAGCAGCTTGCCTCGCAGCTCAGCCGTAAAAAAGACAGCGGCCCTATAATTAGAGGAAGCTTGCAGATTGACGCCGAGAAACGTTTGGTAACGCTTGCCGGAGAGCCGGTACACCTTACCGCCAAGGAATTTGATTTGCTTTTGCAGTTTGCCCAGCATCCCGGGCGGGTTTATACCCGTACTCAGCTTTTGGATATGGTTTGGGGTTATGGCTATGACGGTTTTGAGCACACCGTCAATTCGCATATCAACCGCCTTCGAGCCAAGATTGAGCAGGACCCGGCTCATCCTGAGTACATTCAGACAGTGTGGAGCGTGGGCTATAAATTTGCCGAGTTTGAGGGGGCATAAGCTTTGCTAAGGACGTTGCATGGCCGCCTGGCTTTGGTCTTACTGGTCTTGCTGGTACCTTTGGGCGGGCTCTTTGTCTTATCGACGCTTTATACCGCGCGGCGTTATCATCAGGAGATCAGCCAAAAGGTCAATGCTGATTTGGCCCAACGTTTGGTGCAAGACAGCAATTTGATGGTTGGCTCGAGCATTGACAGCAGCGCCTTTAACGCCGTGGCCAAAAGCTTGGCGATGATAAGCCCGGGTGTAGAACTTTATATCTTAGACCCCCAAGGGACGATTTTAGGGGCCTCGGTACCAGCAGAAAAACTAAAGCGGCAAGCTGTCGCGTTAGGACCACTGGAGCGCTTTTTGTCCGCTGCTGCTAGCTTTCCAATTAGTGGCACCGACCCGCGCAGTCAGCGGCGGCAAAAGGTGTTTTCGGCGTCACCAATACCAGCCCAAGGGTCCATTGAAGGCTATCTTTATGTGCTCTTGGCCGACGAAGCACAGGATTCCCTATCGCAGATGATCCAAAGCAGTTATGTGCTCAGCTTGAGCATTTGGAGTACCTTGGCCTTGCTCGGTCTGGTGTTTGTGGCCGGTTGGCTCATCTTTACGCTGCTAACAAGACGTCTTAAGCGACTGGCCCTGGCTATGACCGCCTTTAAGGACAGTGATTTTTCTGCCCAGGACTTGTTAAAACCGGTTAAGCGACCACCGGGGGACGAGGTGGAAGAGCTCGAGCTGGTCTTTGGTGATATGGCTCAGCGTATTTCCCAGCAGCTTGAGGCCATTAAGCAAGCGGATGTCTTGCGCCGAGAACTAATTACCAATGTCTCTCATGATTTGCGCACGCCTTTAGCGGCTTTGCAGGGCTATCTGGAGACCCTAGAAATTAAAGAGGGCAACCTTAGCCCCCAGCAGCAGCGTGAATATCTGCGTATCGCCAGTCAGCATAGCGTGCGCCTGGGCAAGCTCATTGCCGAGCTATTTGACTTAGCCCAGCTTGATTCCCGGGCTATAAGCCCCTGCTTAGAGGCTTTTCCCATCGCCGAGCTGGGTCAGGATATTTTGCAGAAGTTTCAGCTTTCAGCCCAGCGCAAAGGCGTCAGCCTTAAACTGGTAGCACCAGCAAGACTCCCCTTTGTTATGGCGGATATCGGCCTTATCGAACGGGTCTTTACCAACCTCATCGACAATGCCATTCGCTACACGCCCAGCGGGGGAGAGGTCTGTCTAAAACTGGCGGTTAGTGGTTCTGAGCTTGTTATCGAACTGACCGATACTGGTCGGGGTATCGCCCCGGAAGATTTACCCCATATCTTTGACCGTTTTTATCGCGTGGACAAGCACGATCCGCAGGCCTCGGAAGGCGCAGGCTTAGGCTTGGCCATCAGCAAGCGCATTCTCGAACTTCATGGTTGCTCTATTGAAGCAAAAAGTGAAGCGCAAAAAGGCTCGAGCTTTTGCTTTAGTTTGCCCATAGCGCAGCCATAAAGCAATAGTTTGTTCAGCACAGTTTTACCACACTCGAAATCGCAGAAGTGCCGGTCAATAAGGCATTTATTGTATATTGCCTGCGGTTCGCAAACAGGAGCAATTCTTGGCAAAAAGCAGCTCTGAGAATGCGGTTTGATACCGATTCCCCGCTTTATTTGCTTCGTTACAAAAAGTTTAACTTTGCGTGACGAGCATGTGAACTCAAATCACTATGCTGCAGGGCGAAAGGGGAAGAAAATGCAAAAAATCTTTAAGTCCGTAGTTTTTTTGTTTGCCTTGCTTGTGTCCCTGACCGCCTTGGCTCAAGACAGTATGTCTGGCGATATGTCAGACGAGATGACCACCAGCCGCCTTAGCGTAACGATTACCAACTTAACTTTAGGGCAGGTATTTAGTCCGCCGGTCGTTATAAACCATAGCGCCGACTACCAACTTTTTGAACTGGGCAAACCGGCGCTGCCCGAACTTATACCTTTAGCCGAAGACGGCATGACTCAGGACTTGCTCACGGTGGCCGAACTCCTACCCGAAATTTACAGCGCCACCGTTGCGGATGCACCGCTAGCCCCAGGAGAGAGCGTGACACTGACAGTTGAGGTTTCCTCCGAGGCACACTATCTTACCGTAGCGGGCATGCTGGTAAGCACCAATGACGCCTTTTTTGCCTTGCCCGGCCTACAGATTTTCGCAGGCGACGATATGATGGCTGACGATATGGACGATGGTATGGGTGATAATACCGCAACAGGGGATGACGACATGGGTTCTGATATGGACAGCGAAATGTCAGAAGCACCAGAAGTGCTGGTTTATGACGCAGGTTCGGAGTTTAATTCAGAACTTTGCGCCGATATCCCCGGCCCGCCCTGTGGCAATCCTCAGGTAAGAAACACGGCCAATGCCGAAGGCGCTGTCAGCCTGCATGCCGGTATTCAGGGAAGCGGCGATCTCGACCCGATGAGCTATAACTGGAGTAATCCGGTGGCGACAATAGTCATTGAGCGTCTGCCCTAAAAACAAACTACAAATGCTTGATAGCTAAGGCGGTTTTATAGCCGCCTTAGCTTTTTGAGCTTTTTGTCAAAACTGCTGTATCCAGCCAGATGGTTACCGGACCATCGTTTAGCAGGCTCACCTTCATCTCGGCGCCAAAGACACCGGAGGCGACGCTTAGGCTACAGTCACGCAACTGTTTGGCAAAACTCTCATAAAGTGCATCGGCCAGTTCGGGCCGGGCTGCTTTGCTGTAACTGGGGCGGTTGCCGCGCTGCGCATCGGCATAAAGCGTAAACTGGCTCACCACCAAAACTTCTCCGCCAACATCTTGGACACTGAGGTTCATCTTGCCGTCTTGGTCGTTAAAGATGCGCAGCTTACTGACTTTTTGCGCCAGGTAGCCAGCTTCTTGTTCGCTATCATCCTGGCTCACCCCAAGCAAGACCAGCAAGCCAGGGCCAATTTCGCCAACCGTTTGCCGCTCTACTTCGACTTTAGCCCGGCTTACTCGTTGAATAAGTGCTCGCACTTAACCACCCTTAACTTTAGTTGTCGCCAGTTGCATCTTTGTTAGGCAGACTGGCGAGCTTTTCACTAAGGGCTCGCTGGGCGCTATAAAGCGCTTCGCGTTCGGTGTCGTTTAGATTGCCCAGGGTCTTGCGTTGCAACATATCAAGCAGTTGCAGACTCCTTTCGGCGGTACGTTTAGCCAAGATTCCATCGCGGTGGAGATGGCTGAGCATAGGGCTGTTTATCTCGCCTAAAGCAGCCTCGGCTGAGCTGCGAATCGAATGAACAAGGCCGATAAAATGGGGGTCTGTCATGCGGCTAGTCTAACTTGGGAGGATAATGAGCGTCATCTTTTGCTCTTTAGTTAAAAAAGACCTTCTTGTTTGGCATTATCAATCACTAACTTATTGGGTTTGGGGCCAAGTTCATCAAGTACTCTTTTTAGCTCTTTCATATCCTGCCACATCAGCCACTTGGGGCTACCCTTTTCGCGGCTGGGGTTGCGCAGCAAATATGCGGGATGAAAAAGCGGCATCAGTTGAATATTGTGCCAGTCAAACCACTTACCCCGGGTTTTGGTAATGCCTTCTTTGGTATTCAAAAAATACTGTGTAGGAACATTACCCAAGGTAGCGATGATTTGTGGGCGGATAAGCTGGATTTGCTCTAGGAGCAGGGGTTCGCTTAGGGCAATTTCGTCGGGGCGGGGATTGCGGTTGCCGGGTGGACGATACTTAACCATATTAGTGATGTAGACATCATCCCGATGAAGCCCTACACTCTCTAAGATTTTGTCCAGCAATTGACCGGCCCGGCCTACAAATGGACGGCCCGATAAGTCTTCGTCTTCGCCGGGGGCTTCACCTACAATGAGCAGCTTGGCGTCGGGGTTACCTTCGCCAAAGACCAGATTTTCGCTAAGCTCATCTAAGCCCGGAAGTTTTTTGGCTCGAGCCCTTTGCTCGAGTTGTTCTAGGGTCACAAATAGTTCTCCTTAAAATTTAGCGCAAGAAAAAGAGTGCGCATAACCGCGCACTCCTACGAAGTATAAAAATTATCTAACTGGTTAGAGTCGGGCGCTGGCTGCGTACCTCGCGGCGCACTTTGGGCTCGAGCCCGATCATAAGAAAGAAGTTTTCCAAGGCATTTTCCTTGCCTTTAATTTCGGTGTGCTCTTCTAAAGCCGTTCCGGTGACAAAGGGGAGTTCCCGGTAGTATTTCAATGCTTCCTGAACCACGTCCTGTGGGCTTTGGGTTTCGGCGATTTTGGTCAGTAGCGCGTAGATATCGCGGCGCGATTCGGCATGGACACGAAAAACCTCTGGGTTTGCGGTTTCAGCTGCACGCAAAACATCTTGTTTTGCGATACGTCGGTAGTGCTTAAGCCCCCGAATGATTTCATCTGAGCTGAGTACCACCTTTACGTCCATGTCTCACTCCTTTCCTGATCCTGTGTGCTTGCTTCGAAAAGCGAGAAATTAGCCATGACTAGACCATTAGCGAGACAACTCGCTATTAGTTGGCCTTGAGTTTTAGCTAGCTTTTTTGAGCACTGTATTAGAGTCACGTGTCTGCATTATAGAGATGATGAGCAGTAAATGTCAATTGCGGCAAAATGCGGTAAGGCGCGTCCAGGACGCCAAAAATCTTACATTCAGCCGATTGACTTGCCTTTGTTTGACGCTATCTTGTTAGAATGTGAACTCGGTGAGAAATTAAGATTTTTTTAGGAGCTTACATGAAACGTTTAATAGGCCTTTTCCCTTTTCTGGGACTAGCTTTTGCACAGGAGTCGGCTAACAGCCAAAACTGGCTTGTCTGGCTGGCACTGATTGGCGGCGCCGCCGCTCTGATCTTTGCTTTATATCTGACTCGCAGGGTGCTGTCCTTTAGCGAAGGAAATGCCAGAATGCAGGAAATCGCCCAGGCCATACGTGAGGGCGCTCAGGCCTATCTAACTAGGGAATATACCGTGGTGGGCATCTTTTTCGCGGTGGTTTTCGTCCTGCTGCTCATACTCAGCTTTACGCCCTATCTCAACGCTTATGCTCCCTATGCTTTTGTTATAGGGGGAGCGTTGTCGGCCTTGGCTGGCTATGTAGGGATGACTATTGCTACGGCTGCTAATTCACGCACGACAGCAGCGGCCCAGGAAGGACTTAATCGCGGCCTGCGGGTTGCTTTTAGTGCGGGTACGGTTATGAGCATGACCGTTGTGGGCCTGGGACTACTTTATGTCACTGGCTGGTATTTGTTTTTGCAGACCCGTAACTTAAGCTTAGAAGAAATTAGCCAGGTCATGCTGATCCTGGGTTTGGGAGCGTCGGCTATGGCGCTT
>JASBUK010000042.1 GCA_030147925.1 Trueperaceae bacterium
GAGGGCGTCAGAAAAGGATTGAATCAAGAAAGTTTGGCTAACCTAGCTAGCATTAAACGTACCATAGCAGCGTAGATAAAAGCTTCACTGGATGCAGGTAGGTGTTCATAGTCTTTGCTATGACGTCTATAACGGCAAATCCAAGCGAAAGTGCGTTTAACGACCCACCTGCGAGGTAAGACTTTGAAGCTGCGAAGTCCTTTAAGCATGGCAAGTTGTTCGGGTGGGAGTTCTTGTCCCTTGGGAAGCCAGAAGCCTCGGATGCCCGCGTAGGCGTGCTGCACGACTTCGATAGTCCAGCCCAAAGTACCCTCAACCCACTCCTGAAAGGTGCGCTTGTAGCCGCCATCGATGAATACACTGAAGTGCCCTTGTAAGCCCTCAAGGAGCTGCTTACCACCCGCTGGGTCGCTGACGTTGGCAGCAAGTACCAGCACGCTTAGCACAAACCCTTGCATGTCGACGAGTAGATGTCGCCTCCGCCCTTTGACCTTCTTGCCGCTGTCATAGCCTTTGACGCCGCCCGCCCCGCCTGAATCCGAAGCTGCTCGCGTAACTGCCGATTCATCTCTTGCCACACCCCCTCGATACGCCAGTTGCGAAAGTAGTCCTAGACGGTTTTCCACTTCGGCAGATCATGAGGCATCATGCGCCAAGCACAACCGCCACGCAAGATGTAGAAGATGCCATTGAGTATTTCTCGTATGTCCACCGAGCGCGGACGTCCACCGGGCTTGACTGCTGGAATCAAGGGCTCGAGAATGGTCCACTCGCTATCACTTAGGTCACTCGGGTATGCTGTTCGTGTCATCGCTTGAGCTTAAAATTTTGCTCGACCCGATGCCTTTTCTCCCTTTACTTGGACTTCCCAGACGCCCTCTTAGACTGAACACAAGATGCTGCCGACTAACTATCGCCTAGGTGTCCGCGAGCGCTTAGGCAGTCTTAGGCTGGCGCTGCTGACCGTTCCTGGACGCAAGGCCTGGGGTCAAAGTTTATGGGTCTTTGGGCTTTTTTTAATTCTTGCTGTAGTCATTGGCGGACTTAGCGGTTTTTTGCGTTTAGAGCTTATGGTCGGCAGCTGGCGCGACTATGCCGTGCTGCTTGCTGTTTTGCTGATCACGCCCAGCTTGCTCGAAGAAGTTGTTTTTCGTGGTTTGCTCTTACCACATCCGCGTGAGGGCGCTTCGCGGCGGCAAACTTTATCTTATGCCGCCGTGAGCTTGGGGATTTTTTTGGTCTGGCATCCTCTCAATGGCTGGCTTTTCCGCCCGGCAGTGCTGCCTCTTTTTGGCGACCCAATTTTTCTTAGCCTGGCGGCTTTGTTGGGCGGGGCCACCATGACTGCGTATTTGCGCTCGGCTTCTCTGTGGCCAGCGATCTTGTTGCACTGGCTCACGGTGGTGACCTGGATTGTCTTTTTTGGCGGTAGCTGCGCTTTGGGGGCTTGATGGCTGATTTTGACAAAGATTTCAGAAAGACCCCGCTAGGTGATACGATAAGGCGTAACCGCAGTATGCAAGAATTCATTCAGAATTTTTTATGTCAAAGATCTTAGGAGGGCATCATGCCAGAAACCCTTAGCCGCAACTACGCCAACCTTATTGGCGATCAAGAAGTCGTTAGCACCAAGAGCTTTGAGTCGCGGAGCTCGAGCAATCACACAGACATCATAGGTGTTTTCCCGGAAGCGGATAAAGCCCAGGTGCGTGCGGCTTGCCAACAAGCCCAAGAAGCCTTTGGGCGCTGGTCCAAAACCCCGGCACCCATCCGGGGTGAGCTGATTGGCAGTATTGGCGAGGCGCTGAGTCGCGAAAAAGAAGCGCTGAGCCGCCTGGTCACGCGCGAGATGGGCAAAACCTTAAAAGAAGCCCGGGGCAGCGTCCAGGAAGCCATTGACACTTGCCACTTCTTTCAGAGCGAGGGCCGTCGGCTCTATGGTCAGACAGTACCCTCAGAAATGCCCAACAAAGAACTGATGACCTATCGCCGACCACTGGGTGTGGTGGGTATTGTCACCGCCGGTAACTTTCCCATTGCCGTACCTAGCTGGAAGATCATCCCCGCACTGCTTACCGGCAATACCATCGTGTGGAAACCCTCAGAAGATGCCCCGGCGGTTGCCTATGCCTTTGCCAAGCTCATTGCGGAGGCCGGTGTGCCCGCCGGAGTGTTAAACGTGGTCTTTGGTGGCGGCAAGGATGCCGCCGGACAGTATCTAGTAGAGATGATGGACGAAGGCTTGCTGGATAAATTCGCCTTTACCGGCAGCACTGCGGTTGGTCGCTTAATCGGTGAGGTGGCCGGGCGCAATTTGTTGCACCCTACGCTCGAGCTCGGCGGTAAAAACCCGCTGGTGATCATGCGCGATGCCGATTTGGACAATGCCGTGTCCGGCGCTATCTTCTCGGCCTTTGCCACCGGGGGCCAGCGCTGCACCAGCGCGGGCAATATCATCATCGACGCATCTATTTACGACGCCTTCAAAACCCGTTTTTTAGAGGCCGTAAAAGCTATCAAAATTGCCGATCCGCTTGAACACGAAGACGTGTTCTACGGCCCCTTTATAAATCAGCGTTTCTTTGAGCGCTGGCTGTCTCACTATGACTGGGGCCAGGAGGATGGCGCCACGCTGCTTTATGGCCAGGGGCGCATTAGCAACGACAACAAGCCTGCAGGCTTTAGTGGCGATGCTAGCGCGAGCTACTATGGCTGGCCCACCGTCTGGGAAAACGTAAAACCCGGTATGCGGCAATTCCAGCAGGAAGTCTTTGGCCCTACTATCAACTTAGTCAAGGTAAACGGCATCGCAGAAGCCATCGAAGCAGCCAATGCCGTCGATTATGGCCTCAGCTCGGCGATTTATACCAATCATCGCGAGTGGGCCTATCAATTTAAGGATCAGATTGAGGCGGGCATGACCAGCATCAACAACACCACCAACGGCGCCGAAGCGCACATGCCCTTTGGCGGCGTTAAGGGTTCGGGCAACGGCACGCGTGAAAGCGGTGTCTGGGTGCTGGATAACTACACTTACTGGCACGGCGTCAACGATGACATCAGCGGCAAGTTACAGCTGGCTCAGATGGATACTGGCTATATAGGGGCCGGTTCAGAGGTCAGCGTCGGCAAACTTTTTGACTGAGAACATTTATTGAAACTTGTTCGGGATAGTGCCTAGCGCTATCCCGTTTTTTTACCCAAACGCGCATCCTCTAGTAGTTTCTTAATGTCTTGGGCGCGGTCTTTGCGCGTTACTAAAACCGTGTCGCCGCTTTTGGCAATCACCAAGTCTTCTACGCCAATGGTTACAATCACGCTCTGCTCGTCTTCACAATAGATGATGTTGTTATGGCTATCTAAGTGAATGTGGTTGCCGCTCACGGTATTGGCTTCGCCGTTGCCCAGGTGACGCTCGACGGCTAGCCAGTCACCTAAGTCATCCCAGTCATAATCGGCAGGCACTACATAGGCCTTATCGGTTTTTTCCAGCACGGCATAGTCGATGCTGATTTTTTTGAGCTTGGGGAAGACCTTAGCAATACGTCCTTGCCTAAAGGCGGGCTCGAGCTCTGCCATCAGCTCAGGAACATGCCGCTTTAGCTCGCTTAAGATAGTTTGGGTGTGCCACAGAAAAATACCGTTATTCCAGTAGTAGCCGCCTTGCGCCAGATAGCCTAAAGCCGTTGCTTCGTCGGGTTTTTCTACGAACCTGGCCACCTTAAAGCCGTCCGCTAGTGGTTCACCCGCCTGGATATAACCAAAACCGGTGGCCGGATAATGCGGTTTTATGCCCAGCGTGGTCAGACCATTAGTTTTTTGGGTCAATGTAAGCGCTTGACGCACGGCCTGCCCAAAGACCGGCACATTGCCCACGCGATGATCGGCGGTAAAAAGCCCCATGACGGCGTTATCAAAACGCGCACTTATCTCCAGCGCGGCTAGGGCCACAGCCGGGGCGGTGTCTCTACCCACGGGCTCGAGCAGTAGATTCTCTGTTGGTAAATCAGGGAGTTGCTGCCTTACCAAATCGGCATAGCGCTCGCCGGTGATGACAAAGACTTTATCCGCGCCGCCGCAAAGCGGCCAGAGCCTATCAAAGGTGGCTTGTAACAGAGTGCGCCCCCGGCGCTCTAAATCCAAAAACTGCTTGGGCTTATCTTCGGTGGAAATAGGCCAGAAACGCTGGCCGCGCCCCCCGGCCATGATGACGGCCACAAAATCTGACATGCTTACCCCCTTATACCAAATTGATTTAACAGCATCATAGTTTGAATCATCTAAGGATACGCTCTCATGCGCGGTTTTAATGCCACCTTGTGGCATTAAAACGTCACTTTGTATTATTTGCCAAAGCGCCGCTCACGCGCCTGAAAGCTGCGCAGCGCCCTGAGAAAATCAAGCTTGCGAAAACTTGGCCAAAAGGCGTCACAAAAATAATACTCGCTATAAGCCGCCTGCCACAGCAAAAAGCCCGATAAGCGCACTTCGCCACTAGTGCGAATGACAAAGTCGGGGTCGGGTGTTCCGGCTGTGTAGAGGTGCTTGCCAATCTCCTCGGCATCGAGGCTGTCAGCGACCCTTTCTAAACCCTGGCCCGTTTTGGCTTTTTCCCACAGAAGCTTGCGCACGGCATGGGTGATTTCCTCGCGGCCCCCGTAGCCCACCGCCACGTTTAGCAGCATCTTGTCATAGTGAGAAGTGACGTTTTCTAAGTGCCGCAAGGCATCTTGAACATCATCGGGAAAGTCGGCCATGTCGCCAATGAGTTTTACTCGCACGGCGTTTTTGTGCACCCTCGGATCGCTGGCCATTTCGCTGGCTTCTCTAGCAAAGAGCTCTAAGAGCTGGGAGACCTCCTGCGGGTCACGGTTGCGGTTTTCCGAGCTAAAGACCCACAGCGTAACATGGTTTATGCCAAGTTGCAGACACCACTCTAAAACTTCTCGCGCCTTATGTGCCCCTAACTCGTGGCCACTGGCAATGTCTACACCCAGGCTGCGGGCAAAGCGGCGGTTGCCGTCTAGGATGAGTCCTAAGTGTTTTGGTAGCGGACCGCCCAAGCTGACCGCACGCAGCAAGCGGCGTTCATAAAGCCAGTACAGAGGGTTAGTCAGCCATTGCCAAATGCTTAGTGCACGTTTGGCGGTAGGTATGGTGCGATTAATAGCAGGATTCATAGCTCAAGAGTATTTTTCTGATTTCTAGCATAGCTGCATATACTTAAGCTAGCATGAGTCTAGCTAAAAGCATACAGCAGTGGGATTGTTTTGAATGAAAAGTTAGTGTGTGGTCAGACGCTGTCCATATTGCAATTGATAATAATCACGATAAGCACCACTTTTTACATGCCGCCACCAGTCCTGATTATCGACATACCACTGCACCGTCTCCTCTAACGCCTCAGGCCAGCTCGAGCGAGTCGGTTCCCAGCCCAATTCCCGTTTGATCTTCTCAGCGTCAATGGCATAGCGCCGGTCATGACCGAGCCGGTCAGCCACGTATTCAATCATTTCCGGCCCCTGGCCCATGATTTGCAAGATGGCCTGGGTCAGCTCTAAATTTGAACGCTCGTTGTTGCCGCCGATATTGTATACCTCGCCGCTTTGCCCCTTTTCCAGCACGGTAAGAATCGCTTCGCAGTGGTCGAGCACGTGCAGCCAATCGCGGACGTTTTTACCGTCACCGTAAAGCGGTACTTTCTTACCCTCTAACAAATTGGTGACAAAGAGCGGAATGACTTTTTCAGGAAACTGATAGGCGCCAAAATTGTTTGAGCAGCGGGTAATCAGCGCGTCCAGCCCAAAAGTTTCGTGATAAGACTGTACTAGTAGATCCGAAGCTGCTTTGCTGGCGGCATAGGGGCTGTTGGGTTTGATAGGACTTTCTTCGTGGAATTTAAGCTCCGGCTTATCCAGCGGCAGCGAGCCATAGACTTCATCGGTGCTGACATGCACCAGGCGCTTATCCTGCCCGCTGCTGCGCAAGGCATCGAGCAGGGTCTGCGTGCCCATGACATTGCTCTTAACAAAAGGACGGGCGTCAATAATTGAGCGATCCACGTGGCTTTCAGCAGCAAAATGCACCACCGCATCACATTCTTTTAACAAGTCCTCTAATAACTGGCGATCATTGATGTCCCCATGGACAAAACGGTAGCGCTCATCAGCCTCAATAGCGCTCAAGTTTTCTAGATTGCCCGAATAAGAAAGACAATCTAAGTTGATAACACTTACTGGGCGTGTTGCTAAAACAAAATGGATAAAGTTTGAGCCGATAAAACCAGCACCGCCGGTGACGAGTAATTTTTTGAATGTCTGTATGCTCATTTTCCCCTCCTTTAGAGATGAACCTTCTCGATTTATTTCATACCAGCGGCAATGCCTGAGCAGGTATTGCCAAACTCAGTAACTTCTTGTCGTTAGTAAGCAGCATACAGTCATAAACCTGGGCTGTGGCTGCAATTATGGCATCAGGCAGCTTAAGCTTATGCTCTTTGCGGAGCTGGATGCTCGCTTCGCGCACTTTGGGGTTCAGATCAACCAGAAAAACATCGGTCAAAAAAGCACGAATATAGGTCTCCTCGGTATTACTGAGATTGGGATAGGACAGCAGTTCTATTTCACTAATGACCGAAACGTAATAGTTACCCTTTGGTATAGAGCTGGCTACTTTACCGCCCAGAAAGTACAAGATGGTGTTGGTATCCAAAAGAAAGCGGGATTTGCTCAAGGCCACTCGCTACGGATTTCATATTGGAATTCCAGGGGGTCTTCGCTTAGCTTGATTACCCCGGCGTAACGGTTAATATCCACTTCATCCGCCAAGTGCTTTTCTGCGGTCAGCAGCCTCTCGATTTCCTGCCAATCCTGATAGTCAATGATAACGGCAGTTGGGTTCATTTGCTCGTCTAGGATAATTTTCTTTTTGATCGTTCGCATCTTTATACCTTTTGCCTCAACTGACTTGATTATAGAGCTGAGTTATGAATTTGTGCTAGCCACGGTCCTCATCCCAAAGTTCCACCCCGAAATAATCCCAGGGCAGGCGGCCTTCATTGGGTTTTGTGGGGTTGAACTGCTGATCCATGCCATAAAGCAGCAGCGCCCCTTGCGGCCCTGCTTGATAGCCGTGGGCTATGCCTGCCGGAATGTAAAGCTGCATGGGTTCCTCGCCGCTTAAGATTACTTGTCTTTTAACACCTTCACTGCTTGACCCGGCGCGACAATCGACCAGCCAGACTTTTAGCTGACCCTGGATGACCGTCCACAGCTCGTTTTGCGGTTCGTTAGGGTGCAGGTGAAAGGCATTGATGCGCCCCGGTGCTGCCTGCGAGACACTTAGTTGCCGCAACTCAAAGTCTGTGGGCAGGTTTTCGGCCTGACCTTTGCCAAGACGCAGATACTCCATAAAAAAGCCGTTGTCGCTGCGTCTTTTCTTAAGTTTATGTAGCCAGACCCCGGAAATTTGTGGGGCTGCCGGGTATTCCTGAAAACTTAGGTTTTGGCTAATCTCAGCAGAGAGCTTGGTCACGGGTCGGTCCTTTGCTTAGTTTTGGCTCGAGCTTCTGCCAGCGCTCAATATTGAGGCTGATATCATCCGGCAGAGCTACACCAGCGTCTATCTTTGAACCAGCCTTAACCTCTGGGTTACGCTTTCTCGCCAGTTCAAAAACCGTCTTGCGCTCGGTGGCGATATGCAGTGTATCAAAGGTAATGTGCTCATGACAGCGAATGGCCAGCGCAATTTTCGGTGCAATTATATCTATGTAATCCTGGCTGGTATAAACATCTTCAAAAGCTAGCGGGTAAGGCCAGGCAGCAGGGCGAAAGCTGCTACGAATAATCAGATGATGCCGGGCTGAGCGGGCGATTTCTTCGGCTACTAATTTGCTAAGCGCGTAGTAATTTCTAACCGGCCCCGGCGGCTCATCCTCGTGGTAGTCACCCTTATCACCCCAAAAGACGTAATCGGTGGAGATATGGATTAGTTTGGCTTCTCCCAAAGCCCTGACCAAGTGGCGGGTACCGCCCACGTTGCTGCGCCAGCAGTCCTGTTTGTGGCTCTCTGCACCTTTTACATCGGTATAGGCTGCCGCGTGAACCACCAATTCCGGTTGATATTTCTCTAGCGCTTGCCCGACGCTGCGCTCATCCGTGATATCCAGCTCGGCCCTGGCCGGGGCTATGATGCCGGGTAAGAGCTTGCGTAATTCCGTGCCCAGGCGACCCGAGCCACCAGTTAATAATAATTTCACTGTAGCCGGGTCTCCATTGCGCTTAGCCAATTTGTCATTAAGCCTGCATAGCGCTCAAGTCGGGCGAAAATCTGCTCGGCCAAAACTTCATTATAGGTGTGAACCGTCAGGTTGCGGTCATCTACCATTGCTATAGCCAGGCGTGTTTCCTGTTCAGTCAGGACCCCTACTTGCATACAAGCCCGTATAACCCCTTTGGGTGAGCCGGGCTCGAGCCCTTCTGCCTGTCGCAAATACATCTGGGCGGCTTTCCACAATGCTTCAAAACTATATTCAAAACGCTGGATGGCCGCGTCGCGCACGATTTTTGACGGTGCTTGTACCAGGGGTAGCTCGAGCAAGGTATCGAGTGCTTTACGAGCAATCCTCAGTCGTTCACGACTTCTTTCCATAATATCCCTTCGGTCAGCACCCGTTGCCTAAAAGCCTCATCGGTGGTGCTTAAGTCCACCAATTCCACCGGGTAAGGAATCGTGCTCTGATAAAGCATCTCACGAATGTCGCCTAACAAGCCTAGCGGCAGAGGTTTTTGCGGCCAGATAGCCACATCGATGTCCGAAGCCCGCCCAGCTTCGCCACTGACCCAGGAACCATAAAAATAAATTTTTGCCGCCTGGTCCTGTAAACCACGCTGCACAATTTTTGCCACCTCAGAAAGCAGTGCCATAGTATTCGACTTAAGAGATGAGTTTGTCATACTCGTCATGGCCTTGCCAATGACTCAGCCGTCCAACTTGATCTTAAGAAGCCGTTTGCGTTCATAATTACGACACTTAACCCTGAGCTAAGAGCTCGAGCAAATAACTACCATAGCCGCTTTTCTCCAGAGGCCTAGCAAGCGCCTCGAGCTCGCCAGCACTAATCCAGCCCTGCCGGTAGGCAATTTCTTCGAGACAGGCAATCTTAAGCCCTTGGCGCTGCTCGACCGTTTCGACGAAGTTGCAAGCCTGCAACAGCGATTCGTGTGTACCGGTGTCCAACCAGGCCATGCCGCGCCCCATCAGCTCAACCTGCAATTGCCCCCGCTCTAAATAAACCTTGTTGACATCGGTAATCTCATATTCGCCTCGCGCCGAAGGGCGCAGGTTTTGCACGATGTCCAGCACACTGTTGTCATAAAAATAAAGCCCCGTTACCGCATAGTGCGATTTGGGTTTGGTCGGTTTTTCCTCAATGCTTATGGCTTGGCCTGCGGCATCAAACTCCACGACCCCATAACGCTCGGGGTCACGCACGTAATAACCAAAGACCGTAGCGCCCTGCCCGTTGGCCGCCGCGCGTTTTAGGTGCTGCCCAAAGCTCTGGCCAAAGAAGATATTATCCCCCAAAATCAGGCAAACCGAATCTTTGCCGACAAAATCCCGCCCGATCATAAAGGCCTGCGCCAATCCTTCGGGTTTGGCTTGCTCGGCATAACTAAATGACAAACCCCACTGCGAGCCGTCACCAAGCAAACGCTCGAAATTTGGGCGGTCTTGTGGGGTAGAAATAATCAGGATTTCGCGGATGCCCGAAAGCATCAGAACCGAGATAGGGTAATAAATCATCGGTTTGTCGTATATGGGTATGAGTTGTTTGCTGATAGCTTGTGTGGCAGGGTATAGGCGGGTTCCTGACCCCCCTGCAAGAACAATTCCCTTCATGGTGTTAGTCTAACATTTTGGCTAATGTGCTCCACGGCGTTTTAGCACTACCGAGGCTGTTTGCAACAGAATAATTACATCCCACCAGATTGACCAGTTGCGAACATAATGCGATTCCATTTCCAGCCGTTCTTCAAAAGTTACTTCGCTACGACCACTTACTTGCCAGTAGCCGGTCATACCAGGTTTGGCCTCCAGGATAACGTCATCATAGCCAGACATTTCCTCACGCTCACGCACCATATAAGGCCGGGGGCCGATCAAGCTCATTTCACCAATCACTACGTTATAAAGCTGAGATAGCTCATCTAAGCTATAGCGTCGCAAGAATCGTCCTGCTTTTGTGATGCGTGGATCGTTTTCCAGTTTGTGATAAAGTTCGTACTCGCGGCGAACTTCGGGATCATGCTGCATCATTTCCTGCAAGCGTTCATCGGCGTCTATATACATGCTGCGGAATTTCAAACACTTAAACGATTTGCCATTTTGCCCGATGCGCTCACTCCAGTAAAATGCCGACCCCTTACTGTCAAAACGAACCCACAGATAGATAGCCAGCAAGAACGGGAAGATTAACACGCCACCTAAAACGCTACCTACTAAGTCAATGCTGCGTTTAATTAGTTTGTTAGCCCGGGAGTGTAAACCATTGCGAATTTCCAGGGCCAGTAAGCCATCTAAATTGCCGGTGATGACGTCTTCGGCAGGTAAGCCCGACATTTCGGGAACAAACTGTACGTATTTAAATGCCTGCCCTTTGTGACCAATTAGCTGAGCAAGAACTTGTTTAGAAACTGTGGGTATAGCCACAATGGCATGACGAATGTTTCTACTTCTGGCAAAGTCATCTGCTGCCATTAGGTTGCCCTGCACCTCAAGTTTAGCAAATTTTTGCCCTAGTTTATTCCCGTCGTCATCAAAAAACGCCACTGGATGCAAACCATCAAGCGGACTACGTAGTAGTGCAGCAGCTACCCGCTGGCCGGTTTTCCCTGCGCCCAAAATAAGTACGGGTCGGCCCCACAGCCCTAAGCGCAAGAGCAGGCGCTTGGCCAGCGCCCGACCAAGCGGCGTCAGCAGCATGCTAAAAATAATGGTCAAAAACAAGACAGAGCGGGGAACAGGCAGCTCGCGGTAAAAGAGCACCGAAGCGGCAATTAGGATAAGTCCGGCATAGGCTGAGCCCATCACCTGCTTGCGCAATTCTTGCGGTGCGGTGAGGCCATAGCCCGGGTAAAGCCCTTCTCGCCAGAACATGATGGGCCAGAGCAGCAGGGTATAGGCAATGATAGTGATTGACACCCGCAAGGGCGCTATCTCTGAAATACCGGGTAGCATGCCCAGCCAGCTCCGCAAACCCAGAGCCAATACAAAGGACATTAGCACTCCTAAAAAATCCACTGCCGAGAGTGCCAGCCGCGTTCCCAGCTGGCGCTCGAGCGAATCCTCACTGCTTATGTTTTCACGATAGCTGGCTGATCGCCAACCTGCCACTGCCGCCAATGGATAGAGCACTCCACCGTAAAGCAGTGTGTAATCAAAGATATTGGCTATCAGCAATGCTCCCCAAACCAGCAAGAGAGCCGCATCCCGCTGACGCCAGGCTGCTTGCCCTAGTGCCAGCAGTAGCAAGAACAAACCCCCCAAACCAAGCCAGCCCCGCTCAAACAGCATTTGCAAGGGGAGGTTGTGCGCGTGGGTAGGACTATTTCCTTCGTTTAGAGGTCTGTTGTTTTGATAATAAACCTCAAAGTTGTCTTGCCCCCAGCCCCAGAGCGGTTTTTCCTGAACTCCCTGCCAGGCGGCTTGCCAGTAAGAAGTCAGACCTGGTCTCGCCGTATCGTTGGCAAAAATTGTTGCTGCCGTGCTGCTGCGCGGCAAACCTCCGGCTAGCATCAGTGCTAACAAAGCCACCTCAAGAATGCGGTTATAACGTGTGCGTGGCAAGTTTATAAACAGCAAGCCAAAGGCCACTAGACTCCAGGCTATGATCAGCTCGAGCCTTCCCGAGAGCAACACACCCACCGCAGAAAGTATCAGACTGCCCAGCCTGAGCCCACCACGTGGCGCCATTATGGCAATGAGTACACCCAAAACAAAGACGGTGTGACCATAAAGCCCAACATTGGCCCAGGGCAAAACCCCAACAATAGGAGCAGGCAACCAACCCAAGAGCACCACTACCGCAAGACCGGCCAGCAAGCCCAAACCAAGCAGTGACGACCTTAGGGCAGGATGCTTGCGCGAATGCAGTTCTGCAAAGGTGCGGTAGATAAGCCAGGGTGCTAAGACCTGTAAAAAGCCAAAAAGAAATCCCCCCAATCCCTGTTGTACTGCCAAGGGTAAGGCTAATAAGAGCGCTGCTACTGCCCACAACAGATCAGAACGCTTAAGTGACCAACGCGCCGCCAGAAAAAACAACAGGCCCGCAAAGGGGCCATAGGCGGGTAAAAAGGCAAAGCCAAAACCCAAAGCAAAAGCTGCGCCACTGGTTAAAAACGTCATGATCTTGTCCCTAAATAAAAGAAATCTGCCCCAAACATATCGCTCCTATTATGACTTATCAGAAGAATAAAATGATACCTTTTTCGGTAACCTGTGAGGGTGTTCCCGCCATTAGCTTAATCACGGTTATGGCACATTTAATGGCTGTGCAGGCTCAATCGGTTGCTCAGTATTCTCTTTGGCAAGGCCTTGATTACGCAGGCTGTTCATACCTAAAATAAGCGGAAAGAGCACTCCGGCATAAAAGAAAGTGTAGTCAAAAATGTTCATGATAAGTACTGGAATAATCAGAGCCAGACCGTGCCAACGCCCCCAGCGCCACGCTAGATAAACAAAGCCACCGGTGAGCCAAATAATAGCCAACAAACCAGTAACACCATAGCTGACAGCAAACTGGAGCCAGAGATTATGCGCGTGGGCAACTATTTCTCCACTTGGTACACCTGTAGCTTCTATGTATTTTGCAAACTGAGACGCATTAACACCCGTGAGTCGATATGCTTTGAAGGTGTCCCACGCAGTAGCCCATATAGTTCTTCTGAGTATCTGTGTTTTGGTATCAATACTGCTTACTCTGCCCAAATCTTCAGCTTCAAAAGAGGCTAGGATGGATATTCCTAGTATCATAACAATACCTAGAAGAACTAAACTTTGCCTAAGCCTTCCTTTTTGCACAAAACTCAAGTAGAGCAACCAAGTAAAACCTAGAATTAGTGATAGCCAAGCGGTCCGAGAACCAGTCATCCACACAACTGGCAGCGATAGGAAAATTACACCTAAGGCCGGTAGAAGATAGTTTCGTGATGCGAGAGACAAAAATGCTATCAAACCCAGAACGGCAACTGAATGCCCTGCAAGGTTGGCATGTGGAAAAAAATAACGTTGACGAAATTGACTAAGAGGTTGGGGGGGGGAGACTGTCAAGCGTTCTTGAGTGACTGCTGATTTAATTTCAAAATTTTGGATCCTAAGGAATTTGATACTATTGTTTGTTTCCTTACCTAAGTGGAATCTCACTATGATATAGGAGGCTGACTGATTTAGTTTTATCGGTATGATAAAACGTTGGATTTCATTTGTGGGCACAAATCCACTTGCTGCAAGCCGTTTAATGCGTCCGTTAGCGTCCAAAGTGGAAATAGAGATATAAGGGCTTGCAGGGATAAGCGGTGCAAGTTGTTGCCAGGCTTGACCATTTTTAATGAATAACTTGACATTACGAACATCAAAGCTTAGACCTGCAAAATTAGTAAGATCCAAATAAACTGTATTAGAGTTAACCTCTTCAGGTACAGTCCAAACCAAATCAAATGTTTTCCAGCGACTCTCTAGTGACACAGATAAACACTTTTTCCCTCGGTTGTCGATTTCGGCATATCCAGCGATTAACATGATTCCACGACAACCCTCAGGATTAACCTCCTGGGATGCACGCATCTGGAGAGAAGCTCTAAAAGTCCTGCCTCCTGCCGGATAACCAAGCTCGAAGCTCCGTCTAAGGCGGGGATTTCCATTAGATGGAGTGATGACACGTGTAAAAAGCTGCCCGTTTTCTATATAAGGTTCTAGTTGATAATCCGGATGATTGCGGAGCCAATCCCAGTCTTGGACTACTTGCCCCTTCTCTATTTTGGCATCAAAATCTAAAATAACGGATTCAGTAGGCTTAGATGTTTGCCATACACGTAATCCTTGATTGGGGACATCATAGGTTAGTAATTGATTGACGATTTTCGTAGAGCTTAAATCAGTGGTGCCATCCCATACATAGGCAGATAAACGCCATGCAGCAATACCAATAAAAAAGGTGATTACAAGTAACATGACTAAAGCATTAACGGTGAGTCTTGGATATTTTATTAAAACAATTGAAGCCCCAACAAATACTACTCCTAATAGCATTTGTCCCATTGCCTCTAAAACTCTGACATCATTTTTTATGAGGTAGCGAAAGGCAAAAAGGATAAAAGGAATGCCCCATAGCCAAAGCCACGGTGAAATGATGGGGGATAATTTATTAAAATTTCGCATCAATCGTGCCCAAAACTATCCTTAAGTTATTTGAGTAACTGAGGTTTGTCGCAATACAATATAGACTTAAAAGTTGACTTTTAGCCTATTGAGAAGGCCAACTCGTTGTTTTTGAAGTATATCTATGAATAGTGCTTCGTGCTGATCTATAATCTTTTTCCACGAGTAAATTTCCCTGATTTTTAGCATATTACTTTTGATCTTTTCAAGATTATTGGTTTTAGATAGATTATCAATTGCCTTGGTAACATCCTCAACACTATCAAAGTAAAAAGCATCATTTTGTAGAATTGACTTATTAAATATGTTGTTGTGGGCGCAAATAAATGCTCTCGAGGCCATAGCCTCGAGTAAGGATGGATTTGTACCACCAACACTGTGGCCGTGAAAGTATAGTTGCGAATAATATCTTAGATTGTTAAGGACATCAATATCATAAATGCCACCTAAGAACTGAAAATGCTTTGCTGGGAAAGTTTGTTTTAGGTAGTGTCCATACTTTGTGTCATGATTGCCAATGATCAGCAGTGGAATTTTTTTGCGGCTGTACATAGCACCGGTTAAAATTGTTTCGATATTATTTTCAGGTTCCAGTCTTGCTACAAGCATATGGTATTTGTAAGGCTTTAATTGATAATCTAACAACACATTTTCGTTAGGTGTGTCAAAGCAGCTAGCGCCATAAGGAATATAGGTTGAATCAACTTGGTATGTTGATTGTAAATATTCCTGAATGCCATAAGAATCAGATATTAAAAAACCACTATTTTGGACTGCTAATTTTTCTGCAAATCTCAAAAAAGATTTGACATGTTTACGATACTTTGTTCTTTTCCATTCAAGTCCGTCCATGTTGGTGACGACAAGTGCTTTTTTAGAGTGGAGCTTAAAAAAAAGTGAACTGCTAGTATAGCCAAGCTGAAAAATAATATCAAAGCTGTGCTTGCGTGTATCTAGAACTGATAAAAAATCATAGATAAACTGTCCGGCTGTCCCTAGTTTATACTCTGGATCAAAAACCTTTTTTATCCTAACCCCTTGATAGGCTGACTTTTTAAAAGGATGATTATGAGGGTTATAAACAGTTACTGAGTGACCTCTTTGTGCTAGTCCCACTGACAAATACTCTGCAAATTGCTCAAAACCACCATAGTTATTGGGAATACCTCTTGTACCAAGAATGGCTATATTCATTGGTCAGCCTCTAAATCCAGCGTAGCAAAGATGCTGAGGAAGTTTTTGGCGTACACGTCTAAGGTAAATTTTTCATGGAAAGTTTTTTTGGCATCATAACCCATTGCTATAAGTTGTGAGCGATTATCTAGCATGTAATGTAACTTAGTTGTGAGGTCAGATACATCTCCTGGCTTAAACAAAAGGCCATTTTTTTCATGGTCAACAATTTCGCTTAATCCTCCATGATTGGCTGCCAGTACAGGTTTGCCCAAACTCATACCCTCAATGGCGACACGACCAAAGGGCTCGGGTTTAGTCGAAGGAACAACTACAACATCACTCCAAAGATAATGTTCCTGCGGTGACTGACTAAAAGGATAGAGTTGGATAGTGTCTTGAAGATCAAGAGAGGCAATTTGTTCGACTAAGGTGTGCTTAAGATCTTCATTACCTTCAAAAACGTCACCCACATACCTGACGCTTAGTTGCGCTTTGCGTTCTGATAATAGTCCAAGGCTCTCAGTGAGTAAGGAATGACCTTTCCAGGTGTTAATTCTGCCAATGAGTAAGAGTTTTAAGGCATCGTTTTTAGGTGTGAAATGCTCCTGTGGAGATTCAAAACCTTTAACACCGTTTAGCACACGGTAGGTTCTTTTATTACTAATAAGCATAAATGCCTTACGGGTACTCTCTGAATTAAAAATAAGCACGGCTTTGCTAAACAAGAGGATAAGTGAAAAAACAAATTTTACCAAGCCTGCCGAGGGGATTTCTCTAATATGAACCACTGTAGCAGAAGGTATAAAGCGAGACGCCAAAATGAAATCTACAACAACTACGGTATTGATGTAAACAAGATCATAACCTTTGGAAAATCTCACGGCTTGTCTTGTTTTTTGAAGCGTTTTCCAGAGGCCTTGCAATGGCCTTTTGACATCTTTAGATTTTACAATTCCCAAATCGACAATTTGAATGCTGACATCTAAGGCCTGAAGTTCAGTAATAATGGCACCTTCTTTTGGTAATAGAATATCAATGTCAGCATTAGGATAATTGTCTCTTAAGAGCTTTACCGAACTGATAAAACTTCTGTCTGAACCATAAAGCTCAAAGCCTTGATGGACGCAAAGTATTTTCATTTTATCTTTGTCCTATGACCTTGGCAGGGTTTCCAACAGCGATCGAATTTTCAGGAATATCTTTGGTGACAACTGAACCCGCACCAATTACACAATTGTCACCAATAGTAACACCAGCTAAGACAGTGACTTTTGCCCCAAGCCAGCAGTTTTTCCCAATTTTTATTTCTTTTCGCGTAGTACCTTGAAGACGAATTAACTCCTCTGGATTTGAAATATTGTGGTTTTCTGGATGAAGACTCAAATACTGTCCAATGATTGTATTAGCACCGATTTCAACTCCCCCAGAACCACCAATGTTTGAAAATGATCCCAAACCAACATTATCCCCGAAACGGATATGACTTCCTAAATGTGCGAAATTGGCTGAAACTACTAATCGTGAAAATGAACCAATATGAACATTCTTCCCCAGAGAAATTCCGAACTTACCAAGACCATCAATTAACACATAGTCACCAATGTAAGTCCAGTCCGATATGTCAATAAAAGATAAGTGTTTCAGTTTAACTCCCCGCCCCAAAAATAATAACTTCGGCTTTTTGAACGAAAAAATAATCCTAAAACCTCTAAGCAACTGATATGATTTTTCAAATATGAGCTTGATGAGTATCCAGGCATTAATATTCTCATCAAAACGAAACTCTTTGTTTTTTTCTAGATGAATTATTGCCTCAAAGAACTTCTTGATCATAAAGTGTTTTTTATCCTCAAAATGCCTATGCCAATTAACAAAAAGCGAATATCGTGGGACTTGGAAGACTCTTTGATAGAGGCTCCGAGAATGTATAGGCGAATCAGCAAACTTTTGAAAAAGTTTTTCTCATGTAGTATTTTCCAAGAGTATATCTTATCTTGAAACCTAAACAGCCTTTTTTTTGTCCCTTCGCTAGGATCTAATAAAGCAGATTCGTGCTTAAAGGTATAATCGATAACACAGAGCTCTGTTTTGTGTTGAGCATAAGTAAGCATGAAGTGGGTATCAATGCCATACAATTTCAATCGTTCATCATAGCCTGGAAAGAGATCTTTAAGGTAATCAAATTTAATCACCATTCCACTGTTTATTGCCAATAGGCTCTTGGATCTTAAGACTCCAGTAGTTCGCTTGGTCCAATACTTACCTTTTATATATTTATAGCTTCCAGGGCTGATAATAGTGTCATTAGATAAAACTAAGGGTAGAAAGAGAGAAATGTCTGGATATGCTTTAATGGTTTTTAATAATTCTGCAAAGAACATAGGTTCAAAAGAGGAGTCCTGATCCAAAATTAATAAGTAATCAAAATCATCATGTGTGCTAATAACCCTATTATAGATCTTAGATAAAGCTATGTTTTGCGGAGTATGCTTATACTCAAAGTCATCAACAAACTGCAAGTGCTGAGGGTCAGCAGCTTGTAACTCAGGACTATTATCCCAAAGAAGCAATTTTGAGTTAGATAAGTATGCCCTACTTTTCTGTAATGAAGCTATTGTTTTTGATAAACTCCATTTAGTCTTATAAAGTACTGTAATAATTAGAAAACGTGGGGGTTTATTCATACTGATGCCCAAATGATTGCAACTCTAAGTACTTGGATGTCAATTTTTTTCCTTGGTGTTGAGTTTTGTAGATGGAGACACTGGAGATGAGAGGAAAAAGGTAAAATAAGAAATAATTCACAGATCCTGCCGTATGTTGAAAAGTAAATACATATAACATAACTAGAATATAAACTAGAGAAAATTTGACGAAAAATCTCGCCAAAGGGTTACTTCCTGGCTTCTTAAGCTGGGAATAGCTCCTTGCAAGCCTACTAATGACTATGTAGAAGAAGTAGAGAAAAAGTAAAGTGGCTGTACCAAAGGTCAAGAATATATAAATATAAAAAGAATCGAATCTAGCCGTGTAGCTACCAAGACCCGATCCCAGAACAGACAGGTTTTTAAATAGATAGCTATACTGATCAAGTCTGCCTATAGAGGACGCATCATTTAAAAAGCCTCCTAAGATAATATACATAAATGAAAATGCAATAGTAAGTATTGGAAGGATAAATGAAAATTTATATAAGAGCCGAACCCTTGAAGACAAAGAATAGGAAAGAAATAACCCAAGTATTAGGATAATGAACCCAGTACGTACATTAGTTGTATATAAAGCAAAAACAGTCAAGAAGAACAATATTAGGTATAAAAGATTCTTTCTCACAAAGAAATAGTTGATAATAAAGATTGAGAAGAAGCCCAAAAACAGAGAGTAGTCAAGCGCAGAAATAAAAATACTAGCTACTCTTAACTCTCCATTCCTAATAAACTGATTTGCTAGTAAATGTGCAACCAATTCTGGACTTTGCTCAGGATTTTGTTCTAGCTTCAACTCTAATAACTGCTCATAGCGCCATGTTTTTGTATAGTCACCATCGAACGTGAAAAATTCGTAAAAACCAAATGCCATGATCAATATAGCTAAAAAAATATAAGCATTAATCAACAATTTAAATTTAATTTCTTTTGCCTGAATTACTGAAACTAACAGAAATGATAGTATCATTGGTAACAAAAGAATTCTTAAGTCTTTTAGAGCTTCTGAGAGTGGAACACTAGAAATAAAAATACCAATCACAGATAAACTTAAGAAAATAGCAAAAACCTGAATATCAAAAATACCTATAGTCTGTTTTTTGATGTGTTTAAAGGTAACGGCTAAGAGCAGAAAAATAAGGAGCACTTCAAGAAAGGTTTTGGATAAGGTTATGTCTATAGCCAGCCAATCTTCAAGTTGTAAAAATATAAAGTCGTAAAGAAGCAAATACAGCAGCACCAGAAGTACCAGGACAAACCTGCTTTTTCTGAAAAACAGTAAAAAGGAACTAGTAAAATAAACAGTTAAAAAAATGAGATTTGTCATCGAAAAACCTTTATTGGGTGCAGTAACAAAACTGTTATGATTGTGTCATGCAGTAACGCTGAATGATCATGAAGGTTTGTATTCCTGGGTTGTCTCTAACAATTGACTGGCTAAGTTAGTATCAGGTTGATAGAGGCTATCTGACCAGGGTGCTTTAGTGTTAAAAAGTTTATTAAGGGTTTGAGTGTCGTGGATGTAATGCTGTTTTATTTTTCGAACTACTTCGGGTGCATATGCTTCAACGGCCACTTCATCTTTGATTGTGTTCCACTGCTCAAACCAGTAACGCAGGGGTATGCGCTGTCTTTGCGGTAAAAGATGCCAAAGTTTAATAAGTGGGCTGTTTTTAACGCGCTTACGAAAATCAGGCAGTTTTCTTTTTAGACCACCCTGATGAAATTTTTTACCTATGCCATTAGGATAGATCTCTTTAAGCCCGAGAAACTGATAGATACGCATCATGACTTCTTTAGGCCGCTCAGCTAAATCTTTTGTAAAGAGTATAAGTAGTTGCTGTTTTGGAAATACCTCGAGATAGTGTTGCAAGATGCGCCCGTATTCACCCCAAATGATGTAGCTATTGGTTTCTGTGGGGTGTGCTCTGGCAAGCTCAAGTTCATCGGGTTGCAAAAGTTGATCCACCAAAGCTTCTAGGGGTCTTAATTCACGCTGGCGTTTAATGTTCATCTTATAGTGCGAAAAGACTCGATCAATAGGGCTCCTGAGAATTGCAATAAGCTTTGCATCTGGACATTGTTGATAAATCCTATTTGGAGTTCCCTGATGATACATGTACTGTGGTGTCGCTGTTCCCCATTGTTTTTCTGTTGCAGCCCCTCGAAAGTATTCGTCTACATACCATGCCCAACCTTGATTATATACATCTTTATCATGAAAAAAGGGTGCTTCTTTACTGGTAGGCATGTATACATTGGGGTGTTGAGACAAATGTTTGTAAAGGGTTGTAGTTCCTGACTTTTGGGCACCAATAATAAAAAAATCCAGATGTGTTTTCATTTGTCACGCTTTCCAATAACTTTAGCAGGTACACCTGCGACCACAGCGTACTCGGGAATGTCTTTTGTGACAACTGCACCTGCGGCAATAATTGCCCCCTTACCTACGTTTATACCTTTCAGGATAGAAACACCGTGTCCAATCCAGACATCATCATGAATGATAACAGGCATAGTGGTAATGCCCTGTTTTTGTATGGATCTTGACATATCCTGGTAGTTGTGATCGGTATCACGAATGGTCACGGCATCAGCAATTAACACATTCTTGCCAATGGTAATGGATTCATTTGAACCAAACACACAAAAGGCATTACAAAATGAGCCCTGACCAAAACTTATGGTTCCTGAACCCTTAAAAATACTGTATTCGCCGACAAAATTTCCACCCTCGAGGATGACTTTTAATTTATTACCCTGGGATAGTAGTGGATGCACAATCACACCCTTATGAATAAAACAGCGCTTTCCAACACGAAAAAAAGGGAAATACTTTAGCAATGCTATGAGTGTATGAAAGCGTCTTCTCACAGCAGTAAAAAGTCGCCAATATATTTTCAAAAAGGGAGAAAGGGGCACATTAATAGGTTTCATAAAGACCTTCTTTGTTGGGTAACTTTACTATATCTTCCAAAAATATGGGCATCAATGCCCACGATGCGTCGCACATAAATGGCTGCCACAATAGTGGCGAATGAGGTTGAGAAAGCTGTTGCTAAAGCTGCACCTTCTAAACTCCACACGGGAATTAAAATACTGTTCATAATAACATTTGTCATGGCAGATACACCTATAATGTTTCTCAATACTTTTTCGTGACCTGTCATGACAAGCACCTGTCCTACTGAACCTGTTGAGACATTAATAAATTGCCCCAATGACAAAATAGCTAAGGCTCTAGAGCCACGTACAAACTCTTGACCAAAAAGACCAAGAACACTGGAGGGAAAAATTATATAGATAACTAAAATGACAGTTGCAACTAGGGTCATTAACCTAGTTGCAACAATAACAGTGCGAGTGAGATTAGATAAATCCCCATTTTTCCAAAAAACAGCAATTTTAGGTGATAAGATGCTGTTAAAGGCTGCCAACACAAAACTTACCAACAGCGAGAGCCGTGTAATGATCCCATAAACGCCTACATCAGAAGAAGTCTGAAAAATTCCTAGCATCGTAATGTCCGTGTAATTATTAATAATGTTCATGGACGCCACTAAAAACAATGGCAAACTGGTGGACAATAGTGTTCTGGCACTGAATTTACCTTTTAAGCTGCGAATATGGGGTAGAGCTCGCCACACTAAGTAAAAGGCAATACACCAAGTGATAACGGTGGCGAAAACATAGGCTGTGACTATCTTGATAACGGTAACTGGAACAAACAAAGACAATATACCAACTGACGTCACCAGGATAACAGGCACCATAGCCGTTTGAATAAGACTGGCAGTTCCTACACGTTTTAGCCCATTGAGGGTTTGTGCCTGTAATATAGCTAAGCTAAAGGGAAGGATAGCTAGTGCCATAATTTTCAGTGACAGATTTAGCTCGGGCTCCTTAAAAACCAATAAGGCAATAGGGCGGCTAAGCAAAAAGACACTGATGGCGACTATCCCCGAAGCTATAAGTGCTAGCTTACGGCTTTGCTTTATTACGCCAGCGACACTGTTCCAATCTTTACTATCACTATTCGTTGCAACGAAGCGCAAAACAACATTGTCGAGACCTAGACGACCTGCAACCGTAGCCAAGGTAACAACTGACAGGGCTAAAAAATAGATACCTGCACCATTAGCGCCGATAAGCCGTGCAATCAGGAGATTGAGAATAAAGCCAAAGCCTGCACCAAAGATACGTGACACAAAGGCCAAGGAAGAGCCTCGAATAATCTCTCTAAGATGGGAATCAAACCACGGCACAACGGGGATACGTACAAACGAAAATTTCATAAATTGATATGTTGAACAGCTTTTAAGCATTTTTGCTCAAAACACTTATCAATGTTTGTCTCCCTTGTTTTAAGAACGGCCTTAGGCTTACAGAGCTGCTCATAAGGTGTACCAATTCCCATGAAATTATTGATTTCACCCGATCTGGCTTTGCCACAAAGATCTTTAGGGAGACGCTCTTCACAAACCTCTAAAAGTGTTTTTACAAAGACTTTAATAAACTTACTCTCCGTCAAAAGCTCCCTAATAATATTCCTTATAGGCACAGTGGATTTATTGACCACTACCAGTTTGGCATCGGCCCGAATACAAGCAGCCACTTCTTTAGCGGCAGCATCGACATAGCGCAAATCGGCGTCGCCATTATCTTTGGTGGGAGTGCCCACGGCAATGAGTACCACGCCTTCACCGCGTAAGGGTGGGATGGTATCAGAAAAGCTCAGTTTATCTTTAGTTTCGTCAAGTAGTTCCTTTAGACCTGGTTCATGAATAGTGGGAATACCAGCTTTTAGACTTTTGATGATAGCCGGATTTTTATCAACGCATGTTATCATTGCCTGCTCTATACTCTCTACCTTAAGGGGATCATCAAGGTGCTCCTGTAGGATGATATTTTTAAGCTTACTCCACGCTATTTTTATTGCCTGATTCACTATCTGCCTCCCACAAAAACTAGTGCAAAACTAACATGGCCTCAAGAACGGAGGTCAGGGCAGCGTTGAGTACCCGGTGTGGGCAGTTGTTACGGGAACTTCGGTGAATATCATTACGTATAATCTAACTTTTCTTGTTGAATTTGCTGTAGACCGGTAAAGCTTAACATTACTTCCTCAATACCTTCCTGTAAGCGGCAGGGGGGTTTCCAGGCTTATGTTAGCTGAGGTCATTTAGCTCCGTTAGCGAGCATGTTACTGCTTACGAGGAAGCCAATTATTTTTTCTACACATTCCTCTACCGTGTCTCGCTCGGTATAGAGGATGATTTCTGGTTTGCTGGGCGGCTCATAGGGGCTGTCTATACCGGTGAAGTTCTTGATTTCCCCTTGCCGTGCCCTGGCGTATAACCCCTTGGGATCACGCTGTTCACAGACTTCTAGAGGGGTGTCTACAAAGACTTCGATGAATTCGCCTTCCGGTATTAGCGCCCGAACCAGGTTACGATCGCTCCTAAAGGGGCTGATAAAAGCGGTGAGCACAATAAGACCGGCATCGACAAAAAGTTTGGCGGACTCGCCAATGCGGCGAATGTTTTCCACCCGGTCTTCATCACTAAAACCAAGATCTTTATTCAGGCCGTGGCGCACATTGTCGCCGTCTAGCAAGTAGCTGTGATGGCCCATTTGAAAGAGGCGGTATTCCAAAGCGTTGGAGATAGTAGACTTGCCGGAACCGGAGAGACCGGTAAACCAGAGGATGCAAGGCTTTTGACTCTTTTGGTTGGCACGTTCTTGCTTGCTGACCTGGTGTTCGTGCCAGATCACGTTGACAGCTTTATCAAGCATAGGGGCTTTGGCGCTTTTGGTGATCATGCCGGCTCCAACCGTGGCGTTGCTTAAGCGGTCAATGATGATAAAGCTGCCGGTAGCGGCTGAGCTGCTATAAGGGTCAAAGGGAACAGCCTGGGTGAGGCTGAGTTTGCACAGGGCAATTTCATTGAGGTGCAGTGTGCTGGCCTCGGCGTGTTCTAAAGTGTTGACATCTATTTTGTGCTGGATGCGCTCGATAATGCCGGGGCTGAGTTTGGGGCCGAGTTTTATGTCATATTGTTTGCCGGGAAGCATAGGGGTTTGCGACATCCAGACAATGTTGGCGTCAAAGCTGTTGCCTACACTGGGGGCGTTATCAGGGTGGCTGAGCATATCGCCGCGACTGATGTCGATCTCGTCGGTCAGGGTGACGGTGACAGCCAATGGGGGTTCGGCCTCGCTCAGTTCGCCGTCAAAAGTAATGATGGATTTTACGGTGCTGGTTTGACGCGAAGGGAGCACCATGACCTTGTCACCTTTGCGAATAACCCCGGCGGCGACGGTGCCGCAAAAGCCACGGAAGTTATGACTAGGGCGGTTGACGTATTGGATGGGCAGACGCATGTCACTGAGATTGCGGTCACTGGTTATCTCGATATGCTCTAGGGTATGCATCAGCGTTTCACCCTGATACCAGGGGGTATGTTCGCTTATCTTGACTACGTTGTCGCCTTTTAGCGCTGAGATGGGAATAAAGCGCAAGTCCTGAGTGGGCAGGTTTTGCATAAACGCCCGATAGTCTTGCTCGATTTGTTTATAAACATCCTGGCTATAATCAACCAGATCCATCTTGTTGATGGCGATGATGATGTGTTTGATGCCCAGCAGCGAAGCAATGAAGCTATGGCGTTTGGTTTGAGTTTGTACCCCGTTGCGGGCGTCGATCAGGATGATGGCCAAGTTGGCAGTGGAGGCGCCGGTGGCCATATTGCGGGTGTATTGCTCGTGGCCGGGAGTGTCGGCAATTATGAACTTACGTTTTTCCGTCGAGAAATAGCGGTAGGCTACATCGATGGTTATGCCCTGTTCACGTTCTGATTGCAGGCCGTCTACCAGCAGAGCCAAGTCCATCCCGTCGCCGGTAGTACCAAACTTACCGCTGTCGTTTTTTACGGCGGCAAGTTGATCTTCATAGATCATTTTTGAGTCGTGCAGCAAACGGCCAATTAGAGTGCTTTTACCGTCGTCAACGCTGCCGCAGGTGATAAAGCGCAGCAGTTCTTTTTGCTCGTGTTGCTTTAGGTAGCTGTGGATGTCTTTATGGATGAGTTCGGATTGATGGGACATTAAAAGTACCCTTGCTTTTTCTTTTCTTCCATGGAGCCGGCCTGGTCAAAGTCGATGAGGCGGCCCTGGCGTTCGGAATTTTTGGCTAGCAGCATTTCCTGGATGATGTCAGGCAGAGTTGTGGCGTTGGAGACGACGGCCCCGGAGAGCGGGTAGCAGCCGAGGGTACGAAAGCGCACCATTTCCAGGCTGGGCTTTTCGCCGGATTTTAATTGCATGCGCTCGTCATCGACCATAATCTTTACACCTTCACGTTCGACGATGGGACGCTCCTTGGCAAAATACAGCGGCACAATAGGGATGTCTTCTAGGTGGATGTACTGCCAGACATCCAGTTCCGTCCAGTTGGACAGTGGGAAGACACGAATGCTCTCGCCCTTCCTGACTTTACCGTTGTAAACATTCCAGAGCTCAGGGCGCTGATTTTTGGGGTCCCAGCGGTGGTGCTGGTCGCGAAAGGAGTAAACGCGCTCTTTAGCGCGGGATTTTTCCTCGTCGCGGCGGGCGCCGCCAAAGGCCGCATCGAACTTGTATTTGTCAAGCGCTTGTTTGAGCGCTTCGGTCTTCATGATGTCGGTGTAGATTTTGCTGCCATGGGTAAAGGGGGTGACGCCCTGTTTAACGCCTTCTTGGTTGGTATAAACGATTAGCTCCAAGCCGAGTTTTTTGATATAGGCGTCGCGAAAGCTAATCATGTCGCGGAACTTCCAGGTGGTGTCGACATGCATGAGCGGGAAAGGCAGCTTGCCCGGATAAAAAGCCTTCATGGCCAAGTGCAACATCACCGAGGAGTCTTTGCCAATAGAGTAGAGCATGACGGGGTTGTCAAACTCCGCGGCGACTTCGCGAATGATATGGATGCTTTCGGCCTCAAGCTGTTTTAGGTGTGTCAAGCGGTGATTTGTCATCTTAGTCCTTTTGATTAGCTCGGGGCTTGTGCTGCTGAATATATGATAACCAGACCCCCGATGAGCTGACGATAAAAAATGGATTAAGCAGGGAATCTTTGTGATTGTAGCGCAAAGATTCGCCAGAACCTATATTTAGCACAGAACCACCGGCCTCTTCAATGACGCATTGCGCAGCGGCGGTGTCCCACTCCATAGTGGGGCCAAAACGGGGATAGAGATGCGCCCGGCCCTCGGCGACTAAGCAGAACTTTAGGGAACTGCCAACGGAGAGGAGCTGGATATTGGGGAATGTTGCTTTTAGCCGCGTTAGAAAAAGCTCGGTCTCGGGCCCGGCATGCGAGCGGCTGGCGACAATGTTTAAGCTGCCTTGCTGGTAATCCTGCACGCTAATGCGAGTTGTCTGTCCTTCTGAGGTAGTTTTGAAGGCGCCAAGAGATTTGGCCGCCACATAACTGACATCCAAGACTGGAGCGTGTACGACCCCGAGAACGGGCTGATTGTTGTGTATCAGAGCGATATTGACGGTGAATTCGCCATTTCGCTTGATGAATTCCTTGGTGCCGTCAAGTGGATCGACGAGCCAGAATGTCGTCCAGTTTTGACGCTCGCTAAAAGGAAGATGCTGGGATTCTTCCGAAAGCACCGGAATATCCGGGCTCAGCTCTTTTAATTGCTTGACAATATGCCGGTGCGAAGCTAAATCGGCAAG
This sequence comes from Trueperaceae bacterium, assembly GCA_030147925.1. Lineage (GTDB taxonomy): Bacteria > Deinococcota > Deinococci > Deinococcales > Trueperaceae > JASBUK01. The sequence goes on from JASBUK010000042.1 coordinate 27,045, forward strand.
AGTTAAGGGCGACTCATCTGCCTTATAGCTAATATTTAGTTCCGTTTTAGCATAGACCTCTAAAATAGCCCGACCGGCTTCCTGGGCGATGATTTTAACGCGTGGTAAGAATCTTTCGAGTGTAGTTATATCCATAGAAATTCCTTGTTAAACGGCTTTGGCGGGTATTGGCAAGCGGTGGCTATATATGCCAGACGAAATAGAAGTTTTGCATGTCTAGGATTTTGTTTTTATAAGCAGTTTGCCTGAAAGCCGCCTCCCGTAAAAACTTGTGTAAGGCTAACATAAATTTGAGCCTGGGGGCTCGAGCCTATAGGCATACACAAAGGATCACTTTGGTATAGCCAAATCCCCAGCGGTTAGCTGGTTCACTGACTGGGTTTAGAAGGGCAATAGACGATTAAGCACCGTTCTCCAAATCGTCTAACTGTGTTAAGAATCTTTCGACCTGTTCGTTGACCTCTACAGCCGCCTTTTTAAAGCGCTTGGCAACCAGGCGCTCGCGCTCCCAATCAAGTTCGAAGGTGTAGATATGGCGATAAACATGGCGAAAACCGCGAAAGTCGTCGAGTAGACGATAGAGCGCTTCGTCGATAACGGCTGGGCGGTATCCGGCTATGTCGAGCTTCATGCGTTTTAAGAGGTCGGCATGCCAACTGTCAGGATTTAGATCATTTTCGAAGAAGCGGGCGATGTTTGTAAAGATGTTCTCGCAGCCGTTGTAGAAGTTATGCAGATAGTAGCCGATGGCGGCACGATCAAAGAAGGGCACCTCCTCGGCTGGTTTATCGAGCATGTTTGCGATGTCGTCAAAGGCCTCGCTTAGCTTAGCGATTTTGCCTAGCTCATCACGGATATCGGCTTTAAGTAGGGCGATGTTAGGCTTCATAGATGATCTCGCCACGCTTGATGATTTTGTCGACGAAGCCTGGCTCGTCGTCTTGGGTGTAGAGCTCGACGGGGAGCTTAAGGGTTTGCTCGAGCTCGTGCTTGAAGTCCCAGTATCTTTTTGCGGGAAGCGGCATGACCAAAAGGTCGACATCGGACTGTTGATTGCTGCGGTTTTCGGCCAGTGAGCCAAAGAGGATGGCCTTGCTGATGCCATAGGCCTTGAATACTTTAGGGGCACAGGACAAGACCTGAGCCTTGCGCTTGGCATGATCAAGCCGCTCTTGCTGTTCCTCTAAGCGCCAGCGTTCTTTTAGTTTGTCGAACATCCCGCTCATATAGCTATATTGTAAGCCATGAGCTTGTGACGCTTTGGCTTTATTCAGGCGCTGACCTGGGTTTGAGTTGCTTCCATACCCAAATTAGTTCGGCGAGCAGCGTTTTGGCAAAGCGGGTGTTTTGATGTTTAAGGTCTTGCCATTCTGATTCGGTGTAGACGAGGGCTTCGGTCGGTACGGGAAGCTCCTCGAGGGGCCAGTCGAGGTTACGGCGTTCGCGAGATAGCTCTGTATCTTTGATGATAACAATAAGGTCCAGATCGCTGCCGACGCCATGCTTGCCGGTAGCATAGGAGCCGAAGTAGCCAACGGCGAGGACTTCTGGGTGACTCTTCCGTAGTCTTTCGGCCCATTGCTTTAGCGCGCTTTGAACCTCTTTAAGTGTCGGCCAGATGATGATGGACGAAGTTGAAGATTTAACGGGCATATTCGACTGCCTCCTTAGCTTTGTAGAGATCCGTAGTGCTCAAATGGAGCGCCTTCGCTGTGGCTGTTCGGGTAGCGGGTGGGGATGTAGAAGTTGTCAAGCACCCGGGCTTTTTGCCTTAACTGATCAGGGACATTGATGATTGGGGGGAGTTCGGTCAAGAGCCGCGCAACGACATGACCCCAGGCTTCTTGCGCATAGGAGAGGTGCAGCGCCTTCACGGCCTTTTCTGCTGCTTGGTGGGCGGCAAAGCATGCCCACTCGTGGCGGTCGGCATCGCGCGAGGCCTGGGCTTGTGCGAGGTCGCGCCCGGCTTGTTTTAGCCAGTCGCCGGCACGGTTTGGCATAGCCTAATCATAACGCAGGGTTGCTTAGAGGGGTTGCTTAGAGCGTGGCTTCGAACCCCTGTTCGCGTGCCAATAACTGGCAAAGCTTCCAGGCGACTTCGAAACTGAGTTCAAAACGCAAAATAGCTGAATCCCCGCTTATATCGCTCTTGGCTTGCTCGAGCACAGCTCCCCACCACCTACCAACCACTCACCGCTTACTTAGCGACCAGTTCCTCGGGGTAGAGCTCATCCACGACTAAGTTTGCTTTTGCTGGTTTTCCAGTCGGCCCGGCGACCGCTTCGCGCAAGAAGACATAGAGCATTGCCAGCATGGCGCCAAGAACTAAAGCCAGGGCGGTATTGAGCGTTCGGCGGGGGCCTACGGCTTCGGTGGGTACTGAGGCCCGGTTAAGGATGCGGGCGTTGCTGGGGGTCAGCTCGGTGACGTAGGCGATGATGGGCTGCAGCGCGGCTACGTCGTCATAGGCGCTGCGGGCGTTATCAAGCTCACGTGTAAGCTGGTTGCGCTCTTGATCCAAGGCGGCAATTTGTCCCTGCAGCGTGTTGGTTTGGTTTTGGTAGTCCTGCATTTGGCTGCCAAGGGTTTGTTCCTGGGCTTTAAGGCCGCTTAAATTGATGATTTCCTGGCGCAGTTCGCTTTGGTTGAGCAGGCTGATGATGTTTAGGTTATCGCTTTGACTGCGCAGAATATAGGTGATTTCTGCCAGACGTGGGCTTTGGATTTCACTATTTTCAAGTTGTCTCTCTTGGGACTGGAAAAGCTCGAGCTGGGCAATGAGCGCTTCGCGGTCTGCTGGGCTGAGGCGGATGCTGTTTTGCTCATCTGCTTGCAGTTGGGTGATCAGCGCATCACGCTTAGCCTCTGCGCTGGCAATATCGCGTTTTAGCTGGTTTAGGTCAGCCTCGCCTTGGGCAATTTGCTGCGTTAGGCCTTTTAAGCGGGCGCTTAAGACCTCGCCATTGTCTTGTTCCTGGAATTCGCGCCAGCTTTGCTCAACTTTGGCAAGTTCAGTTTCTAAGCGAGCAAGTTCGGCAGCGGTGGTGCTATTGACTGGGTTTAGGCTGGCCAATAGCGAGCTGCGCACGGTTTCTAAGGTGGTCTCGGCCCAGGCGTCGGCCAGGGTGGCGGCCAGTTCGGGGTCGGAGTTTTTAACCTGATGCGTTACCGAAAGAGGCACTATCTGATCGGGACGCTGTGGCCCTAGGAGTTTGTTTACGTTGCCGCTACTAAGCAGCTTACTGGCGCTAAGTTCGGTTTGTGGGACGCGACTCAGGGCATTTTCTAAAACTGCGCGGCTATTGGCTAGGGTTTCGTAGGCTTCAAAAGACACCTCGTTGCTGGGGTTTAAGTTGAGATTACTAGGCCCCTGGACGCGAACCGGCGGCGGAGTGATCAGCACGGTAGTTTCCGCTTCAAAAACAGGTGGCAGAAATGAGCTGACAATAAAAGTGAGCGCCCCGGCGACAAGGGCGACGGCAGCGATTATAGGCAGCCCCTTTTTTAAAATGAGATAGAGGTCGCGCAAGGAGATTTCGTCGTTGTGCTGGCTGGTTTCGTCCATGAGTTTATTCAAACCTCGAATTAGATTGCTGCTAAGCTGTGATTTAACCCGTTAGGGTGCTTTAGGCAGTATAGCAACGCTGGCTTTTCTGAGAATGTGAACTATTAGGGGCGAAGATTTAGGCGGTCCTTTTTATCAAGCCTTCGTGCTCGAGCTGCATAATTTGCGGTTTTAGCTCCTCTAATTGTAATTTCAGGCGGCTGGCCAATTCTTCGATGCTGCGACTTTGGCTCAGTTGTGTCAAGAGTTCTCGACCCTTGTTATCCAGGCTGTCCTGAAAGGCCATGGCCAGTTCGGTCATGGGATTTAAGGCGTCGCGTCCGCGCAAGGTGAGTTGATAGCAATATGTTTCCCAGTCGGGCGGTTCGTTGGGGAGCGTCAGGCTGGGGCTGTTTTGGCAGGGGGCGTAGCGGTTGCTTTTGCCGCGCAGCTCTACAGGAATCTGTAGATAAGCCTTGCCCTCTTGATAGTAGGTATAGCCTTCCTCAGAGGCTTCCAGGCCGCTAAAGTCGGCAGGGGGTTTGGCCTCATTGCCGACAACCAAATCCAGGGCGAGGCCGAGTAAGCTGGCGACAAGCTGGGGCTCGAGCCTGCGCAAATCGAGCTGTATTTCACTATGTAAACAACTGCGGTAGATGGCCCGCAAGGCGTTTTGGCCGCTGCGCTCTTGCGTTTCGGTCTCAAATTGCGCAAAGCCTATGCGGCCTTTAAGAAAAAGAACCACGCCGCGCCGCTTATCGTCTTCTAGGCTGAGGCTACCGCTAAAGCTCTGCTCGGCTAGGTGCTTGAGCAGCGCCCTAAAGTCAAGACTGGCTGCACTTAAGCTGCTGCCCGATAAGCCTGGTAGGGCGCGCAAAAGAGCTAAGCTGCTGGCCGGAAAACGACTGGGAAGCTGGGGCAGTTTGGCGGCTTCGTGTGGTTGAAAGTGAAAGCCCTGGTCTTGCTGGCTCAGCTCGGGGCCGAGACCGAGTTTAAAGCTGGCGCTGGCCCGACCCTGGTTTAGCAGCAGCAGCAAGCTGCCCCGGTCCTGCTCGAGCAGCAAAGTGCCGGAGCAGTTCAGCTTTTCAAAGCTTTGCAGCAAGGCTGCCCCGGAGAGCATGCCGCTGTGTCCGCTGATACCCTTTTCTTCCGGCCTCATGGCTGCACCGCTCGAGCCTGATATTCTTGCCACCACTTAAGCATTGCTGTTAAGAGCCTCCGGTCTTCGGCAAAACTGAGGTTTTCAAGCACCTGTTCTGGCGTAAAAAAGCCACCTTCGGGGAATAGCGCTTCGCGCAGTCGAGGTTTATCCACTTCGCTAAGGAAGGCAAACCAGTAGATGATACGAGCCTCCTGACGATCGTTGACATAGCTGGTTGTCAGTATAAAGTCTTTTTCCGGACAGGTGACGTGTAGACCGGCTTCTTCTTCGACTTCGCGCAGGGCGGCTTCTAACTTGCTTTCGCCGGGGTCGATGTGCCCCTTGGGAAAGACCCAGTGGCCGCTGGCGCGACCAAGCAATAAAACTTCGCCTTTGTGGTTAAAGACAACGCCACCGGCACCCGGGATAGCTTGTTTTTCAGTCTGCGCCATCTAAAACTCCTAAAAAGGCGCTCTGGTTTAACGCTTCAATTAGTTGAGGATTAAAGACGCAGCATTGCCGCGGGCTTAACAAGCCTAGCTTAAGCGCGTCTTGCAGCAAAGCGTTACTGGCTGGAGCTTTCTTAAGCAATTCGAAAAGCTCAGTTTCACCCCAGGGCTTTGCTTTGGGTAGGGGCTGGCCCGGCAAGGGATGGCCGCTTAACGAGGCCGGTGCCGCTAAGGCGTTTGCTGTGCCGGGCGGGTTTACCTTTACCGGCAACTCGAAAACAAGCACGCCAAAACCCCAGAGCTCGAGCTCTGCGCGAGCGGCCTTAAGTAAGTCCATGCCCACAGTATCGGCTCGAGCCTGCACATAAACATAGTCGGCTCGAGCGTCGCGGGCGGCGTCTACCACCAGTTGCTCACTGTCCCCTTTTAGATAAGTGAGCGAGCTACCCAGCCGCAGATAATCACGCGCCAAAGCCCGGACGGCGCTCTCGTAGCCCGGATGTTGGCTAAGGGGGTCACGCTCGTCGTGGAGAACCAGCGGAAACACGGCTCGAGCCTCGCTTGATGCGGCGATAAGAGCGCTGTGGTCTTGCAAGCGCAAATTGCCGAGATGCCAGACAAGCACCCGTTCACAAACTCTTGGGCCGGGCTGGTCGGGTCTCAAAGTCATGGCGTTATGCTATCAAAGAGAGCCGACTAAACTCAGCTATGCGCTTACCTTCGGGCCAGGGCGCCGCCACTGTCAAAGAAATTGCTGATGCCGTTGGCAAGGGCGGTGGCCAGTTTTTCCTGATAAGCTGCCGTGCCGAGCTTTTCACCTTCTTCGGGGTTACTGACAAAACCCACTTCTACCAAAATGGCCGGGATGCGGGCGTTTTTGATGACATAAAAGACGTTTTGCCTGACTCCCCGGTCACGTGCGCCCGTAGCGCCAACAAGCTGCTCTTGCACGTGCTCGGCTAAGTTGAGGCTAAAACGCAGTTGGTCTTCGCGCAGGATGTCGCCGGCGATGCTGTTGGCCACTTCCTGAGCCTGCCGGGTGAGTTCTTCACCTATAGCGCCGCCACCGTTTTCAGTAATGGCAATATCTATTTGACTGTCATTTAAGGATTGACCAAAGACCCAGGTCTCGATGCCGTTGGCCTTGCGGTCAGGAGCTGAGTTGGCGTGAATGGAGACAAAGACATTGCGTTCGGTGGTGGCAAAGCGGGCGCGCTCCGCCAGGGTTAAAAAGACATCGTCGTCACGAGTCAAAATCACGTCCATGCCCTGGCTTTCCAGCAAGTCCCGGATTTTTAAGGCAATGGCCAGCGCCACCTCGTCCTCGCCGACAAAGCCCTGGGCGCCACCGTCATTACCACCGTGACCGGCGTCTATTACCACCGTGGGTTTTAGGCCCGCAGGCAGGCGCACGGCGGCCACCTGTGGGGGCAAGGGTGTGTCCAGGGCTCGGACGCTGTCACCGCTGAGTTTTGGCCCAAAGTCAATATAAAGCACGTCGTTAGGTCTTTCCGGGCTTGCCGCTAAAAAACCAAGCCGATAGCCCTGACCGTCGGCACTAAGAGGATGTTGCGTGTTGATGACGAGTGTTAGCTGACCGCCACGTTCCTCAAAACTGACGCCGCTGATATTGGGGTCTTGCTGGTCATAGCCAAATTCGCTTGCCTGCATACCGGGCAGACCTATTACCATGCTGTTTTCGGCGGCGGCAATATCGTAGTTGCTACCGCTGGGCAGATCGAGGGCGACCCGGGTGTAGTCGTCATGTAAGGCGATGCGTGGTGGCGAAATTTGTGTGGGATAAGTTTGCGGGTTGGTATAGACCATGACCACCCGGTTTTGGGCGTCCCATTCACTTTCGTCGCCAAAGGCTTTCACCAGAGGGCTAATGGGGACATAGCTGGTGTTGTTTATCAAAATAGCCATGGGGCTGTCGATGTTGCGACCATTGGCATTAAGGACACCGGGACGTTTTTCCAGACCTGTAACGATGTCGGCGGTGGCAGCCAGGCTTACGGTAGTGTTGCCGCGCCGAAAAACAAGTAGCTGTTTAGCCGCATCAAAGCGTAGTTCGGCGCCCAGGCCGAGGGCAAACTCGCTGGCTAAGGCAAAGGCGTTTTGATTGTCCCCCTGGGCGATAAAATAAAAAGGCCCGCTGCTGTCTGCTAGAATCTCACCGTCAACGGCCAGAAAGTTATAGCGCTCTTGAGCTGAACTTAAGCTCAGCAATAAAAATAATAGACAAAATAAGACGACGAGGCTCTTTTTCATTCTGTTAGTGAGTCTAGCACGTTGCTTTTGGCTGCTTGCTGAGAATTTCGCCATTTAGGTGTTTCGATTAGTTAATCTTCGCTTATTGTGAAGTTCTTCACCTCAAGGAATGGGGCAGATAGATGGTTTTGTGTACCAACTGCTGTAAGTCCCAGATTGCAGAAAAACCAGCTGGGATTTAGCACCTGCTGTAGCGTTAAAGAGCCTGACTTGGGCCAAAGACATTTATTGAGCTAAAAGGTCAAGCAGGCCTCTATTGTTTTGCTGTTCGCTTGCGTTACTATTAAAGGCGGATGAAAGCTTTTACTGATTGTTACGACTTAATGGATACTGCCGGTCAAGACAGTGATCTCGCTGTCTTGCGAGTTGGCAGCCAGGCTTTAAGGCCTGCTAAGAGAGGAGAAGGTCTGTGGATTATGCGCTCGAGCTAAGCGGCGCGCTTTATATTGCCTTGTTTGCACTGATAGGCATCGCCATAGTATTTGTCACACTGGGGATGTCCCGCATGATTGCGCCGCATAACATTACACCCGGTAAGCTGGCCATTTACGAATGCGGTGAAATTCCCAGCCGGGGCACGGATGTGCAGTTTAACGTCAACTATTATCTTTTTGCCATCATGTTTGTCATCTTTGATGTCGAGGTGGCCTTTTTCTTTCCCTGGGCGGTAGCTTTTGACGCTCTGGGGATTTATGGCGTGGTGGCGGTGGCGCTATTTTTGCTGCTGCTTTTAGACGGCCTGATTTACGCCTGGACGAAAGGAGTCCTTAAGTGGGTTTATTAGGCAGTGACCGTAGGCCTGACAATATTATTTTGGGTAAGCTTGATGACCTTATCAACTTAGCGCGCAGCCGCAGCATGTGGCCCTTAACTTTTGGCATTGCCTGCTGCGCTATTGAAATGATGAACTCCAGCGCCCCCCGTTATGATGCCGATCGCTTTGGCTTTTTTTATCGCAACACCCCCCGCCAGGCCGATATCATGATCGTCTCGGGGACGGTGAATAAGAAGATGGGCAAGCGTGTACGCACGCTTTATGAACAGATGGCCGAGCCCAAGTGGGTCATTTCCATGGGTGCCTGCGCCAACCAGGGTGGACCCTTTAGGCAGGGTTACAGCGTGGTGGAAGGCGTGGATAAAATCGTGCCGGTAGATGTTTATGTGCCGGGTTGCCCGCCGCGCCCCGAAGCGCTCTTGCAAGCGATGCTTTTGCTCCGTGACAAAGTCGCCGACCCCGAGAAGCGCTATATCCCTGGCACCCTGATGGAAGCCGATTTTGACGTTTTGGCCGAACCGGGTAAAGACGGACGCAGTCTGTGAGGTGAACCGTGAGCACTGAAGCTGCTATCAATCTTGAAGACTTGCCCACCTTGCGCCAGCAGACCATCTGCGGCGAAAAAGTTTATCAACTGGAAGACCCAACAGCCTACCGCCAGCTCTGTGAGCGTCTCTTAGCCGCTGGTTATGATTTTCCGCAGTGCCTTAGTGGTGTAGATATGGAATACGGTTTGCGCACGGTGCTGCATTTGCGCCGCTTAAGTGACCAGGCCGAGCTAACCTTGTGGCTGGATGTTCCTTATGACCGGCCTCATGTTCCTAGTGTGAGCGACCTCTGGGGCGGTGTTGATTGGCATGAGCGCGAAGCCTATGACTTAGTGGGCATTCACTACGACGGCCACGAGGATTTGCGGCGCATTTTGCTAGAAGATCACTGGACAATCCACCCCTTGCAGCGCCGCTATGACACAGGTGGTTACCTGATTCCCGACTGGCAAGCCAAGCCCTGGCCGGACTGGGATGCTATCGCCAAAGAAAAGGAAGAAGCGGCACGCAAAGCGGCTGAGGCAGCGGAAAAACGTGCTGCCGCCGCCAAAGCTAAGGCCGCTAAAGCTGTAAAACCCAAAGAGGGCGAAGGGGGCGCTAAAAAACCCCCTCTTAGCGAGGTAAAAAAGACAAGCGATCAAGTGGCAAAGCCCAAAGCGGCACAAACAGCCGACGACCTGACCAAAATCAAGGGTATCGGTGCGCACTATGTGGCCTTGTTAAAAGAACAGGGCATTACGCGTTTTGAGCAGTTGGCCAATTTGAGTGATGATGAGGCCAAGCGACTGGAAGAAAAAATGAATTTCAAGGACCGTATTGCCCGCGAGCAGTGGCGCGAGCAGGCTCGAGCCTTGCAGGAGGGTAAGTCATGAGCATACCGGCGGCATTGATGACTGGGCCTACGGTGCTCGAGCCGGTAGTAGGTAAGACCGATGAAATGATCGTCAACCTAGGGCCGCAGCACCCGGCGACCCACGGCGTCTTACAGATTGTTTTAGGGGTTGATGGTGAGCGCGTTACCCGCGCAGTACCGCATATTGGCTTTTTGCACCGCAATCACGAAAAGATTGAAGAGTCACGCAGTTACGCCCAGGTGATTCCCTATCTGGACCGTATGGATTATGTTTCGGGCTTGCAAAATGAACTGCCTTACTGCCTGGCGGTCGAAGATTTGGCGGGTTTAGAAGTGCCCGAGCGGGCTAAATACATCCGCACGGCCATGTTTGAATTCAACCGCATCATCAGCCACCTGGTCTGGGTGGGTACCTATATGCTCGATTTGGGGGCTATCACGCCGTTTTTGTACGCCTTTCGTGACCGGGAAATGGCGCTTGACATCATAGAGCGCACCACCGGTGGGCGCATGCTGCCTAACTACTTTACTTTTGGTGGTGTCAGGCGTGATGTTCACCCTAAGTTCTGGCAAGACTTACTGGACTTTCTCGATTATTTTGAGAAGGTAGTGCCCGAATACGAAACGCTGACCGTGGACGCCCCCGTGTTTCAGGCACGCTCGGTGGGTGTTGGCCTGCTGAGTCAGGAACTTGCTGTTAACCACGGCATCAGCGGGCCCAATTTGCGCGCTTCCGGGGTGGCCCATGACCTGCGCAAAGACCAGCCCTATGACGCCTATCCCGAACTGGATTTCTCAGTGATCACCCGTGATGAAGGTGATGTCTGGGCACGCTCTAAGGTACGTATGGATGAGATTTATCAGAGCATCGACCTAATCAGGCAGTGCGCCGAACTAGCGCCACGCAGCGGTCCTTATCTGGCACGTGGCCGGGTCAAGATTGAAGCGGGAGAGCAGCGCTACCGCGCCGCAGAAATAAGCCGGGGTCAGCTTGGTGTCTATATTCACAGCGATGGTGGCACCGGGCCCTACCGCTCCAAACACCGCAGCCCCAGCTTTGTGAACTTGCAGATAATTCCCGATCTTTTTATAGGTCAGAAATTCAGCGATGTGATTGCTATTTTAGGTTCAATCGACATCGTACTCGGGGAGGTGGATCGCTAATGGCGCTAAGTTCTGATAAGCGTTCGCAGCTTAAGCGCATTCCCATTCCCGAGGATCGCCACTTTAAGCCCCAGTTGGTAGGTTACAACCCCAAGACCCCTAATCGCTTAGCAGAGGTGCTGGCTCACAGTTTGCTTTATTTTGTCTTTGTAGGCCTGCTGTTGCTTATTTATGGCGTTTTGCCCTGGCTCTTTAAGTTGCCCGGTTCACCGCTGGCCTCAGGTGGCAGCTTTACCACTACCGGGGCGGTGCTTTATGGCATTTTGGCGGCGGTGCTGAGCTTTTTGGTGGCGGCAGTCGCCGCGCTCATTCTCATTTTGGTGCTGCGCAAATACTTAGGGTTGGTGCAAAACCGCTATGGCCCTATGCATAACGGGCCGGCGGGGGCATTTCAGACTATTGCCGATGCCGTGAAGATGGTAGCCAAAGAGGACTTTGTGCCCGGCAAGGCCGATGCGCTGGTCTTTACCTTGGCGCCCTTGATGGTTTTTGTTTCGGCCTTTTTGCTCTTGACCATCATTCCCTTTGCGCCTGGTTGGGTGCTGGCTAATCTAAATGTCGGCCTGCTGTTTATTGTTGCCGCCGGAACTATTGGCGCTTATGGCGTGCTGGTTGGCGGCTGGAGCATCAACAACAAATTCGGCCTCCTAGGAGGTTTGCGGGCAGCGGCCCAACTGGTCAGCTATGAGATTCCGCTGTCCATTTCCTTGCTTACCGTGGCCGTTTGGGTGGGCAGTCTCAACCTGATGGACATTGTCGAGGCGCAAAAGCTCTGGTGGACGGCGATTCCCTTGCTGATATCCGCTGCTGTTTATCTGATTGCCAGCTTAGCCGAGATCAAGATGACTCCTTTTGACTTGCCCGAAGCCGAGTCGGAGTTGGTAGCGGGCTTTAACACCGAGTACTCGGGTATGCGCTTTGGTTTTTTCTTTGTGGCCGAATTTGCCGAGCTGTTTTTGTTGCCGGCTATAGCAGTGGTGCTCTTTTTTGGTGGTTACTACCAGCCACTGGCGGGTTTTTGGGATTTTGCGGACGTGCTAAGGGGCTTAGGGGCCGAAGGTTCGACCTTAAACCAGTTTGGCGGCCTGCTGGCCTCTGCTTATGGCATGCTGTGGTTTTTGCTCAAAACGGCGCTGCTCTCCTATCTAGTGATATGGGTGCGCGCCACGCTGCCACGCTTTCGGGATGACCAACTGATGGAACTTTGCTGGAAAGTCCTGATTCCGCTGTCACTGATTGGTTTGGCTGTGGCCGTTATTTTGCGATTGGTCTTTAAATAAATTTTGTTTTGGCAGTTAAAAGTTTGGAGGTTTGCTAAGCGTGAATTTGATTACCGAAGCCGCTAAAGCCCTGCGTGACATCGGCAAGGGGATGGCTGTGGTAAGTCGAGCAGCTGAAAAGGGGAAACACACTAATCTTTACCCCTTTGAAATGCCGGAGATACCCCCGGTTTCCTGTCAGTCGCTGGCACTTATTATCGAAGCGGATGGCACGGATCGTTGTGTGTCTTGTTTGGCTTGTGAAAAGGTGTGCCCCAGCCAGGTGATTACCATAGAGCGGACGCGCAACCCCGAAGGTAAAGGTTTTGTCCTAGAGCGTTTCGATATTGATTTAGTTAACTGCATGTACTGTGCCGCTTGTGTCGAGGCCTGTCCGGTGAGCGCTATCGTTACTATTCAGGACTTTGAATTATCAACCTATGATTTACAAACGCTCAAGGCGGATAAGGCCTTTTTAGATGAGCAGGGGCGGCGGGCCAAGCAATGGTACAGCCCCAAACTGGGTGTGGAATATCGTAATGAGCAAGGTGAGATTCAGGTTGCGCCGCTTGAGCAGCAGCCTGGTGGTGAAGCGGAGTTACTTAAGCAAGCTGATAAAGAAAGTGACAACTGATGGAAGCCTTTGCCCCCAATGTGCTGGCTTTTTATCTGATATCCGCCGTGGCGATAATTTTGGCAATCTTAGCCGTTACCACCGCCAATCTGGTCCGGGCGGCGCTGGCGCTGGCCTTTGGCTTTTTTAGCTTAGCCGGGATTTTCTGGCTTCTGGGTTCACCCTTTGTGGCGGTCTTGCAACTGGTGGTCAATGCCGGGGCTATTCCCATCGTGACCATCTTTATCGTCATGATGACCCAGTCGCGTTTTTCTCAACTCAGAAATCCACTTTTCGCCGCAGTAGCACTCTTAGTAGCCATTCCGCTTTTGATTGCGGCTTTTAGCTTCTTCCCTTCACCGGCTACTACCGCCTTGACCCAGACCACACCGCTGACGGTGGAGGCGCTGGGCGTGGAGTTGCTCAGCCAGCGCGGGGCGGAAGTCACGCTTAGTAGCGGTGAGACCATGACGGTGCAGGCCGGTACTATCCTGGCCTTTGAGGTTACGGCCATCATTCTCTTAGTAGCCTTTGTCGGTTCGATTATTTTAGCGCGGCGCGAGAGTCTGATTCTAAAGCTTGAGTCCGGGAGTAAGCCAGCCGCCGAGGGGAAAGCAGCCGATGCTGACGCTTAATCACTTTCTCGCCCTGGGGGCGATTCTTTTTGCTATCGGTCTTTATGGCCTGCTCTCGCGGCGCAATTTAGTGGCGATTTTGATGTCGGTAGAAATTTTGCTCAATGCCATTTTGGTAAACGTTGTGGCCATTGCCCGCTTTAACGACCAGGCGCAAGGGGATGTGTTTGCCCTCTTTATCATTGCCATTGCCGCCGCCGAGGTGGCGGTGGGTTTAGCGCTGTTTCTCAATGTTTTCCGCTTAAATGGTGTGGCTACGGTAGACCCCTTGCGGAGGATGAAAGAGTGAATCCCTTGTCATATGCCTATTTAATTCCGCTCTTACCGGCGCTGGGTTTTTTACTAAATATGCTCTTTGGCTATCGCCTGGGTAAGCGCGGCGGTGCTTATCTGAGTGTGGGCTTACTGCTGACTTCTACCTTGCTGGCTACCGCGCTGCTCTTACAGGTGCGCCAGGCTGCCCCTGTCTGGGACAAAGCTGCCGTATTTGAGGTGCTGGAGGCCGAAGAAGCCCTGCCGCCTTTAGAAGAGGTACTTAGCGAAGCCAAGGCCATGGGGGCCAGCCGAGAACGTGTTGAAGCGCTCGAAGCCGAAATTGCCCTGGCAGAGGAGAAGCTTACAGAGCTCGAGCACGAAGCGCTCATACGTGAGCCAGCGGCGGATTTTCCCTTCAGTTCCGAAACCCCCTGGATAACTATTGCCGGCGAGCAGGGTATTCCCTTTGGCTTTTTGCTAGACCCTTTTGCCGCCCTGATGGTCTTTATGGTTTCGCTGGTTTCGCTGCTGATTCACCTGTTTTCGGTTGAATACATGGCTGGTGAGGAGCGCTACCCGACCTTTTTTGCTTACATAAGCCTTTTTGCCGCCGCTATGCTGGGCATGGTAATGAGCAGAAACCTCTTTTTGCTCTTGCTCTTTTGGGAGCTAATGGGCGTGATGAGCTATCTGCTTATTGGCTTTTTCTACAAAAAGGTCTCCGCTCAGCAAGCCATGAAAAAAGCCTTTCTGGTCACCAAACTTGCTGATTTGGGTTTGCTGGTAGGGATATTCTGGATCTACCGCGCCTTTGGCACACTTGATCTGTTGGCCATCGGCGAGCTGGCCCCGGGGCTCCTAGCGGGCTCAGCCGGGGTGGCTACGGGCATTGGCTTATTACTCTTTTTAGGCGCCATGGGCAAGTCGGCGCAGTTCCCGCTACATGTCTGGCTCTTAGACGCTATGGAAGGCCCTACCCCGGTTTCGGCGATGATTCACGCCGCTACTATGGTGGCCGCCGGGGTTTACTTAATGGCTCGAGCCTATCCCATTCTGGAAATGGGTAACGCCCTGCCGCTGATTGCCTGGGTAGGTGGACTCACCGCACTGTTTGCCGCGGCCTTGGCTCCGGCCTTTGCCGATATCAAGAAGATTCTGGCCTGGTCTACCGTTTCACAACTCGGCTTTATGTTTTTAGGCTTGGGCGCTTTTGGCTGGATTGCCGCCATTTTTCACTTGGTGGCTCACGCTTTTTTCAAGTCTTTGCTGTTCCTGGGTTCGGGTTCGATGATTCACGGTTCGGGTACGCAAGACATCTTTGCGATGAATCAACTTAAAAAATACATGCCTTCTACCCGCTGGACCTTTATTATCGGCGGTTTGTCATTGGCAGGCGTTTTCCCCTTTGCTGGTTTCTGGTCAAAAGACGAGATTTTGCTGGCCGTTAAAAATGCGCTGTCGGTGAACGGCGGCTATGGTTTGTTGTTGCTAATTGGCTACGCGGCTTCCTTTTTGACCGCGCTGTACATCAGCCGGACCTATCTGATTGCCTTTGAGCAGGCCAAACGGCCCTCACCCTGGCAAGCGGCCAAATGGAATCAAGGTGGACTGGGCGTGCTGAACATGAGTGCCGAAGACTTAGCCCAGGATGCTGAATACGATCATCACGATACGCATGACACGCCACATGAGTCTGGTTGGCATATCACCACGGCCTTGTGGGTTTTGGCTATCAGCGCCACGGTCTTTGGCATCATTGGCAGCCCCTTTACCGGCAATGCTTTGCAAGGCTTTGTCTATCGGGGCATCGTGCCGGAGCTCGAGCCCTTAAGCGCGCAGTGGCTGGGTTTTATCGTTAGTACTTTGGTGGCCCTAAGCGGCATCACCTTAGCTTATCTGCTTTACGGCAATGCCCGGCTTAAACTGCAAGCTCCTCAGCTACTTACCCAGCTCTTGCAACAGCGTTTTTACTTAGATCAGGCCTACTACTTTTTTGCAGCCGGGCCACTGACCAGACTGGCCAAGCCGCTGGCCTGGTTTGACCGGCGCATCATTGACGCACTGGTGGATTTTCTCGCCTGGTTGGTAGCAATTGTCGGCGACGCGCTAAGGAGGGTGCAAACCGGCAGGCTCGAGCATTACGCCTGGACGATGGCCGCTGCGGCGGTGGTACTCTTACTGGCGCTTAGCTTCGGAGGGCAATTATGATTTCGCTGCTTATCTTCCTCCCGCTGCTGGGCGCAGCCCTTATGCCGCTCTTTCGTGAGCCCAAGGCCGGCAAGTGGCTGGCACTGCTTATTTCCGCGCTGACCACCCTGCTGTCTTTGGGGCTGTGGCTTGGCTACGACCTGACCCAGGGCGGCTTTCAGTATCTGCAAGAATTGCCCTGGATTCCCAGCTTAGGTATTAACTACATTGTGGCGCTCGACGGTCTGAGTTTGCCCTTTGTCTTTTTAACCGCGCTTTTAACCCTGGTTTCGGTCTTGGCAGAATGGCAGCGCGATGACAAGGGCTTTTTTGGCATGTTCTTGATGATGCAAGGCGCCCTGATTGCAGTTTTTGTGGCGCTCGATCTGATCTTGTTCTTTATAGCTTTTGAGCTGGTGCTGATGCCGATGTTTTTCATAATCGGCATCTGGGGTTATGACCAGCGCCGTTATGCCGCGCTGAAGTTTTTGCTTTACTCCCTAATTGGCTCAGTCTTTTTGCTGCTGGCCATTTTAGCCACTGCCTTTATTGCTTCCGGTGGCGGAATGATTAGCTTTGACTACCGTTTGCTGCTGACGCAACTGCCGGCAATTGCCGCCGCCAAAGGCGTACTGCTGCTTATCAGTAGCGGCTTTTTAGTAGCATTTTTGATCAAACTCCCGGCTTTTCCGGTGCATACCTGGTTGCCCCACGCGCACACGCAGGCACCTACCGCCGGTTCCATCCTCTTAGCCGGGGTGCTGCTGAAAATGGGTGGCTACGGCATCATCCGTTTTAACTTGGCCTTATTCCCCGAGGCCATGTTGAGTTTACAGCCCTTTTTAGCTACGCTGGCTGTCATTGGCATTCTCTACGGCGGCTATGTGGCGATGGGCCAGACCGACCTTAAAAAACTGGTAGCTTATTCCTCGGTTAACCACATGGGCTTTGTGCTTTTGGGCATTGCTTCTCTTACGGCTTTTGGCGTGGGTGGCGCGGTTTATCAGATGGTGGCGCACGGTATCATCACCGGGCTGATGTTCATGTTAGTAGGTATGATGAGCCAGCGCACCCATACCCGCACCATTGCCGCCATGAAGGGCATGTACAGCGCTATGCCCGTGCTGGGTGGCCTGATGTGGCTGGCCATGCTCGGTGGAGCCGGTATCCCTGGCATGGCTGGCTTTATCGGTGAATTTCAGGCGCTTTTAGGTGCTTTTCAGAACCCGGCGACAGCGGTGTTTGCAGTCTTGAGTGTCTTTGGCATTTTGATAAACGGCGGTCTGATGCTCTGGACGATTCAGCGTGTTTTGCAAGGTGAACCGAGCGTGCAAATGCAGGAAAATTATGACCTTTACGATTTAAAAGGGCTCGAGCTGGCCGCGGCGGCCCCTTTGGTGGCCTTAGCTGTCCTGTGGGGTTTATGGCCGCCAAGCCTAAGCCCTTATATTGACCGGGCAGTGCAACCCGTGCTGGAACTGGTGACTAACGTGACGAAAGTAGCGGGTTTCTAAGATGGTTTTTTCTTTAATTGCCCTTTTACTCCTGGCCTTGGGCGGCTCTATGACTCTGCTGTTTGCTACGGTGCTCGAGCGCAACCCCGTTATGACTGCAGGCGGCGGCTTAGGCGTGGCAGTTTTAGCCCTGATGTTCTTTGCACTTAGCTATGAGCAGCCAGGTGTGCTTTTGGGCATGTATCAACTAGGGGGACTCTCGGCCATCGGTGGGATGATTCTCAGCCTTATTGCCGCCTTGACCATTCTCGGTGTGATGGCCAACCCGCACAAATACCGTGCTGGTTTGTCAGAAATCTATGCGCTCATCCTCTTTACTGCTCTGGGCGGCACGTTGATGATTGGCGCCAATAACCTGTTGCTGCTTTATATCGGCATCGAGCTTTCCAGCTACAGCACCTATATCTTAGTCGGCTACTACCGGGACGAACGCTATAGCACCGAGGCCGCCACCAAGTACTTCGTGCTGGGCGCCCTGGCAAGCGCCCTTTTGCTCTATGGCATCAGCCTGCTCTTTGGCGCGGGAGGAGGTCTTTATTACGATCAGATTGCCGCTACTTTGGCTGCCGCCGATACCCTGCCGGCACTGCTCTGGCCCGGCTTGGCTTTGCTGCTAGCTGGTTTTGGCTTTAAGCTGGCGCTGGTTCCCTTCCATGCCTGGACCCCGGACGCCTATCAGGGCGCGCCGACTATGGCCGCCGCCCTGCTCTCGGTTGGCCCCAAAGCCGGAGCGGTCATTGCTTTGGGCAATCTGCTGACCCAGGCTCTGGGGCTGGAGGCCATCAGCGGCGTCTGGCAACAGGCGCTTATCTGGTTGGCGGTACTGACTATGACCGTGGGTAATTTGCAGGCGCTTAACCAGCGCAACCTAAAACGTCTGCTGGGCTATTCTTCGGTGGCGCAACTTGGCACCATCATCGTTGGTCTGGCCGCCGGGACGCTGGCTGGTTTTCAGGCGGTGATTCTCTATGCCCTGGGTTACGCCTTTACCAATATCGGTGCTTTTACCAGCATTGCCGCGCTGCGTGATGCCGGAGTAGGGGAGGAAGTTGATGATTACGCCGGTTTGGGCAAACGTCAGCCGCAAGCCGCTCTGCTCTTTACCCTCTTTTTGCTAAGTTTGGCGGGTGTGCCGCTGTTAGCAGGCTTTGCCGGCAAGCTCTTTGTCTTTAAGAGTGCTGTAGATGCCGGGCTTATCGTATTAGCGACGATTGCCGTGCTCAACACGGTCATTGCCTACTTTTATTACTTCCGCGTGATTGTCAAGATGTGGTTGCAACCGGCAGCCGATGAAGCTCAGCCTGTAAATGTCAACGCCATCGCCATGACGGCTTTAGCGCTTGGGGTGATTGGCGTGCTGGTCATCGGCACCTTCCCCGGGCCGTTCTTAGAGGCGATTGCGACGGCGCTCGAGCCCTTAGGGGGACTGATTATCGTCGGGCGATGATCTTTATTGCTCAACTCAAGACCCTAAATCATGCTTCACGGATGGTGTATTTGCCATCCGTGAGTTTTTCTAGTATTGCTGGGTTATGGTGGGGTTATGGTTGACGGCGCGGGATTTGTAGGCAAAGGCTCGAGCACGCAAATTTTGCGCGAGGACGATGTTCGCGCCTTATTAGACGAGGCGTTTGCCGCTGCTGCTTTGGATGGTAAACGTGTCCTGGTCATTATTCCCGACAGTACCCGCACCGCGCCCATCCCGCTTATGTTCCGCTTACTTTATGAGCAACTGGCTAGGCGCGTAGATCGGCTTGATTACTTGATTGCCTTAGGGACACATCCACCAATGACGGAGGCGGCAATTGACAGATTGGTCGGAGTTTCGAACCGAGAACGCGCCACACGCTATCCCAAGTCTCGGGTTTATAACCACCGCTGGGACCTACCCGACACTTTGCAGGCAATTGGCCATATCTCCAGCCGGGAGATGAGCCGACTCTCAGAGGGTTTGGTAGAACGGGGAACACCGATCACCATTAACAAGATGATCTTTGACTACGATCAATTGCTTATCCTCGGTCCGGTTTTCCCGCACGAAGTCGCCGGTTTTTCGGGGGGTGCCAAGTATCTTTTCCCGGGCGTCTCCGGGCGTGAAATTATCGATAGCTCACATTGGTTGGGGGCGCTGGCGACCAGCTATGACACCATAGGCGTCAAGGACACCGCCGTCAGAAGACTGTTGCATCGTGCAGCTGAATTTGTTGTGGCTAGACAGCCGCTCACTTGTCTAAAACTGGTGATGAAAGGCCCGGCGCTTCACGGTCTTTTCATCGGTGACTACTTAAACGCCTGGAGTGCCGCGGCTGACTTATCCGCCGAACTTAATATCATCAGCAAACCCAGGCCGTTTAAGAGCGTGTTGTCCATGCCTGCGGAAATATACGATGACCTGTGGACCGCTGCTAAGGCCATGTATAAGACTGAGCCGGTGATTGCTGATGGGGGTGAGGTGATCATTTATGCGCCACAGATTAGAGAACTAAGCTTTTCGCATGGCGAGCTTATTCGCCAGGTTGGTTATCATGTGCGCGATTATTTTCTTAAACAATGGGCCAGCTTCCAGGATATTTCCTGGGCAATTTTGGCGCACTCTACGCATGTAAAGGGTAAGGGTACTTTTGAAAACGGCGTCGAGACTCCGCGTATTAAGGTCACGCTGGCTACCGGTATCCCCGAGGAGCTTTGTCATGAAGTCAAGCTCAGCTACCGGGATTACCGCGAGTTAAACCCTGCGGATTGGGCCGAGCGTGAGGAAGAGGGCTTATTGCTGGTCAGAAACGCGGGCGAGCACCTTTATCGTTTGGCAAAATGAGGACTTTCCCTGGCAAGCGTTTAAAAACATCAGCGAATGCTCTTTCCCAGGCGCTAAGTGGATAACTTGCCCCAACCAGGGCTTTTAGAGAAACAGCTTTAGAAGCTGCTAAGGCAATGGCTCGAGCCCAAGAACTTGGCACGGTGGCAAAGCTGCCGCTAACGCTCAATTCTTTGTAGCACAACACGTCAAGGTCAAATGACAGCCGTTGGCCATATAAGCCCAATTGAATATAATGCCCTGCCTTTTTGATGCTGCGCAGCAACAGGTCGGCAGCTAAAGCGGCGCCGGAACACTCGATCACCACGTCTGCGTTTTTTCCCAACAGTTCCAAGACCCGCCGAGCGTTTGTCTCCGGGTCGGCAGTGCTGGCCATAACCCAGTCTGCTTGCAAGCTTTGGGCCAGCGCCAGGCGCTCCTTGTCTGCGGCGGTTCCTATCATCATGACCTGGGCGCCTGCGGCTTTGGCCACTTGCAGGGCCAACAGGCCGATGGGGCCGGGGCCGGTGATGACGGCTAGATCGCCCGCCGTGATGCTGCCTAGCTCGAGCACTCCCCTTACCACACAGGCCAAGGGCTCAATCAGGGCTGCTTCGGGAAAATCAAGGCTATCGGGTAAAGCATGAAGGTTGCTAGCAGGAACCAGCAGCTTCTCGGCAAAACCACCATCGACCATCGAACCGATTGAGTTACGCTGGCTGCACAAATTAGGCCGTCCGCTGCGGCAGTAGCTACAGTGGCCACATACCGAGTAGTAGGTTTCGCTAACTACGCGCTGCCCCAATTCCCAGCCGCTGACCGCCTCGCCCAGTGCGGCTATTGTTCCCGCCACTTCGTGGCCTAACGTGACCGGCGGCTTAGAGCGATACTCGCCTTTAAGAATGTGTATGTCGGTGCCGCAGATGCCGGCAGCCGCCACGTTTAGCACAACCTGATCCGCTGCAGGCGTAGGCTCCGGCACCTCACACAGCTTAAGGTTTTGGTCGCTTTCGCTAAGTTTACGCAGTGCCAGCATTAATTTACCTCCGGTTTTACCCTCAGCCTTTGACGGCCCCCATGGTCAGCCCCGTGACGATGTAGCGCTGAATTGCCAGTGTCAACAAAATCACCGGCAGGGTGATGAGCACGGCGGCTGCACCCAGACCACCAAAATCAATTTGACCGTAACTGATGAAATTAAAAACCGCTACCGGCACCGTCTTGGTATTGGGGCCGGACAGCACCAGGCTGAATAGAAACTGGTTCCAGCTAAAGATAAATGACAGGATGCTGGCCGCCACGATGCCTGGTGCAGATAGGGGCAGGATGATCTGGAAAAATGCCCCCAGGCGACTGGCGCCATCTACAAAAGCCGCTTCTTCGAGCTCTATGGGTACTTCCTCAAAAAAGCTGATCATGATCCAGATAATCAGCGGCATGCCTACAATTAAGTGGGTGAGTGTGAGCGCCACATAGGTATCGATGAGCTTGAGCGCTCGAAAGGCGATATACCAGGGCACCAGATAAGTGATGTAAGGAGTTAGGCGGGCCACCAATATGGCCAGGGCCAGCCCGTTTTGCTTAAAGCGGGCAATGGAATAGGCCGCAGGTAATCCCAGCACAAGCCCTAGCCCGGTGGCCAGCGTGGCGACCACCAGCGAGTTCCAGGTAAATTCCAGAAAGTTATTGCGGGCAATGACATTTTGATAATTGGCCAGCGTCGGCTTAAAAAACCACACCGGTATAGGGCTGGTGTTGTCAACCTGATTGCGGAAGCTGGTGAGCACCATCCAGTAAAAGGGAAAAAGCATGATGATGAGAACTATAGCCATCAGCAGATAGATGCCCAGAGTCTTCAGGCGCTTGGCGCGAAGCGCCTGAGCACGCTGCTGCTCGGTACTTAAAGGAGCTGAAGCCTTGACGACTTGCTGTTTCATGTTGAGCGCCTCGTCAGATTAAGCAAGACGGCTACCCCCAGCACCACAAAGAGCAGGAAGATAAGCAGCGTGGCCGAATAACCCGCCCTAAAAAACTCAAAGCCCGATCTGAAGGCAAAAACATTGAGGGTTTCCGAAGCTGTGCCCGGCCCCCCTTGGGTGATTACATAGATGATGTCAAAGGTCTTGAGCGCGTCGATGCTGCGCAAGATCAGGGCAATGACAATAGCTGCGCGTATGCTGGGCAGGGTTATATGCCAAAAGCTTTGCCAGCCGCTGGCGCCATCGATACGGGCGGCCTCATAATACTCGATGGGTACGCCTTGTAGCGCCGCTAAGAGGATGAGCGCCACCATGGGCGTCCACTCCCAGATGTCAACGATAACCAGCGAGGGAATAACCAGATTGGCATCGGCCACCCACAGGGAGCGTGGCAGACTGAGACTTTCCAAAAAATAATTGAGTACTCCGAGGCTGGGGTTAAACATGAGCGCCCAGATCAGCGCAATAGCTACGGGTGTGGCAACCATGGGCAAGAGGATGATGGTCCTGACCAGACCCTTGCCGGGAAACTCACGATTAAAGAGCACGGCAACCGCCAAGCCAAAGACAAGCTGGAGAGGGACGGCTAAAGCCGTAAAGTAAAAAGTGTTTTTTATGCCGTTCCAGAAGCGCCAGTCGGTCAGAACATTCTGGTAATTTTCCAGGCCGATAAAGCGTGGTCGACCAGAGATAAACCAGTCGTAGGTCGACAGCACGAAGTTTGCCAGTACCGGGCCGACTATGAGTAATAACAGCGCCAGAATCGCCGGTAACGGGAAGAGCCAATAGGCGTATTTATCGAAAAAGTTAGCGGCGCGTTTCATCTGATATTGGAACGGGAAATAAGTTTCAGCATTAGATTCCTTGAACTTGGCTTCAATATCTTAATGATAAAGCCTGCCGGGCTCTTTGGCTCGAGCCCGGCAGGAGTTTACTAAGCTAAGCAGTCTTACTGCTGTGAACGGGCGACAATTTCATCCATTTCTCCAGCGGCACGCTCGAGCGCCGACTTTATGTCACGACCCTGTAAAGCGGCCACAATTGCCTGACCGTAAGCGTCACGCACTTCCGGTACGGGTATCACAGGGGGGTTCCACAGGGGGCTACCTACGGCAAATGACTCTTGTGAGGCGGCAATCCAGTCGGCTGGAGCCATGGTTTGAAACTCTTCGTTTTCCCAAGAGGATTGGCGAGCTGCCGGTACTCCGGCCAGTGCGGCTTTGAGCTGATTTTCTTTGGACAAGGCCCACTGGATAAAGTACCAGGCGGCACCAGGATTTTCCGAAGCGTGGTTGACGCTTAAGCCCCAGACCAGCACTACTGGCTTGCGCCCAGCGGGTCCGGCGGGAATAGGCGCATAGCCCACGTTTTCGCGCACGACGTCAATGGCCTGATCGGGGTCTTGCATAATCGAGCGGAAGACATTGGCGTCGAAGATCATAGCTGCTTGCCCCTGGGCAAAAAGACTGGTTACTTCCGGCCAGGACATATTGGTCACGCCCGGTGGGCCGTAGTTGCGCAACAGGTCGGCATAGAAGGCCAAAGCTTCCTGGCTGGCTTCGCTGGCTAAGGCCGAGCTACCATCTTCGTTTAACCAGGTGCCGCCAAAGGACATCAGGAAGTTGACGATTTGGCTGGTAGCCGAAGCGCCCTTGCCACGCATGGCAAAGCCTGCTACGTTACCCTGGTTTAGCTTTTCGGCATAGGCCCGCAGTTCCTCCATGGTTTGTGGTGGGCCGTCAAAACCTGCGGCGGCCAGCAAGTCTTTGCGATAAAAGAGCAGGCTTGATTCGATTTGCAGCGGCAAGCCGTAAAGCCGACCGTCATTGTAGAAGGTATCGATAGCGCCACCAAAGAAATCTTCTAAGTCAAGATCGGGGTTGGTCAGGCTCGGGTCATTGACAAAGTCGTCAAGGTAGCTAGCCCAGTTAGCGCCAAGGTATTGCGCGCCGACCTGCCCCGGCATGATCATATAGCCGTCTAAGGTGCTGGCTCCGCTGCTCACTTCCAGCAGACGCCGCTGACGGAACTGATCTTCCGGGAATATTTCCAGAGTGACATCTATACCGGTGAGCTCTTCAAACTCAGGAATCAGTGGCTCGATAAAGTTAGTGAAAGGGTGACGGTTCATCAGAAAGCGAATATTTGTGCCCTCGAATTGCCGCCAGTCAAATTGCTGGGCGCTGCTAAGACCAAACGTCACTACGATGAGCAGAGCGAGAGCGAGCTTAAGGCTTCGTTTCATGCGGATTCCTCCCTGCTTTGTGGCCCAAAGTTGCTACCATCAAGATAAGTCACACTTTGCACCTTGCCTGAAATTTTATTTCACTTAAAAGTCTACTTTTCTGCACAACTGCTGTCAAGTAATATTTATTTTTTCATAGAGCAAGCGATAAAGACACTGCTGCTTAAGCCGCGCTGCGTAGTAGAGCCGATGCCTGTTGTCATCCGGCAGAACTGGCTTGTCCCAGGCGCTTATCTGGGGCTTCATGCCAAGGTCATGCGCCATATAAAAAGCCACGCCACGGCTGCTTACCTCGGTATCTGTAACTAGCAGGACAGGTTTTAAGAGCACGTCGGCGAGAATCTGTTGCCAGGCTGCTGAAGCGAGTAAGGCCCCGCCGCTGGCAATAACGCGGGAGCTGGCCGGCAATCTATCCACGACTTCCGCCAAACGGTAAGCAATGGCCTCGAGCCAAGCTTGCACAATCTCGGCAGGATTTGTCTCCTGACGCAGGCCAAGGATGCTAGCGCTGGCCTGAGAATGCCAGCCGGGGGAACGTTCACCTTTTAGAAAGGGCAATACGGTGAGGCCGTGAGCGGCAGGGGGTAAGCTGGCTAGCTGTTGCTCGAGCACCGTCGGAGCCGGTAGTTGCAGCCTGTTTCGCAGCCAAGCAAAGCTGCTACCACCCTCACTCAAAGCCCCGCCCACTAAGCTGTAAGAACGGTTGATACGGTACGCCCATAGACCACTTGGCCGCACTGCCGTACCCGCTAGACTAAGGCGGGCCGCGCTGGTAGAACCAATAGTTATGACCAGGTTTTCAGGATCAAAGCCGCCACTACCCAGATTGGCCGCGGCGCCATCTCCCAGCGAGCGGTAAAAAACAGCCTTTTTGAGCACAGGCCAGTGCTGTGACCACGGTGATCTTAGCCCCTGCACGGTTTGATTGGCGTCTACCAGTTCCGGAAGTTGTCTGCTGAGAGATAAACCCAGCAGCTTGATAAGCTCGGGACTCCAGCGCAAATTATGGCGATCTAACAAACCGCTCCAGGAGGCCACCGAATAGCTCAGGGGCTGTGGATAGCCAAACCAGTGATTATAGAGCAGGGTGCTCAGGTCACACCACTGCGCCACCTTGGCCACGGTTTGGGGTTGTGTTTGGGCCAGATGGCTGAGCTGTGCCGGCCAATAGGCAGTGTGCAGCGGACAGCCGGTCTGGTTTTCAATAGCCTCCAGCGATGTTCCCAGTTCATCTTTGAGGTTTTTTACCGCTTCGTGGCTGCGCGTATCGGCGTAGCTGATGATGGGGGTGAGCGCTTGTCCCTGGGCGTCAAGTCCGACCAGGCTGCCAACGAGTGTAGCCACGCCCACAGCCACAATTTGTTGCTGTGGAGGCAGTAGGGTCAAGACTTCATCGATAACCTTGACTACGTCGTTTAGCAAGGTAGTGGGATCGAGAACTTCTTGCCCGTCGTCGTATTGCCAGTGCTGCGGGGCTCGAGCCGTCAGGCCGGGAACAGGTGAGGAGTCAAGGCGATGCAAACTTGCCCGGATGCTCGAGCTGCCGATATCAAGAACCAGAAAAAGGTCTTTCACAGACGTTTGTTATTTAGGGCCTTGCGGGCGCGGCTGAGCATTTCTGCGGACTGAGGTTGTCGCGCTAGATAGACCGAGATCATCAGCGCGTCAATGAGCGCGAGTTGGGCTATGCGTGAGGCAATCGCTTCGCTGCGGTAATTTGTTTCCGGCGAGAGGGTGGAGAGCAGCACATCGGCAAATTTATGCAGAGGTGAACGCCCGTAATGCGTAATGGCAATAATAGCTGCTCCGGATTCCTTGGCCAGACTGGCCGCCTCTAAGACATCGCGGCTCGAGCCCGAATGCGAGATGATAACCACGACATCACCGGGTTTGAGCACCGCACAAATTTGCGCGGCATTATGCCCGTCTAAAGCAGCATTGACCGGCAGGCCTAAGCGAATGAATTTGTGGTAGGCATCCATCGCCACGATGCCGGAACCACCCGAACCGATAAACTCGATGCGCGCGGCCTGGGCCAGCAGTTCTACCGCATGATTGAGCGCCGCTTCGTCAATGGCCTGTTTGGTGTCCTTTAGCGTCGTCACGGAAACGTCAAAAACCGCCGCTAAAACCGCCCCCGGTGGATCATGAGGAGAAATATCCCGGTCAAGGCTTTGATCTGGCAGTGACAGCGTTTGCGAGAGCTGAATCTTAAAATCCTGATAGCCCTTGTAGCCGAGTTCCTGAAATAGCCGGACGATGCTGGCCTCGCTGGCCCCGGCCA
This sequence comes from Trueperaceae bacterium, assembly GCA_030147925.1. GTDB lineage: Bacteria > Deinococcota > Deinococci > Deinococcales > Trueperaceae > JASBUK01. The sequence goes on from JASBUK010000042.1 coordinate 53,555, forward strand.
ACTCCGCTAATTCAGTAACCGAGAGGTAGATGACTTCCTCGGCGTGGTTAAGCACATAGTCGATGACCTTTTGTCTGGCCGGGCCTACTTTGCTGCGAACACGCTCGAGCTTTTGCAGGGCGACCGATTGCCGGTACTGAGGTCGCTGGCTGATGTTTTCTCTCATCCTAATTCCTATTTATAGAATGCTGCTGCTGGCAACAACAAGCAACAGAGCTTGGTTCGTATATGATATGAAATTTATCTTCATATAACACTCTATAAAAGTGAAGATTTTAATGCAAGGCTCATGCACGCAGAAATTTTAGGTGAGGACTAATACCGATTTCCTAAAAAGTTGGTAGTTTGTAGTTAGTGGTGGGTGATTAGTAGTTGGTGGTTTGTGGGAAAACCCTCTACTTTACACTCTCTCCTCAACACACAATTTGGGACACCTTCAAATTCAAACGCTGACAACGGTACTTTTCTCAACGCCTGCCAAAGCCTGCTCGAGGTCTTCGATGATGTCTTTTGGATGCTCGGCGCCTATGCTTAGGCGAATCATGTTATCGGGAATATTGCTTAACTCTCGACCCTCTTCACCCTGCTGCTGGTGAGTGGAAATAGCCGGTATGGCGGCCACGCTTTTAATGCGCCCTAAGTCGGTGGCTCGCCAGATCATGCCCAGTCCGTCAAAGACGGCTCGAGCCGCTCTTACCCCACCTTTGACATTAAAACTCAGCAAATGACCAAAGCGGTTGACAGCGCTGCCATAATCATCTTCGCCATCGGCCAGCCACAGGTATTTAGCAGCGATTTCATGCCCCGGGCTGGCACTAAGACCAGGATAGTTAACGCTTTCAATTTGCGGGTGCTGGGCTAAAAACTCCGCGACTTTAAGGGCATTTTTGCTCATAAGATCGACGCGGCTGCGCAGGCTGCGCAAATCGTTAAGTATCATCAGCGCACTAAAAGGGCTTAGCGAACTGCCGTGATCGCGCATGGGCAGCAGTTTGACATAGCTGGCAAAATCGGCCCTTAGCTCAGCGGGGCCAACGCGGCTGGGGATATCCCGCCGGGAGACGATGGCTCCGGCGATAGCAAAGCCACTGGCGGCTAAGCATTTGCTTACTGAATGCACTACGATGTCTGCGCCATGTTGTAAAGGACGCATCAGCGCCGGTGTAGCTATGGTGCTGTCTACAATAAGCGGCAAGCCGTGCTGATGGGCCAAAGCTGCTAAAGCGGCAATGTCGAAAACCCCCAGACCGGGGTTACTGGGCATTTCACCAAAAACAAAGCGGGTGTTGTTATCAATCTTGTCAGCCCACTCGTTTAAATCTAAAGGGTCACGCACCCAGCGCAGCTCTATGCCGCGTTCTTTAGCGTAGCGCTGGTTAAAAAGCATAAAGGTGCCGCCATAGCACTTGGCGCTGGCGACAATGTTCATGACCGTGTTTGACCCTTCTTGAGTTAAGAAGGGATTGGTGGCCATAAAAACCGCCGCCATGCCCGAACTGGTCATGCAAGCGCTGGTCTCGCCGGCAAAGCCATAACCTTCGAGTAGCGCTAAGGCTTGTTCTAAATAATGCAAGCCGGGGTTGGCTATGCGCGTATAAGCCCAGGCGGGCATGAGATAGGCCAGCGCCGCCTCCATGTGGTCGCTGTTTTCAAAATGCTGAGCGGGGCTTAAATAAGCAGGCTCAATAATGCTGCCCTGATTGGCCAGTGCCGCCTCCATGCCGTACAGTCCATGTACGGCAATGGTGTCGAACTTTTTTTGACGCATCTTGCTGCGGAGTGCGGCTTCGGCGCTGCTAAAAGCGGTGCCACGTTTTATATAAGCTTGCACGCCCGGACTGTTTTCGCTCACGGCAAATCCTCCCTAGCTTAGCGGCTCAAAGCGGGCCTGGAAAAAGCGCAGATACTCAGGCTCATAGACCATACTCAGACCTTTTACTTCTTCACGGTTGTCATAAATGGCTTTAACAGCCTCGGCTACCACGTCCATGTGAGCTTGCGTGTAGACGCGGCGAGGAATGGTCAGGCGCACCAGCTCGAGCGCCGGATAGCGGTGATCGCCAGTCTTGGGGTCTCGTCCGGCACTGACAATCCCGCGTTCCATAGAACGAATGCCCGAGTCGAGATAAAGCTCAGCGGCAAGCGTTTGGGCGGGGAAGCGGTCCTGGGGAATATGGGCGTAAATTTGCCGGGCATCCAAAAAGATCGCGTGACCCCCCACAGGTTGCACGATAGGAATGCCCCAATCACTTAACAGTTCGCCCAAATAGCGCACCTGACCTACCCGGGCTTTAGCGTGATCATCCTTTACCGATTCGCTGATGCCAATGGCCAGGGCCTCCATGTCGCGTCCGGCCATGCCGCCATAGGTGTGTAAGCCTTCGTAGATAACCACCATATTGCGAGTCTTTGCAAAGACATCTTCATGATTGACGGCCAGCCAGCCACCGATGTTTACCAGATTGTCCTTTTTGGCGCTCATCCAGGCGCCGTCGGTATAGCTGCAGAACTCCTTAAGAATTTCGGCGATGGGAGTGTTGGCGTAGCCTTTTTCACGCTCCTGGATAAAAAAGGCATTTTCGACCATGCGGGTGGCGTCGAGATAAATGCGGATGCTATAGCGGTCACAAAGTTCGCGCAGAGCCCTTAAATTAGCCATGCCCACCGGCTGTCCACCGGCCATGTTGACGGTACCGGCCAGGCTGATGTAGGCGATATTTTCCGCCCCTTCACGCTTTATAAGCGCCTCGAGCTTAGCCAAATCCACATTGCCCTTAAAGGGGTGCTGGCTGTTAGGATCGTGGGCTTCGGCGATGATTACGTCTACAAAAGTCCCCCCAGCTAACTCCTGGTGTAAGCGCGTGGTGGTGAAATACATGTTACCCGGCACTAACTGTCCCTGTTTAATAAGCGCCTGGCTGATAAGATGCTCGGCCCCACGACCCTGATGCGTGGGCACCAAATAGCGATAACCGTAGTAGTTTTGCACCGCTTCTTCTAAGTGATAAAAATTGCGGCTACCGGCGTAAGCCTCGTCTCCAAGCATTATACCGGCCCACTGCCGGTCACTCATGGCGCTGGTACCGCTATCGGTGAGCAGGTCGATATAGACGTCTTCCGAGCGGAGCAAAAAAGTATTGTAACCGGCTTCTTGCAAGGCCTCATCTCGCTCCTCACGGCTGATCATGCGCAGCGGTTCGACCATCTTGATTTTCCAGGGTTCCGCCCAGGAGCGGCGGCCAAATTGCTGGCCCATGGTTTGGGGATTGTGATCTTTCATCATGCCTCCTTGGTTTTAAAGCGGTAGCGCCGTTTTGGCCTTGACTTCGCTTAAGACCACGCTGGTCTGAATGCGGGCAACACCGGGAATGGGGGTTAAGCACCTGACCACAAAGCGTTCTAGGTCTTCGCGGTTGTGCAGCACCACTTTGAGCAGATAATCGTGTTCACCGGTTAAGTGATAACACTCGAGCACTTCGGGTAGCTGGCGGATGGCTTCTCGAAAACTCTCGACTTGCTTTAGCTGATGTAGTTGCAGGTTCACCTCGATAAAGCAAAGCAAATCAAAACCGGCCTTATCACTATCGACCAAGGCCACGTACTGCCGGATGTAACCCTCCTCTTCAAGCCTTTTGACCCTGGCATGGGTGGCAGGAGGAGAGAGATTGACACGTCGAGCCAATTCGACATTGCTTAAGCGTGCCTGACTTTGCAGGCTGGTTAAGATGGCGCGATCAACCTCATCCAATAGGGCTGTATGGGAATTTTCCAAGGTAAAAACCCCTTATTTACAAGTTATATTTGTGATTATAAATAAAACACAAAATAAATGCAAATAAAACCTAATAATTGCAAAATTATCTTAATAATATCTTCGACTGGCAAAAGTCACAGCCTACCTGCTGCTTGACAGAGACCAAGGGAGAGGGGTTAGGCGTTTATGGCTAAGGAACTTGTTTTTACTCAGCGATTGCCACTAGGCGGTTTCTTCGTAAAACAGCGTGATGACAAAGATATAATCGGGCGAATGCCCACCCATGGGGGAATGTACTGCAAAGAACTATCAGCATCCAGATACTTAGCGTGACGGTGTTCGTTTAGCCAGCGGAAAAAGGCTTCTTTGGCCTGCGCTGCTGCCCGCGTGGCGGTGGGGCTTTCGCCGATAAACTGTTCTAGTTTGAACATCACGCCTCCTTTATTAGTCGATGCTGTGCGCAAACAGGCCCTCGGCTAATTTTTGGGCGAGGCTTCCTCAATGCAGTACTGGTTGCGTTCTTTTTGCGGCGATGCCTGTAAAAGGCGGGTAACTAGCTGCGCGTATTCTTTGCTTTGGCAGTTGCGGATAAACTCTTTGCCTGTTTTGCTTATGCAGTAGACGTCATAGCTTACTTGAAGTTTGCGGGCTCGAGCAGGATTGTTCATGCTTATCCTCCAGATAACAGGCGGCGCAGCTTAAAACCCTGAGAAGTCTACCCGGCCAAGGCAGCTCCCCTAGTTTTATGCTAGAGCTATAATCTTTGTGTAGCTAGAGGCTTACGTCCCATTTTAAACACTGCTTTGTACTTCGGCGCTTATGCGTCTCATCACCATTGCTAATAAGCGTCTAAACTAACACTACAAGCAAAATGTATTTGTTCAAAAATTCGGGGTCGTAAATAGCCCTTATGGGGCGAAAGGAGTAAGACATGTCAGAGAGCGTGTATAAGCTTATCGAACTGGTCGGGACAAGCACCGAATCCTGGGAAAAAGCCGCTGCTGCTGCGGTTGAGCGAGCGGCAAAAAGCCTAGAAGATTTGCGTATTGCTGAAGTGGTCGAACTAGATATGCAGCTTGAAAATGGCAAGGTCGCAGCTTACCGGGCCAAGGTCAAAGTTTCGTTTAAATATCGAGATGAGGCGTGAGTAGTTGGTGGTTAGGAGGCTTTTGACCAGTTTACGGTCTCAGCCGGGGAGCGCTGAGCTATAATATGCTCCTGTTCGGCCAGAACTCTAAAAAAGGCGACAACGATTCGTGGGGAGAACCACTTTCCGCTTTGCCTTTGGACTTCTGCGACGGCTTTTTCCAGCGGCCAGGCTTCTTTGTAGGGTCGTTTGCTGATAAGGGTGTCAAAGACATCGGTAACGGCTACGATTTGCCCGATCAAGGGAATATCGTCGCCCTTAAGGCCACGGGGATAACCACTGCCATCAAAGCGTTCGTGATGCGACAAGGAGATTAGCTCCGCCATCTGCATAATATCGGAGTGACCCTCGGCAAGCAGTTTGACGCCAATGTTAACGTGCGTTTTCATGACTTCAAATTCGCCCAAAGAAAGTTTGCCGGGCTTTAGCAATATTTCGTCGGGAATGCCGATTTTACCGACGTCGTGCAGGGGCGCGGCGCGGCGGATAAGCTCTACTTCTTTGGGGGGCAAGCCCAGCTTTTGTGCCAGCAAGGCCGAAAGTTCGCCGACGCGTTGCGTATGCCTGCCGGTTTCATAGTCGCGGTATTCGGCAGCTAAGGCCAGGCGCTCCAAAATATCTAAGCGGGCGGCTTCTAATTCGATGGTGCGATCTTTAACACGCTCTTCGAGCAATTGATTGTTAGCTTGAAGCTCTAGGTGCAGACGGCGTGTTTCAAGCAGGTTGCGCAGGCGCAAGGTGATCTGCGCGGCCTTAAAAGGCTTGTTGAGAAAGTCTTTGGCGCCGCTGGATAATGCCTTTTTTTCCGCTTCCGGGCTGAGATCGGCGGTGAGAACCACGATGGGCAAATAGTGCTCTGTAGGAATGCGTTCGTTAAGCTGCTCGATTAAAGTAATGCCGTCTAGGTGCGGCATGTGCAAATCAATAAGGATCAGATCGGGTTCAAAACTTTCAAAATGATAGAGAACCTGCCGCGGATCGCTGGTGCCCTGCAAATTATCAAAACCCGCTCGCGTCAGTAAGCGCTCGAGCAAAATCAGGTTGACCTCTTCGTCGTCAACAACTAAGATTCTCGCGTTTTCAATGCCCTTGTTCATCAGTGACCCCTCATCGTTATGGCAGCAAATGAGCAAACGTCTTTACAAAAAATAATCTAGCAGCTTCGAACTTACAGATTTCTTACTTACTTGCTTAAATGTCATTTAGGGGGATTCTCACGTCTGTTTTTAAATAAGACACAGCTAATACCTAAAAAGTAGGTAGTTTGTGGAAAAAAACCTCTACTTTCCCCTTTTTTCTTTCCACTTTCTACCCACTGCTTTCTACTTTAAGAGCCACTGTGAAAAATCCCATCCTTTGAGCTTGTTCACGGCGCTTTGTTTGGCAAACTGTTAAACTTTTCTAGCATGGCGCATTTTCGAAAAGACCCCTTTGGTCCGGCCTGGGTTATCATTTCGCCCGAACGCGGTCTGGAAGCCTCGGATTTCGGAAGTGTTCGTCACCATGACTCGACTTGCCCGCTTTGTCCGGGTTCTGAAGCCTCCAGCCGGGAAATTCGTGCTCTGCGTCCTAGCGCTTCGCCGACGAACAGCCCGGACTGGCGTTTGCGAGTGATAGAAAACCCTGCTGCCCTGCTGTACCCTAAGAACTTTGAGCAACAAGGTGTCGAGCTTTTTAAGCAAGCGCCAAGCAGCGGTTATCAGGAAATTATCATTGAACACCCGCAGCACCAAATGCTGCTGGACAATATGCCGCTCGAGCACCTGGTCGATTTACTTAAGCTCTACCGGGACAGGCTCGAGCATCTGTCTGAGCAGCCGGATGTCAAACACGTACAGATTACCCGCAACGTAGGGGCCGTTGCCGGGGCGGTTTACGAGCACCCACACGCGCAAGTTCTGGCCTTGCCGGTTAGTAATCGCTGGGTTAATGAAGAACTTAACGCTGCACAGAGCTATTTTGACAAGCATGGAAGCTGTCTTTTTTGCGATGTGATTCAAGCGGAGATTAACGGGCGCGAACGCATCATCAGTTATAACCAAAGCTTCATTGCCTTAGCGCCCTATGCCTCAAAAACGCCCTTTGAAACCTGGATTTTGCCGCGTCAGCACGGCGGCGCTTTTAGCCTTCAGGCCAGCAATACCCTGCCGCTTTTAGCCGAGTTGCTGCAAGCGCTGCTTCGGGCAATGAACGCCGCGCTGGATTATCCACCCTACAACATGATTTTTCACAGCTTGCCAGTCAATGATAATAAGAACTATCACTGGCATATCGAGATTTTGCCACGCCTGACCAAGCAAGCTGGTTTTGATTGGGGCAGTGGTTTTTACATAAACCCCACGGCTCCAGAGGATGCGGTGCGCTTTTTGCGTGCTACCCTGGCTTTACAGGAGGTGGGGGCATGACCGGCAGACTCAGGTCAACTACCGCGACGGGCAAGGCCAAGAAGGTCAGCGCCAAAACTTCGCGTAGCAAGAAAAAAACACCGACATTAAGCCGTGGCGCCAGCACTCTTTTTATAATCATTGCCCTGGTTGGAGGGCTTCAGGCGCTGCTCATGATCGGCATCGAGGCCAATCGCTGGTTGCGCAGCCAGCGTGAGATCAGCCGTCTGGAGGCCGATATTCGCGGGCTTAAGCAAGAAGCGGCGGAGCTAGAAGCCATCATTGCGCACAAAGATGACGCGCAATATCGAGAACAATTGGCGCGGTTGCAGGGTTTTGTCTATCCGGACGAAAACCTGTTTGTGACCTCGCCAAGACGATAAACAAAAAATATCTGAGTCCTTTGCTGGGGGCGTTTGCAGCTTCAAACTGTTGTCGGCTGGGTATTCTGGATACTACTGAATTATTGCTACCGAGAGGAGTATATCTGTGTCCGACGATACGATTGCCTGGATGAACGAGCTCACCGCCGAGATGGAAGAACGCCGCAAACGCATTGAGCGTGGTGGTGGCGAAGCCCGTATCAAAAAACAGCACGACGCCAATAAGATGACGGCCAGAGAGCGCATTGATTATCTGCTGGATGAGGGTTCATTTGTAGAACTGGGTGTGTTTACCGAACACTTGGGCGGCGACATGATGAAGGGTGTCGAAGCGCCGGGCGAAGGTGTGGTGGCCGGCTATGGCCAGATTGACGGGCGCACGGTCTTCATATTCAGTCAGGATTTTACGGTTCTAGGGGGCAGCTTAGGCAAGATGCACGCCCAAAAGATTGCCAAAGTGATGGATTTGGCCGTAAAAACCGGCGCGCCGATTATCGGTCTTAACGACTCGGCTGGGGCGCGTATTCAAGAAGGCGTGGATTCACTTTCAGGCTACGGCGAGGTCTTTTACCGCAATGCCATCTATTCGGGTGTGGTGCCGCAGATAAGCGCAATTTTGGGGCCTTGCGCGGGTGGGGCTGTTTACAGCCCGGCGATTACCGACTTTGTGCTGATGAGCCGGGGCTCCTCTTATATGTTTATCACCGGGCCGGAAGTGATCAAATCGGTCACTAAAGAGGAAGTAAGCTTTGAGGAACTCGGTGGGGCGGATGTACACAATCGCAAGTCGGGTGTGGCTCACCTTGAGGCGGAAGGCGATCAGGCAGTGCTCGAGCTCATCCGTGAACTGCTTTCTTACCTGCCCCAATCCGCTAAGGAAAAACCTCCGCTGCTAAATAGCCGTGATCCGGTAAACCGGGAAACTCCAGAAGTGCTCAGCATCGTGCATCCAGACCAGCGTCGGCCCTATCACATGCACGAAGTCATCAAGGTGATGGTGGACGATCAGCACTTTTTTGAAATCCAACCCGAGTTTGCCAAAAACATCATTTGTGGCTTCGCCCACTTAGGTGGACAGTCTGTAGGCATTGTCGCCAATAATCCTCGCTTTATGGCGGGTACTCTAAACATCGACGCTTCGGACAAGGCCGCCCGGTTTATCCGCACCTGCGACTGCTTCAATATTCCTATTCTCACCTTTGTAGATGTAACGGGCTTTTTGCCCGGTGTGGCCCAGGAACACAGTGGCATAATCCGCCACGGCGCCAAGATGCTTTACGCCTATGCCGAAGCCAGCGTGCCCAAAATCACCCTGATTACCCGCAAAAGCTATGGAGGCGCTTATCTGGCCATGAACTCGCGCGATATGGGCGCCGATGTAGTCCTGGCCTGGCCGACTTCCGCTGTGGCGGTAATGGGTGCAGAAGGAGCGGCCAATATCATCTACCGGCGCGAGATTAATAGCTCCGATAACCCCGAAGCGATACGCGCCGCTAAAATTGCCGAATACAAGAAAAATTTTGACAATCCTTACTCGGCAGCAGCGCGAGGCTACATAGATGACGTGATTGACCCCAAAGACACCCGCAGACAGCTAATTAGGCATCTGCGTATGCTTAGCGACAAAACCGAATCCCGGCCTTATAAAAAACACGGTAATATTCCGCTTTAAGTAATGACTAACTCTCTAAAATTTCGCATGTTTAAACCCGGGCAAGACTTTCCGTCTTACGTTGCTTGCTTGAATGCCATTTGCGGTCACAAAGGCATCTCTCAAGAAATTATGAAAGTTGAGCTAACACCCATTCCGTTTAAAAGCCGAATTAACTTCGGCTTTTTAATGCGAGTGGAACGAGGAGAATCGGACCGAGTGCCTTTCATAACGCTTAAGGAATTAATCGGATTCAACATAAAAGAGCAAATCAATATGTTGTCTGAGTTTGACTTTGAGACCGCTCTTTTTGTTGCCGAGATTGGGAACAAAATTGTCCGATTTGAGCTTGAAGAACACGAATTAGGCTATGCTCTGCTTATCGAATCGTGAAAAAAGGCTTTGGTTACGTCTTGGCGTTTTAACGCTCGAGCAACGGCAACATTAGTTGCGTTAACACGCCTGCAATAATCGGCAAAACAAGAGAAACGACCACGCGTATCCCGGTTAAGCGCCAGCCATAAAAACCAACTTCTAAGGGCAGACGCAAGATAGAGAGCGTGGCAAAGGAGGTGGCGTAGGTCATGAGTACGCTGATGCCTACCCCTGCTTTGTACAAAGCAGCAATTAGCGGCAAACCGATGATGCTGCCACCTGGGGTCAATATGCCGGCTAGCCAGGCTAAGCCGATGCCGCGCCAACCCGAGGAATCAGAAAGCCAGCGCTCAACCACATTTTTGGGCAGTAGTGTTTCGGCAAAACCAGCTATAAGCATGGCGATAACCAAAATAGGGAGAAAACGCAAGAGTTGTTGCACTGAGTTGCGCCAGCCAAGGTTAAAGGTCTCCTGGCTTTGCCAGAGTGCAAGACTCATTAGCACTGCTAGGGTAAAAAAGAGGATGATAGCCGTGACTTTCATCTAGAAGTCAGCTCCATTTCCTTGTCCTTGCTAGTCAAGAGTTCTATATAACCCGCGTCTCCATGAACACGAACCCGCTGACCCGTCTTGATTTGCTTGGTTGCGTCCAGCACCCCAACCACGGCAGGGATGCCGTATTCGCGCGCTACCACCGAACCGTGGGTCATCAGGCCGCCCACTTCGGTGATTAGTCCGGCGGCGTTGACAAACAAGGGTGTCCAGCCAGGGTCGGTAAAAGGTGCGACCAGAATTTCACCGGGTTTGAGCACTGCTGCACCCGGCTCGAGCACAACTTTGGCAATGCCCTCAACTACACCTGCGGAAACGGGGCTGCCAACAAGCGCGCCTTTGGGTGCATTAGTTTGAAGCCTCAGAGCGGGAATTTCCCCCTTATTCGTTATCAAACGGGGTGGAGTGAGGTTTTGGTAGTGCTTAAAAGCACTTTGCCGCTCTGTGATAAGCGCCTTTAGCTTCTTTTCGGGTTTGTCAAAGGCCTCGAGCACTTCGGGTAAGGTTAGAAACCAGATGTCCTCGTAAGACTTAAGCCTACCCTCGGCCTGAAGCTTTTTACCCGCCTCAAGCAAAACCGTTTTAACAAGCGCTAAGAACCGAATAACGAGAAACTTATGGTGCTCTCTTAGCGGTGTAAGGTTGCGGCTCACACGTATAAAGCGATTTATTAAGGGGCCGCGCAACCAGCCCCACCAACCTTTATAAGCTGCTTCAATTAGGTTGTGAGCAGCTTCTTCGCCTTCAGTTATCAATTGCTGGTAGCGAGTGCGGTGCGCCCCCGTTCTACTTTGCCCCGTGGCGTTTACGATCATTTGTAAGAGTGAGGAGGGGTCTTCTGACCAGCGTGGCCGGCTTAAGTCAATTTCAGAGGGTGCGCGTGCGCCATAGGTGCTTATAAAGTTATGCCACGCTTGTAGGAAGCTTTTGCCTCCCGGCAGGACAGCTGCTTCGGCCAGTTTAGTCTTGGCGTCAATGTCCGTTTGGTTTAAGTGTGCCATCAACACTTCGGAGGTGCGTGCGGCATCGGCCAGATCACCTACCGCCAGGTTCATTTCGGTGGCGACATTGCCTTTTAAACCACGCCCCAAGGCGACAAGGTCATTGGCGTCGCCCTTCTTTCCTAACAGCGTCTTTAGCAAAACTGTAGCTACCCCACCTGATACCAGATATGGGGCCCAGTTAAGGATGGGTTTAAAGGCGTTTTGCATTTCAAGCAGGGTTAAGTTCAGCTTTTCCTGAATGTCGTTGGCAGTTTCCAGCTTTGTCTTTACCGTGGCAATATGGTCGTCTATTAGCTTTGTCGATTTCTTGGCGACGCCTTCGGGTTGACCCCAGAAGAGCATGTGCAGCATCTTAAAAATGTAAGGTCGTGCAGCAGGCAGCAGACTTAAGGGGTTGAAGTATTCCCCGGCTGACCCAAACTCAGGACGTTTAACAAATTCCGCGAGTGCATTAGCAGCTAGCTGGTCGGCGTTGCTCATGCCCCTTAGCAACATACGCCGACCCAGAGGGTGGCGCAGGAGAGGGGCAAGGTCGGCGTAGAGGCGTCCACCCGCGCTTTGGATGCGTTTGGACTCTAGCTGTCCATCAGCGTGCCCAAGGGGCAGGATGGTGCGTAAGACCGAAAGCGTCAGCGGTGGCATGGCATCGGTCATGACCTGAAAATGGGACATGCTAAAGTAAACATGCAAGGCGTCATCTTCCGGCCCCGGTCTGGGCAGTGGATAAAGTGAGGTAATAGGGCGTGACTGTGTAACGTAGAGAGCGTCATCTAAAAGCGCCCACTCAATGTCTTGTGGTTTTCTATAATGTGCCTCAATTTGGCTGCCAAGTTTGGCGAGCGCCAATACCTGTTCATCATTGAGTGCTGGTTGCTCGCGCTCTTCTTTGGGTAGTTCAACCGCCCCGGTACCGCCTTCTGCTAACGAACGAATGGCAATTTGCTTGGTGACGATTTGCTTCTTGACAATTTGCTTTGTTTGCTTGTTAACCTGATACAAATCCGCTGAGACAAGACCGGACACTAAAGCTTCCCCCAGACCAAAGCTGGCGTTTATCGAGGCGATGTCGCGCCTGCCGCTAATAGGGTCTGCGGTAAATAAAATGCCGGCAACGTCGGGCTGTACCATGCGCTGGACGACAACTGCAAGGGCGACCTGACGATGGTCAAATCCGTTTTGCACGCGGTACAAAATGGCGCGATCCGTAAATAAAGAAATAAAACAAGCCTTGACGTTTGCTAGCAGCGCCTCTTTACCACGTACATTTAAGTAGCTGTCTTGCTGCCCAGCAAAAGAAGCGTAAGGAAGGTCTTCGGCGGTGGCAGAGGAGCGCACTGCGTAGGCGTGATCCTTGCCGAGCTCACTCCAGGCGCTCACTACGGCGTCTTCGACCTCGGCAGGTAAAGCTACACTCTCTAAATGTGCACGCACCGCGCCGCCAACGTGACGCAATTTTTTAAGATCATCTCCCGGTACGTTAGCGAGGCGGAGGTAAATATCTTCGTTGGCTGCTGCTAAAAAACGCGAAAATGCACTGGTCGTTACACAAAAACCTGATGGAACATTAAAACCTGCCCGTGTTAATTCGCCTAAGTTCGCTCCCTTGCCGCCTACTTTAGAGAGGTCGGTATTACTAATCGTGTCAAAGAAAAGGGTAAGTGCGGTCATTTATCACCTTGCAAATCACTTAGAAAGAGACTGACAATAAGCTTGCTACTGCGTTTCGGGTGCTCGAGCTTGGTGCCATAGTGCAGTGGACCGATAACAGCAAAGGCCAGCACCATACCCATCAGGGCAAGTGCAAGCTCGCTCGGCTCACCTGCTTTCAGTCGCCTTGCGTCTTGCTGCGCCCTAAAGTAGCCGGTTAAACGCGCCAAAGTTGAGTCAGAACGTTCACGCAAACTCTCAAGATAACGCCTTTCGCTTTCGCTTCCCATAAAAACAAGCCGCAAAATGTCACGATTTGCAAAGAAAAAACTTAGCGTTGCCCCCACAATTTTTTCCAGGTCAGCTTTTAAGTCTTTACTGGGATGAAGGGTGAGCGTCCGAACGGCTGTTCGGGGCGTCATTTCTTCTATAAAAGCCTGCAGCAAACTTTCTTTATCACCAAAGTGAC
>JASBUK010000063.1 GCA_030147925.1 Trueperaceae bacterium
CAGGCTTTTATCATGTGGTGTATGACAAATCGAAAAGGAACCTTACCGAGCCCGGTCGCCTATCTTTTAGAGGTCGAGGATTTCAGAGCCCCCAACACGGTGTATGACTGGCAGATGCTGTTCATCTCGGTGCTGATGGCGATAGGCTGTGGAAGAACAAGTCCTTTGTCGGTAGCGCAATGGCTTGAGGATGAACGTCAGTGGCTGTTAGCAAAGGGGTTTGGGCGTCGCAAAGGGGCTGATGCTTTACCCGCCCAAGCGACTATCTACCGTTTTTTCTGGGGTTTGGAAGCGGGTATCGAAGGGCTCGAGACGGCTTTGCAAGCTTGGGCTAAAGCGGTACTGAGCACTTCTGAAAAACAGGCTGAGTTGCTGCTGAACTTAGACGGCAAGCATCTCAAAGGCAGCGCCAGAAGTGGACGCGGAGATAAAGCGGTGGTGTTGATTGCCGCCTTTTTGGAAGCTTTGGGTTTGACGTTGTTAGAACAGCACTGTAAAGGTGATGAAGCGAAACAAGGTCGAGCCGTGGTTATGGAGCTGGGTGATGAACTCGAAGGTGTCAACTGGTGCGTTAGTGGCGACGCCGCCTTTACAGAAAAATCCCTGGCTGAGTGCGTTCTAAAAAAGGGGGCAACTACCTGCTGAGTCTCAAAGACAATCAAAAAGAGCTGCTGGATTGGGCTAAACACATCATGCGCTATCCTGAAGATGACAGCTATGAGCACCATGAAGTGCGCAGCGGTTGGGTGTGGGAATGGCGCGTTCGCGTGAGTTCCAAGTTGGCTGCCGAGATGCAGTTTCCCGGTCTCAGACAGGTTGTCGAAGTCCAGCGCCGCCGGGTCTCAAAGGCAACCGGAGAAATCAAAGAGCAGCTAGCCTACTTCCTTACAAGCCTTGACGCAGACGCTCCAACAGCTTACCGGCTGGTACGTAAACGCTGGGGCATAGAAAACCGCCTTCATCACAAAAGAGATACGGTCTTTGCCGAGGATAAATGCCGGACTCGTAAAGGAGCGCAGACCTTTGCCGCCTTGAGAAATTTGCTCATCGGTCTACTGCATCAGCTTGAAGAACCTGTGCTTCGCTCGGTGCGGCATTTCAGCGCCAATCCTGATGACCTCTACCGGCTTCTTTTACAAGGTACATGATAAAAGCCTGACCTTTGCAGGAACTTGCATGAACTGGACTAGCAATTACGGTATGATTAGAGATTCTGCCGAAGCAGCTTAAACGTCACCAGCCTCGACCGTGAAAATCTCTGTTACGCTGTATCGGGAGAGAAGATCTTTGGCTCGCATACCTTAGAGCTTCTCTTTTTTTCTTCTCTTTTGCATCTAGCATGTGAGGTTTTTATTATAAAGATATTTTAGAACTGAGCGGAGCAGGTTGTTTATGACAATGAGAGCAAACACCAAAATAGAGAATTCAGAACGGCTCTCAAACTTAGTTGTCATTATAAACCCAGCTTCAGGTAGACACGACAGTGATAAATCCATTAATGACATTAAGTCTGTGCTCGAGCAGCGAGGTGCCAGAGTTGACGTATTTGTGACTCTGCAAGCAGGTGACGCTTTTAAGATGGCACAAGAGGCAGCTAAATCAGATGTGGATGCCATTGTTGCAGCAGGTGGCGACGGTACCATCATGGAAGTGTTGTCTGGTCTGGTCAAGATTAGTGCACTGTGCCCTGTCATCATTATTCCACTTGGTACAGGTAATATTTTGGCACGCATACTTAAGATCCCGCTTAAGTTGATAGATGCACTGGAGACAGGCCTCAGTGGTAAGACCAGGGATTTTGACCTTGGCTATATTAAAGATCATGACCGCTGTTTTGCCATTGCAATGGGCGCAGGCTATGACGCACTTATTATGCAAGATGCCAACCGTGAAGAAAAGGATCGTTTGGGGATGTTGGCATACTGGCTTGCAGCACTCAAACATCTTTTTACCCAAAGACGCCACAAAATGGTGATCGAGCTAGATGGTGTCAGACTAATTGGGCGAGCCCATTCCTTAATAATTTTTAATATGGGTAAGCTAAATGTAGCTGGACTTGATTTGGGGCCTGGTGCTAGTCCACATGACGGTAAGCTTGATGTTGCCATTATGCAGAATGACAGCGTTTGGGGCACGATGGCAAGCCTCTGGTACTTGCTGTTGCGTCAACTGGCAAAAGAAAAATCTCCACAGTATCAACAAGTTAGGCATATTCGTATAGACGCTCGACCTGCATTGCCTGTTGAAGCAGATGGTGAAGTGATCGGTAAAACACCTGTTGAAGTAGAAATTTTACAAAGTGCAGTGCGCTTGTGTGTTCCACAAGATTATCAGGATTGAGGAGTGTTGGCAAAGATCGCACTAATCCTACAGCTGCACTTAAGTAGTTTAACATGTAAGCATGGTTTTACCCACAGTAGAACAAGTCAAAGACTGGACGAAAGAACTCGAAACGCTCCATAGTCGCATCGCTCCCCGCTTTGCTCGTGCCGAGCCAAGGCAACGGGCGCTTTCTTACCTGCGAGGTTTATTGAGCCCGGTCGAGCGCAAGACGGCTGGCACTTAGCGGAGCAAGCGGGTGAAGCTACCCCTCACGGAACACAGCGCTTGTTAAGCGCCGCCCGTTGTGATGCAGAAGGGGTGTGCGACGACTTGCGAGACTATGTGCTGGAGAATCTGGGGGCGGAAGCGGCCGTGCGGGTCGTAGATGAAACAGGTTTTCTAAAGAAGGGCGAGCACTCGGTAGGCGTCAAGCGGCAGTATTCAGGCATCGCCGGAAGAATCGAGAACTGCCAAGTCGGCGTGTTTCTAGCCTACACGAGCGGCAGAGGCAGCGCGTTTATTGACCGCGAGCTGTTTCTGCCCCAAGAGTGGGCACAGGATAAAGCGCGGCGAGAGGAGGCAGGCGTACCTAATGAGCGTAAGTTCTTGAGCAAACCGCAGTTAGCGCAGCCCAAGCTCGAGTGGGCATTTTCAGCGGGTGTTAAGGCTAGCTGGGTCGTGGGCGATACCGAGGCTGAACTTGTTGAACTGAGCGTGCCTGAGGTGAAACATCTACTTTGTCGGTTGCTCTGGACAAGCCTGCCACCTCCAGATGAGGTTCTTGCCTGGTCGTTCTGGCGGCGAAGACACCAAGCCCGAACAAGACGCTCACACTATGAACAGCGAGGGCAGTATGTGCAGCTGTAGGACTAAAATTTCTTGTGAACTGAGACCCTATTTATACCTGTGGCTGTACTGTGTTTTGCAGGATACAAAACACGAAGGACATCAGATCAATTTAACAAAATGCTGTTTAACCAAAACGGATCCCTACCGGAAAACCAGGCCTATAACTAGCCCATAACCATACCGACACACTATAAGCACACAAACGAAAAAAGCGGTTGATGTCAGTTTCAACCGCTTTTTTACTTTACCCGTCTGTGACGGCTTTTGTTTGTGGCTGGGGTGCAGGGATTCGAACCCCGATTAACGGAACCAAAATCCGCGGTCCTGCCATTAGACGACACCCCAATGACGCAGACGGAATTGTATACAGTTAGCTGTGCTGCTGTCAAGTTTAGCTCAAGAAAAAAATGGCTGGCCCACAGGGACTCGAACCCCAACCGACGGAACCAGAATCCGCTGTCCTGCCATTAGACGATGGGCCAGCAAGACAAGGTTTAGTTTAGTAACAAGGCCCCAAGCTTGTCAATAGTTTTTTGGTTAGTAGTTGGTGATGAGTAGTCGGTAGTTAGTGGTCGTTAGGAAAAGCGTTTTGGAAAATCCCTGGTTTCTACCTCCTACTAACTACTTTCCTCTTTCTTTCCACTTAAAGTCCTACACGCTCAAAGTTAGAGGTTGTACGAAAAGTCGGTTGAGTAAACTCGGTTGGCAAGCTTAGCAACTAACGCACTGCGACTCTAGAGGCAAGAAAAAACACGTCTTCGTTGCATAAATCTAACATGCTTAGCTCACCATTTTTTTGAAACGTTCTGAAGCGCCAGGTAGAGGATTTTGAGCAGAGCGTCCTCACTCGGAAAGGCAGCTCTGGTCTTCAGCGGTTTTTTCAAGCTATAATTCAGCGATTCGATGACGTTGGTGGTGTAAATCGCCTTTCTGATGGAGGATGGATAGTCGAAGATGGGGATGTTTTATGGCTTTAAGCCGCACCTGATTGTCAATGAGCGAGGTGACCTTTTGGCAGGGCAGCTAACCCCTGGCAACATCGATGACAGACAGCCTTTGGATTTCATAAGCAAAGATCTCTTCGGCAAGCTCTTTGGCGATAAGGGTTACATTTCACAGGAGCTGTTTGAGCACTTAACTAACATTCGCAAAAATACCGTAATTGCTAGTCCAGTTCATGCAAGTTCGTGCAAATGAGAGCAAGTAAAGAAGCGCGGACTTTGATGAAGAAACCTTCGTTAGTACGCGCCCGCAAGCGCTGAACACCCATGCTTTCAAGCTGAGAGTTCACCG
>JASBUK010000064.1 GCA_030147925.1 Trueperaceae bacterium
ACCTTTGCCGCCTTGAGAAATTTGCTCATCGGTCTACTGCATCAGCTTGAAGAACCTGTGCTTCGCTCGGTGCGGCATTTCAGCGCCAATCCTGATGACCTCTACCGGCTTCTTTTACAAGGTACATGATAAAAGCCTGCCAGCACAAGAACTTAACACACCCTTAACAACAAAAACGATACACTGGAATTTGTGGCGAGTAAACGTTCAAAGCCCAAAAACAAGCGGTCTACAGAGACCCAGTTTGATTTAGAAGCCATTGGTCTGGTTTTACTGGCCCTAGGCATATTCATCATCGGGGTGCTTATCCCCAGACTGCCCACGGGCGACATAGGTCGCAGTTTGCGCGAGGCCTTAACTGGTCGCGTAGGTTGGGGAGCCTATGTTTTACCCTGGCCTGCTTTAGTTCTAGGCGGATTATTTTTGCTGCGTCGCAGTCCCCGCGCCTGGCCACGAGTCTTGGCCGGTTATCTGATGGCAAGCTTAGGACTCTGGTTTTTGCTCATATTGGCAAGGCCTGAAGTGAGCGGTATCTGGGGCCAAGGTTTAAGAGCTTATGTGGCGGGTGCTACAGGCTGGCTGGCATATCTGCTAGCGCTCTTTATTTTTAGCTTGGGGCTCGAGCTGATTTTAGCCTGGCGGCCAACACGCATTTTGCGCACTCTGGCGCGCTGGGGGGTGCAAGCCTTGCGCCGCAGTTTTAAACTCTTTATGCGCTGGCGCAGCAGTGCCAAAAAGCGAGCGGCTTTTTATGCGGACGTGACTTTGGCTCGAGCCGCCCTTAAAGATTTGAAATTAGACTTATCGGCACTCAGTACACTTTATCCGGGTAGTGCCGAGCTGGATAAGTGGCGCAAGGCCATCAAAAAATCCGAATTGCTCCTTAGTAGGGCGGATAAGGACATCCTGGCCGATGTTCAGGCGGATACCGCCGCCTGGCAGAACGCCGTGGCAGGTTTTGCCAAGGATCGCGCTGGAGAACTGTCGGTGAGCTTTAAGGCCGAAGGCATTGATGATTTTGCTAACTGGCATAATGGTTTAAAGGCGCAACTTGCCGACCCGATTGACGAAGCGGTGCGTATAGCCCGGCCTCTGGATGATATTCGTAAGGCTCTGGCTCTGGATTTAACGGCTTTGCTCGAGCGTTATCGCCGCTTGACACGCGAGCGTGACCTTGCCGAAACGGCTTTGCGGGAGATGAAACCTCGCGCTTTAGCCCAAGCTTTTGAGCAACATCACGCCCGCTTAAAAAACTACGGCCAGGTTTTAGAGGCTCGTACTGCTTTTGAACAAGAAGTGGATCTGCTCGAGCTCTGGCGGGATTTGAGCGCTAAGTTGCTTAGGCTTAGCGGAGAATTTCCGGACGGCGAAGAACTAAAAGATTACAGTGAGACCTTAGCTGCCGAACTGCGCGAAAAAAGACGTGAAGCACTGGTTCAATTCGAGGGTTGGCAAAAGGCTTTACAGGCGGTGGAGTTACGCCTAAGGCAGCCTCCGACATCACCGGAAATGCCGGATGATAAAGGCCTGGCAGATATTGAAGACGAAGCGCTGGCCAGCGCCTTTGGAGAGGTGCTCGAGCTTGCGCCCGTCACAGCAGTTGATGCAGAAGCCGAGATGAGGGCGCAGGAGCCTTCTTTGCAAGAACAAGTCAGTGAAGCAGCAAAGACAGCGCAAACAAAACCAGGCCAAACCACGGCTGAAGATTTGTCGGAGATTGGCGGCATTCCTTTGCAACTGCCCGATTATGAACTGTTGGACGAAATGCAGCACAGCAGTGAAGACCCGGTGGCGCGAGCCCGCGAAGTTCAGGAGCGTATCGATAAGATCGACGACACCCTGGCAAACTTTAAACTGCAAGGCCGCGTGGTGGCGAGCGTACGTGGCCCCACCGTAACGCGCTTTGAGGTGGAACCCGCCCCGGGTGAAAAGATCAGCCGCTTTGCCAACCTCAGTGACGACTTGGCGCTGGCTATGGCCGTTGGCAGTGTGCGCATCGAAGCACCCATCCCCGGCAAGAGCGTTATCGGTCTGGAAGTGCCCAATACCCGGCGTGACGTAATCAGCTTTCGCGAAGCAGCAGAATCGGCCAGCTTTAAGCGCAGCAAAGCGCGATTGCCGCTAATTTTAGGCAAGAGCATCGACGGAGAAATGATCGTAGGCGACCTGGCCAAGATGCCCCACTTGCTGATAGCCGGCTCTACCGGTTCCGGTAAATCGGTGGCGGTGAACACCCTCATTGGTAGCTTGCTTTATAAGTATTTACCCACCGAACTCAGATTTGTGATGATCGATCCGAAGATGGTCGAACTCACGCCCTTTGACGGCATCCCACATTTGGTACGGTCGGTAGTGACTAACCCCAACGATGCCGCTGGAGTTCTCTTGGGCGCGGTGGCGCACATGGAACGCCGCTACAAGATGATGAGCAAGATTGGGGCGAAAAATTTAGACCAGTACAACCAAAAAGCTCGCAACCTCGATTTGCCTCAGTTGCCCTTTATGGCCATTATCATCGATGAGTTGGCCGACCTGATGATTACCAGCCCCAAGGAAGTTGAAAGCGCCATCATGCGTTTGGCGCAGATGGCCAGGGCCACGGGGATGCATCTGGTACTGGCTACCCAGCGCCCTAGCGTGGATATCCTCACCAGCCTTATCAAGGTCAATGTGCCTGCGCGGGTTGCCTTTGCTGTTAGCAGCGGCCACGACTCCCGCACTATCTTAGATACCATGGGCGCCGAGAGGCTTACCGGCATGGGCGACATGCTGTTTTACCAGCCGGGTTTAGTTAAACCAGTTCGTTTGCAGGGGCCGTTTATTGGTGAAGGCGAAATTCATGCGCTAGGCAGCTTCCTGCGTCGGCAATACTTCGACGACGATTTTGTCGAGGCTTACGGCAACGACTTTGACCCACCCCCCGCCGACGAATCAAGTGCCAGCGGCATGATCGACTGGAATGACGATAAACTGCGTGAAGCCGCCGAACTGGTGGTAAATGAAGGACAAGCCAGCGTTTCCAGATTGCAACGTCGCTTGAGTGTAGGACATGCTCGAGCTGGTAAACTGATGGATTCGCTAGAAGCACTGGCGGTGGTGGGGCCGCATCAGGGCAGTAAACCGCGTGAGGTCTTGGTAGCGCCTGAAGAACTGCCTAATATCTTTGGAAAATAATTCGTTATAAATCACCAGGCAAGCGGCTCGAGCTTTATCTGTGGCAGGATTTTCATGATCAAAGCCGCGTGGCATAGCTCGGTTCCGGGTGTCATTGCCGTGGCCGTGCCGCAGGCCACGCCCAAACGCAGCGCTTCCGCCCAGCTCGAGCCCTGAGCCCGTGAAACCAGCGCCCCGGCTAAGAGCGAATCCCCCGAACCTACCGCAGAATCCACATCGACTACAGGAGGCGTCGCTTTCCAGACTTCGTCTTCACGAGCTAAGATCGCACCTTCACGACCAAGGCTGGCTATAACCACCTGGACGCCCGAGTCCAGGGCTTTTTTAGCGGCGTTAAGCACATCTCGCTCGTTGTGGATTTCGGCATTTACCAAGCGCTCGAGCTCATACTTGTTAGGTTTGATCAGATAAGCTCCGGCTGCAACGATTTCCGCCAACTCCTTATCGACATCAACTGCTACTTTTATGCCCTGCTTGGCTGCACTGTCGATGACACGAACATAAAAATCCTCCGGCATACCTTTTAGGAGGCTGCCCGAAAGCACCAAAAAATCCGGTATCCGCAGGTCAAAGATATTTACCTCTAAGGCTTCTACTTCTTCTAAATGAACTTCTGCTCCCGGGCTGGAAATGCGAATTTGTTTGCCCTCGTCGTCATGCACGATCACATTGCTGCGCGTAGGGTAGCGTTGCCGGGTAAACCAGGTGCGCACCTGCTCGGCGTGCAAGAGGTCTTCAATTTCGTCGCCGGGGCGCCCGCCGGCAAAACCCATAGCCACCGTCGGGTGTTCTAAGCGTGCAGCCACCCGGCTGACATTGATGCCCTTGCCTCCGGCGGC
>JASBUK010000067.1 GCA_030147925.1 Trueperaceae bacterium
CTATCAACGCTAAATTGTCGGGCTACTTCTGCTTTTGACATCCCTGCCTTGACTGCTGCTACAATCCGTTCTCTTAAATCTAGTGAATACGCTCTCATTCCCTAGTATCGTCTGTAGTTATAAATCTTGCAAGTGCTATTACAAACAAATCAAGCTTGGTCTTCTGGAGGAGTGCTAGAGCTAAAAGTCACCCCTGTAAGCTGTTCTGAAACTTCCCAGAGCTTTTTAGCATTCACTTCATTCTGGGCGTTGTTGTTTGCCTTTACCAGTACGGGCGCGCCTTTAATCTCCCCAAAGCCATCTGGCCCAAAGTAATCGCTGCCTTTAACCTGCGAGTCAGCCGCAGCCCTAAGCATGGGCAAGGCGCCTTGTTCTGCACTTTGTACAATGACCTCTAGTAAAGGTCTTAGCAAGCGAAAGTACCACCTGTCTTCAAAGTGCGAAGCAAGATTGGTATTTGACCCACCAGGATGCGCGGCAACGGCAATCGCTGAACTGCCAGCCGCTTCAAAGTAGCGTTGCAATTCATAGGTAAAAAGCAAATTGGCAAGTTTAGAGCGGGCGTATGACTTCATGGGTGCGTAGTCTTGTCCACCCTCAAACATAAGGTTATCAAAGTCCATCGTGCCAGATTTGTGGGCATTGCTGCTTATGTTGACCACTCGAGCCCCCTCCGTTTTTAGAAGTTGCTCGAGCAGTAAACCTGTCAAAGCAAAATGCCCCAAGTGATTGGTTGCCAGCTGACTTTCAAAACCATCTTCAGTGGTTGAATAAGGCGTCATCATAATGCCCGCGTTGTTTACAAGAATATCCAGGTGGTCATAGTTTTCTTTGAAGACTTTCACAAATTCACGAACTGATGCCTGACGCGATAAATCCAGTTGTATGAGTTTAGCGTTGACATCAGGCAGAGCTTGCTTAATATCGACCAAAGCCGATTGTCCTTTAGCCAGATTACGACATGCCAAAATGACTTTTGCACCTTTAGCGGCAAAGACCTTGCTGGCTTCAAAGCCAATACCACTGTTTGCGCCTGTGACGATAATGACTTTGTCGGATAAATCGGGCATTATATCGGTTGACCACTTAGAATTCATATTTCATCCTTTCAGTTTTTGGGTGCTCGGGTTTCCAGCCACATGACAAACGCGATAATGGCAGGATTCTCAACAATCGTAGCAGCAAGTCTTACGTTCGCGCCGTCGTCTATGAACAAACTCATGAGGCATCCTTTGTCTGATAATCAATTCACAAATATAAATATCGTGATAATTTTCACTAAGCAATATAAAGAGAGAGTCTGAAAATTTCAGACTCAGTCACTATGTTATTTATATATGGGATTTTATTTACGGAGTCTCAGTACTACGATCAAAGGACGTCAGCAAATAGGGTAGGGCTGTCTGATGGTAACGTCCTCTTTCGTCATACCAGAAGACATAGCTGCCAGAAGCGGAATCGTTGCTGCCCGCTAAATTGGCAGCCGAGCGAGTAACTTTACCGTCGACAATACCTTCATAGATTGGCGTGCCATCAATGCTGTAGAGCGTGATGTAAAAACGTTGTCCGGTAAAGTCCTGGATGCTGCGACGAAGGCGGTTTTGAGTTTCGTTGCGGCAGGCCGAGAGAATTAGGGCCAAAATGATGAGGCTTGCTACAATCCATGCTCTTCTTTTTATGGTTGATCGACCTCCTCGGGTGGGCTAAGCAGATCAGGGAAGACTTCTACCGTCGAATTCTCGCGCAGCCCCTCAATGAGCTTAGCCAAAACATCGTTTTCGACTGCGGCTAGAACCTCCTCGCGCACGTCGGCCAACGGCGTTACGCTCTGTTCGATACGATCATAGGGCAAAATGATGTGAAAACCAAATTGGCTTTCGACAATTTCACTGAGTTCACCAACGGGCGTCGCAAAGGCAGCCTCTTCAAAGACGGGTACCATCACGCCACTGGGGAAGCAACCCAAATCACCGCCACGGGGGCCGCTGCCCGGGTCTATGCTGACTTCCTGGGCCAGGGTGGCAAAGTCCGCCCCTGCTACTAACTCGTCTCTAAGGGCCTCGGCTTCGGGTAGGGTTTCAACCAGAATGTGTCGGGCACAGACCTCGGCAGCTTGCGTATACCGCTCTTGGTTGGCTTTGTACCAGAGTTCAAGCTGATAGTCTTTCACTTCGATGTTTTGCCGCAAAGCCAGCACGGTCCGACGCGACAATTCTGACTCGCTAATCAATGTGCGCAACAAGTCTTCACTGGCAAAACCAGCCGCTTCGAGAGCGGTTAAGAAAGCCTCATCGCTGTCAAAATTTTCTTTGATGCTGGCTATTTGCTCGTTGACAAAATCTTCTTCAACCGTAAGACCACGCGCTTCTCCCGCCTGGCGCACCACGAACTCGGTGGCAAGTTGATCTAGGTAAAATGGTCGTAGTTCGTTTAGCAGCGGCAGATCTTCGGGGGTCAGATTTAAGCCCCGTTGGGCGGCTAAGTCAAAGGCATAAACCGAAAAGCGCGAATCAAATTCACTGAGTGTAATAGTGGTGTCGGCCAATTGTAAAACCACAGGATCGTCGGCCTCGGCCAATGAAAACGAAATTACCAGCAAGAAAAATAAACTTATGAGTTTGCGCATTTTGCTCCTTTCGCACTGTCCAGCATAGCACCGACTTAACTCTCCCGGGGCATTGGGAACATTGCCTTTTGGCTTGGCGATAATAGACATTAACAATCCCACACTCAGATAATGTATATTTAAGCTAGTGACAAATACGCTAAACAATCCGTACAACGTACTTGGGGTTGACCGCAGCGCCAGCGCTGATGAGATAAAGACGGCCTATCGCCGTTTGGCTTTGCAATATCACCCTGACCGCAATCCTGGCAGTCAAGAGGCTGAGGAGCGCTTTAAGGAGATTTCCGAAGCCTATGCCACCCTGCGTGATCCTGAGGCTCGAGCCCGCTTTGATCGTTATGGCAGCGTTAGGACCGAAGCTGGACGACCGGACTTTAGTCATGTCGATTGGCAAACCATCTTTCAGGAGGCTGACATCAACATCGACTTAGGCACGCGCCCAGGCGACATACCCCGCACCGGCAACGCGGTTTTCGATGCCCTCTTTGGGGTAGTCACCGGCATGATGCGCAATTCCGGACTCTTACCCGGCACCGACCGTGAGGTAAATGTGGATATCGGTGTTGCCGAGGCCAGGCAAGGCACAAAACTGCGCATTCGCATTCCTGGCCCCAGTATCTGCAGCAACTGCCAGGGTACGGGTAGAACTGATTTGGGTGTGTGCACTAATTGCGGTGGTCGTGGTATTTCACGGCTGGGCAACGAGGTTGATGTGGATATTCCCGCTAAGATTCGCGACGGCATTAAATTACGCCTAAAGGGCTTAGGGGGGCCGGGCCGACCCCCCGGCGATGCTTATGTAAAAGTAAATATTCGTTTGCCGCGAGGCGTTCGCCTTGTTGGTCAAGACCTGGAAGCCGAGTTGCCCATCACCCCGCTAGAGGCCAATAGGGGCACTAGCGCGCAACTATTAGGGCTTACTATCAAAATTCCCCGTTTGGTCAAAGACGGGCAAACCATCCGTATTCCAGGTGGCGGGCTTGGTGGTGGTGATCTGATAGTCAAATTAAAGGTAACAGTGTGGCAGGGCGTGTGGCGGATGCTTCGCGACGCGCTGACACCAGCTTAGTTCTAGGAGCCCCTGATGAGCGATAAGCCGGAAAATCAACAAGACACTGCCAAACACGAAGATGCTATCAACAAAGACAGGCCGCTTTACGTCATCAGCGTTGCTGCCGAACTGGTTGATATGCACCCGCAAACCTTGCGGCTTTATGAACGCAAAGGTTTAATTGAGCCAAGCCGCAGCTCCGGCAAAACCCGTTTGTATTCACAGCGGGACATCGAGCACTTGCGTGAAATTCGCCGTCTCACTCAGGAACTCGGGGTTAATTTGGCCGGTGTCGAAGAGATTATCCGTTTGCGCCGTCAGCTTGACAAGCTACAGTCGACGATGGAAGGCCGTATCGGTAACATTCAGACACAGTTGCAAGAGCGTATGAAGCACTACAAAGGCGCACTTAATCCTCCTAAAGATGACAGTAGTGACGACACCGATAAGTCTTAGGCGTTATATATTGGGGCATGTCTTTAACTGATTATCTTTTAGAAGCGCAAGAACGCCAGCTTAAAGAATTGCTCGAGCTCTTAAAAATTCCTTCGATAAGCAGCTCTTCGAAGCATCAGGCCGATATGGAGCAAGCGGCTAAGTATCTTGCCGATAATTTAAAGGCGGCTGGCTTAAGCGCTGAAATCATGGAGACCAACGGACATCCGATAGTGTATGGCGAATATAACTTGCACCCGGACGCCACTACCGTGCTGGTTTATGGCCACTATGACGTGCAGCCGCCCGATCCGCTCGAGCTCTGGGATTCACCGCCTTTTGAGCCGGTGGTAAAAGATGGCGTAATTATTGCCCGGGGCGCTTCGGATGACAAAGGACAGGTCTTTGTACACATCAAGGGTGCCGAAGCCCTGTTAGCAACGACGGGCAAGTTGCCGGTCAACCTCAAATTCTTAATCGAGGGCGAGGAAGAAATCGGCAGCCCTAGCTTAAGTGCCTTTATCAAGAAAAACCGCAAACTCTTAGCCGCAGATATTGTAGTCATCTCAGACGGCGCTATGTTAGCGCCTGAGACTCCAACTATCACCTATGGTCTAAAGGGGCTGGCTTATATTGAAGTGCAGGTGCGTAGCGCCGCCATGGACTTACACTCGGGCGCCTTTGGGGGCGGCGTACCCAATTCGATCAATGGCTTGGCCTCCATGATTGCCAAACTTCATGACGAGCAAGGCCGCGTTGCCGTGCCAGGATTTTATGATGACGTTATGGAGATAAGCACTGCCGAACGTGAAGCTTTTACGCGAGTATCTTTTGACGAAAAGGACTTCGCCACAGAAATCGGCGTCAGCGCTACACCAGGCGAGGCGGGTTATAGCCTGCTCGAGCGCCTCTGGGCGCGGCCTACTTTAGATGTCAACGGCATTGGCGGTGGCTTCCAGGGTGAAGGCGCCAAGACGGTCATTGCCGCTAAAGCAATGGCCAAAATTTCCTGTCGCCTGGTGCCAAACCAGGATCCTGATGACATAAGCGAAAAACTTGGCCGCTATCTAAAAGAAATTGCCCCGGCAGGGCTTGAGGTTACGGTAAAAGACCTACATGGCGGTCAGCCGGCCATCACGCCGCTGGAATCGCCCGCAGTGCAGGCCGCGGCCAAAGCCCTACGGACTGTCTATGGCAAAGAAGTCATCTTTGCCCGTACCGGCGGCACCATCCCGGTGGTGAGTGATTTCCAGCGCTTGCTTGATGCCGATGTAGTCTTAATTGGCCTCGGTCTGGAAACAGATCGCATTCACTCTCCGAATGAGAAATTTGACCTAATTAACTATTATCGGGGTGTCCGGGTTAGCGCCGAACTGCTTGGGGCTTTGGCAAACGGCAATTAAACCTCACTGCCGAACTCGCTAAAAAATACTGTAAACTGGCTGAGTGCGTATAACTTCGCTGACCCTGCACGGTTTTAAGAGCTTTGCTGAACACAGCACTATTGAATTTGTGCCGGGCATAACCGCCATCGTCGGCCCTAATGGTTCGGGCAAGTCCAACCTGATTGACGCTTTGCGCTGGTCGAGTGGTGGTGGGCGAGCCAGTGAGTTTCGTGCAGGTAACAAAACCGAGCTTATCTTTCATGGCGCAGCGGGCAAGCGGGGGGTGTCTTATGCCGAAGTGGAGTTAGAGCTCGAGCACAACGCCCGTAGCATCCGCATTTCACGGAGCCTCTGGCGTGATGGACAGAGCAAGCTAAAGCTAAACGGTAAGAACGCGCGCTTTTTAGACCTTGAAGATAAGCTTTCCGGTAGCGGCTTGGGGCGGGGCAACTTGGCCATCATCGGCCAGGGTGAGGTGAGCCAGGTCTTGATGGCCGACCCGGAAAAACTGCTTAGCTATGTCGCCGAAGCCGCTGGTGTAGCTAAGCTCAGTTCGCGCCGCGAACAATCACAGGCACGGTTTGACACCGCTCGAGAGCATTTGCAGCGGCTCGAAGACATCATAATTGAATTAGAACGGCAACTCGAATTGCTAAAAGAAGAAGCCGAACAGGCCGAACTGGCAATCGCCCTGAAGCAGGAATCCTTGCAACTACGCTACAGTTTAAGTTCACGGCGGGTAAGTGGCCTTAAAGCCGAGCTGGACGATCTTTACCGCCAAAAAATAGCTTTGCAGGAAAGTGTGACGCAGGGTAAAGACGCTCTTGTCAAGTCGCAAAAAGCCTGGCACAGCGCCCGGGAGAAATTAAGCGGGCTCGAGCAAAATTACCGTCAGACACTAACTGATGCCGAAGCTCGGCGCGGTGACCTAAGAGTTGCTGAAGAGCGCTATAGCAGCGCTCGGCAGCGTTTTGACGCCTTGACACGTGAAGTAATAAATATCGCTGCCGAACTGGACAGACTAAATGCTAACCGGCCACCAAGCGCACCAGAGGGTGATGAAGCAAGCCTGCGACAGCAAGAAGTGATAGCTAGTGCCGAACTGCTTGAGCGGCAAGAAGCTGTGCTGGACGCAGAAGCGCAACTTAACAAGCTAAACAGCAAATTACAGCTAGCGCGTGAAGAAGAAGTCCGGCACACGCAGGCCTTAGCAGGTTTTCAGGCTAAAAAGACTCAGCTCGAGCGCCAGCTAGCAGATGTCGACACGCGTTTAGCGACGCTGACAGAAAATGATGATGACGAGTTACTCAGGCTCGAGCAAACCGCAGTACGAAACCAGGCTTTGCAGGCAAAAGCACAAGAAGATTTAGAAAAGAGCCGCAATAAATTGGTCGAGTTGCAGCAAGCCCAGACGGGCGCCCTTGCCGAAGCTCAGGCCCTAGACCGCGCCGCAGAGCGCAGCCGCCTTGCCCATGAGGCCCGGCGGGGCTATGCCCAAGGGCCGAAAAACGCCCTCACCTCGGGTATTTCAGGGGTCATTGGCTCGGTAGCGGATTTACTTAGTGTGCCGGAAGCTTATCAACTAGCACTCAGCAGCGCCTTGGGCAGACGAGCCGAGCATGTACTGGTCGATAATGCCGAAACGGGTCAAAAAGTTCTGATTTATCTTAAACGTGCGGGGGGCTGGGCTACTTTATTACCACTTGATTTGATTGAGGCTAAACCGCCGCGGCTGGAACAGCTCCACGCCCAGGAACCTGGTGTTATCGGTCTTTGTGTAGACTTTATCGACGTCGAACCGCGCTATGCCAAAATCGCCTACCAACTTTTGAGAAATACCATCCTGGTGGAAACGATGGCGGTAGCTACCTCGCTGGCGCGTAAATATACGCAGCGTCCACGCCTGGTGACTCTAGAGGGGGATTTGCTCGAGCCCTACGGCGCCATGACAGGCGGACACAGGCAGCACCATGTGGGTTTGTTAGGAGCTCGAGCCGAGCTGGCAGAAGCCAAAGCCAATGCCAAGCAAGCCGAAGCATTAGCCCAAACCCTGACAGCAGATTTGCAAGCATTACAGCGTTCTTTTAAAAAATCTCAGGAGCAGTTAAATAACTTAGTGCAGACTGCCAGAAGTAGCGAAACGGCATTAAGCCGCGCTCGTGAATCTGTGGCCGTACAGCGTTCTTTAAAGCAGGAATTAGAGCAGCGCCGCAGCAAGTTGGCAAAACAACTCAAAGAGCTGACGCTTTCTCAGGGAAGTGCCGAGTTTAAAAAAGAGAATCTGCTCTCAGAGCTCGAGCAGTCCAGCTATCAAAAGCAAACCGGGTTAGCGACTTTACGCCAGCAGGAAAGCGCTGCTAGCCGAGAACTCGCCGAAGCACGACAAAATCTGGCTGTTTTTCGGGAGCGTTTGGAGACTCATCAGCAAGCCTTGGCACGCTACGAGGCGGAACAGCAAAGGTTAACTGAGCTTAGCGGCCAATATGACCACTTGCAAAAGGAACTAGCTCGAGCCAAAGAACAGCTTAAGCTGGCCCAGACCCAGGAGCAGGCAGCTAAAAAAGCCTTGCCACAGGACCTTGCGGATAAGGAAGCGGTTTATCTACAGGCCCAGTTAAAGTCTGAGGAGGCCGAACAGCATTTAGAAGATTTAAGTCGGCAACAAGCCGAACAGGGCGCGGCCTTAGAGCAAGTGCAGATCAGTTTGGCAAGACGTGAGGCGGCTTTTGAATTGGCCAAAGAGGAATTGACCGCTTTCCCTGCAGGGCTCGAGCCCCTTACGGCCTCGCTAAGAAACATGCGGGCGAGATTGCGCGAAGTTGAACAATTGCTTACGCAACTAGGCCCGGTCAACCACCGCGCTAGCTTAGACTATGAAACGCAACATGCCCGCTTAGAACAGTTGCAAACCCAGTCCGCCGAGGCGGGTCTGGCAGTGAGCGAACTTGAGACCGTCCTCAGCGACATCGACACCGAGACCACCACCAGGCTAAACGCCGCTACTGACAAACTGCGGGAAAGTTTCTTAAGACACGTAGAGGAACTTTTTGGTGCTGGCAGCCGGGCTGACATTATCGTGGAGCGAAGCGAAGGCCGCCCCGTTGGACTAAATATTGATTTGCAGCCGCCGGGTAAACAGACAAAATCACTCAACTTGCTTTCTGTGGGGGAGAGGACAATGGGTGCGATGGCGTTTTTGTTTGCTCTTATGACTGGTGCCGAAACTGGGGGCTTGCCCATTGCTATTCTGGACGAGGTTGACGCACCCCTTGACGAGGCCAATATCCGGCGTTTTAGCCAGTTTCTTGACAGAAAAGCGCAAAGAGGCACACAGTTTATTCTCATCACCCATCAAAAAGCCACCATGGAAGTTGCCGCTGTACTCTGGGGCGTCACCACCGAGCAGGGCGTGAGCCGGGTCTTTAGCATCAGTAAAGACCAGAGTCTGGCTTTAGCTAGCGAGGTTGGATAAGTGTCGTTAGCGATTCCCTTTCGCATCGAGAGTTTTGATGAGCTGAACTCGACGCAGGATTTGCTGCGGCAACGGCTTGAGGCTGGCGAGGCAGTACATGGTCTGGTTGTGCGCGCAGCGCGACAAACCGCCGGACGCGGCCAACGCACTAGAGATTGGCACAGCAGTAGCGGGGGTAGTTATCAGACGATTGCCATAAAAACCCCAACAGCTCTTGCCTTTAAACAAACTGCCGTAACGGTGGCAATGGCTATAGGCTTAGCTGAGGTCCTCCCTTGTT
This sequence comes from Trueperaceae bacterium, assembly GCA_030147925.1. Lineage (GTDB taxonomy): Bacteria > Deinococcota > Deinococci > Deinococcales > Trueperaceae > JASBUK01. The sequence goes on from JASBUK010000067.1 coordinate 9,250, forward strand.
ATGGCGTTAAAGTCGACATCAAGTGGCCCAATGATCTTTACTACCGGGGCAAAAAGCTGGCCGGTATATTGACGGAATATTGCCGGGGGCACTTGCTTATTGGTGTTGGCGTCAACGTCAACAACCAGGTGCCGGACGCGGCCATTGGTCTGCGCGGTTGGAACCTTGAGGGTGTGCACGCCATGGTGCTTGAAGGTACCCGGCGAGGGCTCGATCTGATGGCTGCAGATTATCTAGCCGATCTTTATAAAAACTATGACCTGTTATTGAATCAGCAACTTGAACTTGTAAACGCCAAGCAAAACTATATAGGTATCGCCCGTGGTATTGACAGCTCGGGTTGTTTAAAGCTCGAGCAGTCCACAGGTCAAGTTATATCGTTTTGCTCCGGTCATATTTTGCGCTTTAATTCCTCTCTTTGCCCAGGAAACTAAGCTGTAAACCAAGGGGTCAAAAAAACACCGTTCTGGACGGCATAAAAAACAGCTACGCGCTGAGAGCCGTTTTAAGGGGGCTTGAGCCCGTTCCAAGGGTAGGATACCCGGCAAATTTGCCGTTTTTTAATGAATTGGGACTCTGCGCCTGAGTCTGGAAAAATCCGATTCATCCACACCGGTGACATGTTGATTCTGCTGCGACCAAAATTTTTGCCTTATATCGGAATGGGGCATCGTCTTAAGTCATGGCGGCATTTGTTAATTATTTGATAGTCATTGGCTTAAACGTGAACGGCTTTTGGGAGCGCCGTTTATATCAGTCTAAGGAAGGCGATCGGAACCGTGTGACGGTAGCAACCTAAAAGCTGTAAAATATTGATGATTGTGCTTTAGAGAAATAAACCACAATGATATATGAATCCTTGCGTTAGGCTGTGCTTATGTCTTTTGACCTGCAACTATCCACCACCTGGCACGACGCCTCACGCCGCAAACTAGAAGCAGCTCGAGCCTGCCAGGAGCGTGACCTCGAGGCTCTTATTGACTTGACCAATACTTTTATCAGCTATCGTGGCCGCAAAGGAATTCAGACTTCGGATAACACTCGGGCTTACTACGAGATTGCCATACGTGATTGGGTTAACCACTGTTGGCCCGACCCAGAGGCGTCACCAGATGTGCCTTTGCTTCGAGCCACCCGAGATGATGTTGAGCGTTATCTGGCTTTAATCCAACGACAAGGCGGACACTTGGGCAATTCGCAGGACAAACCCCTGCTGCCCGGCAGCGCCGCCGCTTATTTAGCAGGCATTCGCACATTTTACAAAGCCCTTGTCTGGGCGGCGGCACTAAAAGAATCTCCTGCTCATGAGGTGCGCACGCCCAGTGATCCCCGGCCACGTCATGAGCGTCGCCCGGCTCTACCGCTCGAAGAATATAGGCGCTTAGTTGACCTTATAGATAAGACCGACGCAGTAGGACGGCGCAATCTGCTCATCTTAAGACTTATGGGTGATCAGGGTTTACGTATAAGTGAAGTTGTTCACTTAAAGACATCCGATATTGACCGTTCCGCCGGACTCATTCACATTCGCAATGGCAAGGGCGGCAAAAGCCGCACCATTCCCCTGACCACCGCCACAGCCAAGGCACTTACCAGTTGGCTGCGTGACCGTCCCTTGCATGCCGTGGCTACCGAGGACGCCTTGCTGGTCAATGTGGGCAAGAAAGTAAAGCTCGAGCGTCGTGGCCGCGCCATGCACGCCAATACCGTCAGGTTACAACTGGAAAAACTTTATAAGCAGGCCGGTGTCTCGGAACGCTACCGGGGCGCCCATGTCTTAAGGCATACCGCCGGCACCCGCCTATATCGCAACACTCGCGACCTTTACCGGGTGGCGCAAATTCTCGGTCACAGTGATGTCAACACCTCAAGTATCTACGCCAAAATGGATATTGACGGCCTCAAGGAGGCTATTGCCAGCTTGGATCAGGATGATATCGATTAGGTTTTATTGACGTTTTAAGGCTAGGCGTTTGTGGTGAGAGGCATGAGGGGTAAGGCACTTCTATACTGAGCTTGAGCGTCAGCAGTTATACTGAATCCGCTTAATTCCTTCCCACTCGCCTAAAAAACTGAATCCTATGGAGCTTTTTAACGGAATCGGTATCAGTGAGGTCTTTCTAAAAACGCTTTTCCTACCTAGCACTAACCACCAACTACTAACTTCATTTTCGGCTTTTTAACGGAATGGGTATTATCTTTCCAAGAAGATAAGAGCCCTTTGAGGTGCAAAGTAAACCTAATTAAAGCCCGTACTAACGCCGCTTTAAGCTAGCGTAGCTGCGTTTGACTTCGCCCAGCAGCGAGGTCGAAGTACCAAAGCACAGTGCACTAAACACCCAAAGCACCCAGCGGAACCAGCTAAAACCACCCAGTGGATTTGGCGCATAACCCCACCACATAAACAGCAAAATACCGACAAAACTAAGCAAATAAGCGCTTATACGCATGACGGTTCGTGACAGATTAAGTCTAAAGATATAGCTGTTGAGCAAAAAACTACTTGCCCAGTAAAGCCCCAAAAAAATTAACGACAGGATAAGGATTCGCACCTTGACCTCCAACTTTTGCCACCATAATACCAAAGTGCTGTTTTGTCGGCTCCTTAAAAGCTATCATCTATGAAACATGCCATTGACGCCAGGCCCTGCTGTCACATAACATTCTGCTCAAGGAGGCTATCTTGAAGCGTATTTTTGTTCTCAGCATAGTAGTTTTGGCTGGTTTGCTATTAGCAGCTTGTAGCCCAGCCGTTAGTGTGGAAAACAACGTCGTCCCTACCCTACTGTCAACCACACCCAGTAACGGCGAGTTGGTTTTGCAGGGCCGCTACTTTAGCGATGGTTTAGCCGGGCAGCACGAGAAAAGCTATGTCCTTTTGGGCGCAGACATCCAGGGGCGTGGTGGCGTGCAGGTAACGGCCAAAGAATGGTCTGATTCACGGATTGTTGTCGATATCCCCGAGGGTGCCGCCAGTGGCTATGTCTTTGTGTTCGTAAGAGGGGCTCGCAGCAACGGTTTGCCCGCTAATCTGCCATAAACTAAAGAGTTGTCATTTTGGGCTGCTTTATCGCAGCCTTTCTTTTTTTGTCTCCACAGGTGCTAAACTCAACCGTTATGAAATTACAGGCCGTCAAAGGAACCTTCGATATTCTCCCGGAAGAGCAAAGCAAATGGCGCTTTGTTTATGAGGTAGCACAGCGTGTGCTCGAGCACGCCGGAGTACAAGAGCTCTCCCCTCCTATTTTTGAACACAGCGAAGTCTTCACCAAATCAGTTGGCGAATCCGCCGATTTGGTCGTGCAAAAAGAAATGTACAGCTTTACCGATCTAGGTGGACGCTCCCTAACGCTTAGACCCGAGTTTACCGCCGGGGTTATGCGCGCTTTTATTGAACACGGCATGCAAATGTGCCCCTCGCCAATAAAACTGTGGAGCCGTGGCCCGGCCTTTCGGGCTGAAAAACCCCAAAAAGGACGTTATCGCCAGTTTCATCAGATAAACTGTGAAATCCTGGGGCTTAAGCACGCTTTAGTAGATGCCGAAGCCATTGCCTTGCTCTATCAGATTTTTAGCGAATTAGGGCTGAAAAACTTGCTGGTAAAACTTGGTTCGGTAGGTGACCCGCCAGACCGCAAAGCTTATAATCAGTATTTGCGTGAGCAATTAGGGCAAGTGCAGGACAAACTTTCGGAAGTAAGTCGGGAACGTCTTAAGCTCAATCCCATGCGTGTTTTAGACAGCAAAGATGAGGGCGACCAGGCAATTGTGCGCGAATTAAAGCGTCCGCTTGATTTTATAGGTGCTGAGGCCAGAGCCCATTTTGAAGAAGTTAAAAGCTATCTGCGTAATTGGGATATCCCCTTTGAGATAGATGACAGCATTGTGCGCGGGCTCGATTATTATAACCGCACCGCCTTTGAATTTCATCATGGCGACATTGGCTCACAGTCGGCACTTTGTGGCGGTGGTCGCTACGATGGTCTGGTCGAAAATATGGGTGGCCCCAAAACACCCGGGGTGGGCTGGGCTTTTGGTATCGAACGCGTCTTGTTAGCGCTCGAGCAAGACCGGGCTGAGCTGCCAACACAGCAACGTCTGGCTCTGTTTTTAATACCCATGGACGACGAAGCCGTGGCCGAAGTGGCCAAGTTTGCCCTTGGTCTGCGCCAGCGCTTCAGTGTCGAGCACGCTTATACCCGACGCAACCCCGGCAAGGGTCTAAAAGAAGCCGACCGTGCCGGAGCGGTTTTTGCGGCGTTGCGCGGTAGTAAAGAGCGGGAAGCGGGCAGTTATCAACTCAAACACTTAGCATCGGGCGAGCAGATAACAGTGTCCCAAACGCAGCTAGCCGACTTTTTGGCTGCCCGTCTCTAGCGGCGAATATCTAATGAAGAGGCTATTATGAAACGAACTGATTATTGCGGCGCCCTAAGCGCCAACGACATCGGCAAAAGCGTCATCTTGCAAGGTTGGGTCAACCGCCGTCGTGATTTGGGCGGGTTGATTTTTATCGACTTGCGTGATCGCGAAGGGCTCGTCCAGGTGGTCATCGATCCCAGTGAGGCCGCCGCCTTTGCCTTAGCTGAAACTTTGCGCAGCGAATATGTCATCGAGGTGCAGGGCGTGGTGCGCGCCCGGCCCGAGGAACAACGTAGCAAACGTTTGGCCAGCGGTGATATTGAAGTGGTGGCAAAAGAGCTTAATATTTTTTCTCAAGCTCAGACCCCGCCATTTCTCATTGACGGCAGCATCGACGCCCAGGAAGTCAGTGAGGACTTGCGTCTTAAACACCGCTATCTCGATTTGCGTCGCCCCGAGGCCGCCGCTCCTTTGTTGTTACGTCATCGCATCAGCAAGGCCATCTGGGACTATCTCGATAAGCAGGGTTTTATCCAGGTGGAGACCCCGCTGCTAACCCTGTCAACACCGGAAGGGGCGCGTGATTATGTCGTGCCTGCAAGGCAAGAAGCCGGTGCCTTTTACGCGCTGCCGCAATCGCCGCAACTGTTCAAACAAATGCTGATGATGTCGGGCTTTGATCGTTATTTTCAAATTGCCCGCTGTTTTCGTGACGAGGATTTGCGGTCTGATCGTCAGCCCGATTTTACCCAGTTGGATATCGAAATGTCCTTTGTTGAACAGGATGACGTATTGACATTAAACGAAGGATTGATGCAGCACGTTGTCAAGTTGACAACCGGGCAGGAAATCAAGACACCCTTTCGCCGTCTTCCCTATCTTGAGGCTATGAATCTTTATGGTTCGGACAAACCCGATTTGCGTTTTGAGCTTAGGCTCAGTGACGTTTCCGCTGTATTTACCAAAACCGAATTTCGTGGTTTTGCCGGGGTGCTTAACAGTGGTGGGGTGATCAAGGCACTAGCAGTACCGGCGGCTCAGGCGGGAGGTCTTTCCCGTAAAGTTTTAGCTGAGCTCGAGCAACAGGCAAAAACCTTTGGTGCCAAAGGGATGGCCTGGCTAAAACGCGATGGCGAGGGCTTTAACGGGCCGATTGCCAAATTCTTAAGCAGTGCAGAGCTAGCTGGGTTACGAACATTAGCAACCGAAACCGGTGACACCTTGCTCCTGGTGGCCGATAGCTGGCTGGTGGCCTGTCAGGCGCTTGGCGCGGTGCGGCTTAAGCTCGGTATTGACCTTGGGCTTGTGCAGCAAAAAGTGCTGGAATTCGCCTGGATTGTCGATTTTCCCTTGCTCGACTTTGATGAGGAAACCCAGAGCTATACCTATATGCACCACCCCTTTACCCGACCCCATGACGAAGACCTGGACATGCTCGAAACCGACCCTGGCAGCGTGCGGGCCTGGGCTTATGATCTGGTGCTAAACGGCAATGAAATCGGTGGGGGTTCGTTGCGTATTCACAGCCTGGACACGCAAAAACGGATGTTTGCCGCGTTAGGCTTTCCCGAGTCGGAAGCAAAGCGGCGCTTTGGCTTTTTCTTAGATGCTCTTAACTATGGTGCGCCCCCTCACGGTGGGATTGCCTGGGGTCTTGATCGGTTGGTCATGTTGCTAGCGGGTGCAAATAGCCTGCGTGATGTAATTGCCTTTCCCAAAAATCAGCGCGGTACTGACCCGCTTAGCGACGCACCGGGACAGCTCGAGCCCGAACAACTGGCAGAGCTACGCTTACGGGTAGAAAAAGAGGTCGTGTCGTGATCCCGCTGGTAGTCTTAGACTTGGACGGAACCCTGATTGGCTCGAGCGGTCAAGTGCTTGATTGCGTGTGGGAAACCGTGGAAAAACTGCGCGTTGCGGGAGTAAAAATGGCAGTCTGCACTGGCCGTCCCTGCGGTGGCGTGGCGCAAAGGGTAGCGCAGCGCTTGGGGCCTAACAATCCTCATGTCTTTCAAAGCGGTGCGGTAGTAGCCTATCCGGACGGTAAAACCTTGCAAGTCTCGGCCTTGCGTGAAATCAATACCAAGCGGCTTATCGAACACGCCCGCAAACTGTCTTTTGTCTTAGAACTCTATACGCCCAACGAAATGTTTGTCGAGCGCAAGACGACCATGAGCGAAGCCCACGCCAAAATGATCGGCATAAACGCCATCGTGCGTGATTTAAGTGATGTAGCCGCTAACGAACCGGTGGTACGGGCACAGTGGGTATTAACCGCTGAACAACTTGAGCAGGCAGCCGATTTGCAGCTTGAAGGAGCACAACTCAGCACCGCAACATCTCCAGCGTTAAAAGACGTTTATTTTGTCAGTGTCACCCAAAAAGGTGTGTCTAAGGGTAGTGCTGTACGTCATTTAACGGATATCCTAAAAGTCAAACTTGCTAACACCATGGCAGTTGGCGATAGTGCTGGTGACTTGCCCATGCTTGAACTGGTAGGACATCCTGTGATTATGGGCAATGCAGAAGAAGACATTAAGGCCAGATTTACACACATTGCCGGTAATGTTGATGACTGTGGTGTGGTACCTGTGCTCAAGAAATCCTTAGAGTTAAAAATGATCTGAATTTCTGCATAAACTACTCAGTTGACTGCTGGTAGTTACGTATAAACAAACGCTCACCGACAAAAATAATTATGAGTCCAGCCAGTGATGCCCAGATTACCAGCATGTCAGACTGTACTTTGATCCACAAGAAGGCGCTAAGCACTACTACATCAAGCAAAATGGCAGTGATGAGAATAATGGGTTTTGCCTTTACATCCTCACGTAAGTGACGCAACACTCCCCAATGGATAGCAATATCCATAATGAGATAAAAGATTGCACCTAGTGAAGCAATACGACCCAGATCAAAGAAAATGGTTAGTAGCATAGCAAGGACAACGGTATATACCAGAGTGTGTTTTTGAATGCTACTGGGCATTCCAAAATGTTTGTGTGGTACCAGCTGCATGTCGGTAAGCATAGCCAACATACGTGATACCGCAAAGAGGCTGGCGATTACTCCAGAAACTGTAGCAACAATTGCAAAGCCAACCGTAAACCAAAGTCCCCATTGACCAAAAGCAGGACGGGAAGCTTCAGCCAGTGCATAGTCTCTGGCCCTAACGATTTCATCAATTGACAGGTTGGCGCCAACTGCTAAGGTAATCATCAAATATAGCGCCACACAAATCAGCAGCGAAATGATGATAGAACGACCAACATTTTTGTGCGGATTCTTAATTTCCCCGCCACTGTTGGTAATTGTAGTAAAGCCTTTATAGGCAAGTATAGCTAGAGCTACCGCACCCAAAAAACCACCAAAACTAGTCTCTACTGGTTGCAAGGACACACTCTCAAAGTTAAACCCAGAAGCATAAAGACCGCCTGCTGCCAAAATAACTAAACCACCAATTTTCACAAAAGCCATGATGAAAGAGAAAGTCTGAATAAATTTATTACTCAGGATATTGATTAAAAAGGCAAATGCCAGCAGTCCGATACCGAGCACTGGCACCAACCAGCTGTTCTTACCCACATCAAATAGCTGTAACGTATAAGTACCAAAGGTGCGGGCAACCAAGCTCTCATTGATTACCATTGAAAAGTACATGAGTAAGGCACCAGCACCAGTAATTGTGGTTTTGCCGTAGGCCTTCTTTAAAAACATAGCGATGCCGCCTGCTGAGGGATAAGCATTAGAAGTTTTTACGTAAGAATATGAGCTAAAACCGGTGACGATAGCCGCAACTAAGAAGGCCAGTGGAAACCACTCTTTAGCTAGTTCTGCAACTTGTCCGGTGAGTGCAAAAATTCCTGCGCCAATCATGACGCCGGTTCCCATGGATACAGCGCCCCATAAGGTAAGGCTATTTTTTTTGTAATTCGAAGATCGATTGTTTTTTTCTTTATCACCCATGTGCTACTCCCGTGACCGGATGTTTAGAGTTTTTGATCTTTGAAAAAATCTGTCGGAACAAAAGTGTTGACAAAACGGATATCTTGCCTAGTCCTTAGAAGGCCACCTCTTGGCCAGGAAGCTGCGGTGAACAACAAGAAACAAAGCCACACCTACTATGCCCTTGTTCGAAGCTATCACATTTCTGATCCGGATGTCATTGCAACGTTTGATGTCCTTGCCCCACTTGAACTGTTTTTATTAGCAGTTCCCGGCAAAATGATGGTTAATCCTGATAAACTCCGTCTATGTCTTTTATCGCCATCGAAGAGCTAAACAAACATATCGGTGAAACCGTTGCCGTTGCCGGTTGGGTTACAAGGGTACGTCGCAGCGGCAAGATTGCCTTTTTACAGCTACGCGACGGCACTGGCTTTATCCAGGGTGTTTTGGTCAGGTCAGAAGTATCTGAGGAAGTCTTTGATCTGGCCAAGGGCCTGAGCCAGGAAAGCAGCCTTATCGTAAGCGGCGAAGTGCGCGCCGATGACCGCTCGCCCAGCGGCGTAGAATTGAGCGTACAGGATTTGCAGTTGGTGGCTGCCCCAACCGAGGAATATCCCATTACCCCTAAAGAACACGGCGTGGATTTCTTGATGGAGCGTCGCCATCTTTATCTGCGCCACAAGACTCCCTGGGCGGTCATGCGTATTCGTGATGAGCTCGAGCGGGCTTTACACGATTTTTTTACCGAGCGAGGTTTTGTCCGTTTTGATGCGCCGCTGTTTATGCCTACCGCCGTAGAGGGAACCACCAACCTCTTTGAAATCAACCTTTTTGACGAGGACGAGGCTTATCTTTCGCAATCCGGACAACTCTATGCCGAGGCCGGAGCGCTGGCACTGGGTAAGGTTTACACCTTCGGGCCGACCTTTCGAGCCGAAAAATCCAAGACTCGCAAGCACTTGCTAGAATTCTGGATGATAGAGCCGGAAGTTGCCTATCTTGAGCATGAAGGCAATATGCAGTTACAGGAGGAAATGCTCAGCTATTTGCTTGGTCGGGTGTTAGAAGAGCGTAAGATTGAACTGGATATGCTGAACCGAGATACCAGCAAGCTCGAGCCCACCGCCAATGGTGACTTTCCACGGCTCAGCTATGACGAAGCGCTTAAACTCCTGGCTAAAAAGGGTGAAGTGCTTGAGTGGGGTGACGACTTTGGCGCACCGCACGAAACAATCTTGGGCGAAGCCTTTGACCGCCCGGTGATGATCCACTCCTGGCCCACTCAAACCAAAGCTTTTTATATGCAACCCTTTGACGATGACCCCAGCCGGGTAAAGTGCAATGACGTGATTGCCCCGGAAGGCTACGGTGAGCTTATCGGCGGTTCACAGCGCATTCACGATTATGAGCTGTTAAAGTCCCGCATCGAGGAACACAACTTGCCCTTAGAAGCCTTTGCCTGGTATCTAGATTTGCGCAAATATGGCAGCGTGCCGCATTCTGGCTACGGTATGGGGCTCGAGCGAACCCTGGCCTGGATTACCGGCCTGTCGCATTTGCGCGAGGTAATTCCGTTCCCGCGTATGCTTACGCGGATGTATCCTTAAACGGAATATTTACAAAACTTGCCAGAGCGGTCAAATGCGCTAATTTTCCTTAAGTAGCTGTGCTAAACTCAGGTTGACACAGTAGTTTTCTAATTAGGAGGCGCTGCAATATGGCAGACGATCAAGTTCAAGCTGTCGTAGACATGCCCGAAGCCGAAACAGCACTCAAAAAGGCGGACGTCGGCAAACGCTTTATTGCCGCCGTGATTGACGGTGCACTGGCTGCAGTGGTGGGTCTGATCCCGGTAGTCGGCGGCATTATCGGCGCGCTGTACATCCTCTTGCGTGACGGCCTCGACTATGAATATATGCGCCGACGCTCGGTCGGCAAAACGCTGATGAAGCTAAAGCCCGTCACCTTAGACGGCAGCGAGATGGATATTGCCACTTCGCTTAGACGCAACTGGATGTTTGCCATAGGCATCATCAGCCTACCCCTGCTGATTATCCCGATTCTTGGCTGGATAGTGGCCGTCTTGCTGTGGATTGCCGCCCCAATCATCGCCATAGTGGAGATAGTCCTGGTTCTTAACAGCAGTGACGGCAGGCGTTGGGGCGATAAGTTGGCCAATACCATGGTGATTGAATCTAACGACTGAATCTAGTCAAGCGAAGTTTCCAGGGCGAGGTGGCCTAAAAATGTGGGGCTAACCTTGCCGTTTATCAGTATTTGCAGTTTGTCCATACCGTTGCGCAAGGTGGTGCTGCGCACGGATTCGAGAATTTGGCGCTCAATTTCTATAGTCACAGCCAAGGGGCGCTCAATGTCGAAATCCAGGACGGCCACGCGCTGACGCGCTAAAGTGGTGACAAATACTTGTGGGGCGAGCAATGCCTGGGGCCAAGTTCCCCTATTAAGCATGAGTTCGCGCAGGGCCGCAAGGATGGCAGCCAGCTTAGAACCGTCATCCGCGGCCAAAGAGAGCTCGAGCATTACAGTATCTTCCAAACCGTTGGCGTCAATCAGCACCAGGGGGACTTCCTGCAGCGTTTGCGGGTTTAGCTCGGTGATATCAAGATTGAGTTCTTGTCTAATTAAAGGCGTAGAACGCAAACTGCCAAAAAACAGTGCCAGGCTGCCAAGAAGTACAAACACTCCTAACAAAACTGGCGGCATAGCTAAGATGCGTAACCAGCGCCTTTTTTCTGCCGGCATCCTAATTTAGCCCCCCTTGGCTTAGCAGCAGCGTGATTATAGCGGCTAAGGTTGTCGGCAGCTCTGCTGAGGCGAGGTCTTCAGGACTGAGCTCGAGCAATAAACCCCTACCGGCGGCCCCACTGAGCACCGAAAGCGGAGCCGCTTCATTTTTTACCGTATTGTAACCAGCAGCTTGAGCCAGTTCGCTGCTTAAGCGGTTGGCAAAGGTTCTACCCAATTCTAAATTGGGTACCAAATCCAGCAGTATGCGCCGCCGAATCGAGTCCGTACTGAGCGTTTCCGCCGCCGTCTCGGCATTGGCACGAATTGCCATCATTAAGCCCTCGAATTGTTCGGCCTCACCCAGATAATAAATATTGATTTGCCCTGGCAACAGCGCAGCAGCATGTATGGAGATAAAAAGGTCGGCGCCAATACCCATATTAGAGCGACTGTTAAGCGATAGCGGCAGATCGCTTTCGCGGGTGAGGGTGCTGTTAAGACTCTTTTCTTGCAAAGCTGTAGCAAGACGCTTGGCAAAGTCAAGGCTGAGACTGCTTTCGCTGCCTGCCGCCAGGAATTCCAGACCGCTATCCTGGCCACCATGACCGGGATCGATTACAATCACGCGCTGGCTATCGCCGGATATCTCTGGCTCAGTCTCGTCGGGAAACAGGTCAATGACTAAGCCAAAACCCGAACCTTGCGGCGACCTAAAAGCCTCGTAGCTATAGCCTGGTTTTAGCACCAGTGTAAAATCCACACGGTCTGCGTTGGGAACCAGTGTGGCATCACTAAAGAATGAGCCGCTAAAACGCTCCGCTTTAGCTAAAGAACTGCGTTCGAAACGAAACTGAACCGTATTCAGAGCGGCATTGAAGTACTCCTGGATGGGTGCTGGCGCATCAAAAGCAAGCACAAAGCGCTCATAATCAGATGGCCCGCCGTCCGGTGGCCTGGCCTCAATTAAGTTGGCTCTGGGAAAGACTACTACTACGGCATTGCGGTCACTCAGATAGCTAATACCGCCACCAAAGGCCACCGCCAGGGAGCGAACCGGCACGTAAATTAGGCCAGCGGAAATTATGCCCCCCGGGCTAGGTATAGCTTGGCCGTCTATCTCAAGGGCTCGAGCCGCAGCCGTTGCCTCGGCGACCGTATCATAGATTTGCAGGCTGGCAATACGTGCGCCAAGCTCAAAACTGACTAGCCGCGTTGCAGGGTTATAGCGGTAGTCAGCGCCTATGGCCTGAGCATAGGATTCCACTACTACATAGGAAGTACCGGGTACCAAGCTGGTTGTTAGACCAGTCACGATTTCACCATTGACAACCAGGGTTTGCTGCGCTAAAGCCGTGATTGTCAGTTGCAGCAGCAAAATAATGAGGATGTGTTTGCCGTAACTCATCTTTTTAAGGCACGCTCAATCTGACGCTGTGCGTCTTTTTTGGCCTGATCCTGGCGTTTGTCGTAAAGCTTTTTACCGCGGGCCAGCGCAACGCTGACTTTTACCCAACCCTCTTTAAAGTAAAGCTTGGTGGGAACTAAAGTAAGCCCCTGGCGCTCGAGCCCCTTGCTGATCTCGGCAATTTCTCGTTTGTTTAGTAGAAGCTTGCGGCTCCTGAGTGGTTCATGATTGTTGTAGCTGGCCTGCTTATAGGGCTGAATATGCATGCCTTCTAACCAGACCTCGCCATGTCTTAAACGGGCGTAGGCTTCGTTTAGATTGCCTCCACCCTGGCGCAAAGATTTTACCTCGCTACCGCTTAAGACAATGCCTGCTTCGAAAGTTTTTAAGAGCTCGTAATCAAATGAAGCTCGACGATTTCTTAACACTGTTCACCTATCCTCTATTCACAGAGCATTCCACCCATTGTAATAGCTTGATCTACTCTAGTGTTGCTGGGTAATTCATTGCCATAAGCACCCCTTTCCACTTTTTACTTTCCACCTGATTTGTTGATAGGATAAAAGATGTTACGTGAAATATATCACAATACTTATGTTTGTGAATAGATTATCTCGAAATCTTCACATTTTCTTAAACTTCGCCCTGAGAAGCCCTACTGAGCACTATACTAAAGTAACTAGTTCAATCTTGCGGAGCTTAATGTGAAAGGATGTCCGTTATGAAAAAGAGAATGCTGGTTCTGTTTGTCTTGCTGGCGCTGCTGCTAAGCGCCTGCACAGTCTATGTCGACCCAGGCAGAGTAAGCGTAAGAGCGCGAATTCGCTTCGGCATAGAGCTTAGTGACATCATCACCGTCTTTGAACCGGATCGGGGCATGGGCGCTACTTACCGCATGGGCGAAGATATTGGCTTCAGAGTTAGAACCACCAGCGACGGCTACATCACTCTATCAGCCATCGACCCTGACGGCAGCGTTTACGTTTTTGCCCGCAACATTTTTGTTCGTGGCAACATGACAGCTTTTTTACCACCGGCTAATAGCCGCGTCAGATACAAAGCAGCTCCACCTCGGGGTTTCCACCGTGTTCGCGCCTCGTTTACACCAGCACCCACTAACACCACTCGCATTCGCTATGTTGGCCGCAGTGGTGAGGACGCCTGGACACAAAGCATCATTGCTGAGATTGAACCCTATCCCATCGATGTGCGCGATATCGCCGAGACGAATCTGTACATACGTTGATATCAAAAAACTAAGTAGTTGGTGGTTAGTAGGCTGTTTGCCAGCTTTGTTATAGACAATAAAACGTAGCGGTTATAGACTTACGCCCGTGCACCGTTCAGCGATTGTTTTCTTACATTTTTTATTATCAGTTAGCCTTTTTGCAGGTTTTGTGTTTGCCAGTGGGCTAAGATCCGACTATCCACCAATCAGTGCCGATTTTGCGCTCGAGCAGGCCTTGCTTAGCTATACCAACTCAGCCCGGCGTCAGGCAGGTTTAAGCGAACTAAAAATGGACGAGCACTTAGCCATAGCCGCTCGAGCCCACGCCCGGGATATGGCGACGCTGAACTACTTATCTCACGAATCACCCAACCCCGAAACGGCAACTCTGGCCTTGCGCGTGGCCAAAGCCGGCTCGGTGGCGCAGATGGTGGGAGAAAATCTTGCTTTCATACCGGATAGCAACGACTTGGCACAAGCAACCGTAAACGGCTGGCTGGAAAGCCCTGGCCACCGTGCCAACATCTTAGAACCCAACTTTAGTCATGTGGGTTTTGGGATAGCCAGTGACGGCAAGGGCAACCGCTATCTCGCCCAGGTTTTCAGCAATCAACCGCTCGAGCTAGCTCAGGCTAGTGTCATGCGCGAAAACAAGACAGTCTACAAGATAAAGGTCAAGTTAGACATAAAAGAGCCCCGTGAAGTGGCGCTTTTTTATGGTGAAGATGTCTTAGAACCCCGTTGGCTCGAGCCGGGGCGCCGGAGCCTGGAATTTAGCAGCGAATTACAGGAAAGCTTGCACTTGCGGGCTGGCTCACGCTTGCAAAGTAAAGGTTTTATCCTCCAGGACGAGGGTTGGCTACAGCTTGCCACAAACCGCTGGCAAGAAAGCAGCACTACCCCTAAAAACGATCTGTCGATTGCCGACGTTTCTGCCGAGCGCCAAAATAACAGTCAATATCGCGTCAGGCTGGAATTCGCCGCGCCACCAGCGGCAGCCCTAGCCGTTTGGGTCGCTGGTCAATATCAAGAAGTGCAATTGCGAGGAGCTGAGCTTAGCCTTGCAGTTCCCGCAGACCTCTCTGAACCAGTTATAGACATTGGTTTGCAACAAAAAAACCAGCGTTTTGCCATCGTCATGCGACTCAAACTTGCTACAGAAGGGCTCGAGCCCGAACTAGTGCCCTATCGCTAAAGCCAAAACGAAAGTGGAAAATCACAAGCATAACTGTAATGCGGTAAACTATAGCTAGAGATTGATCCTTTAAGCCATCCTCACAAATTGCCAGTCTTTTTCCAAAGCTAAAGGTAATACAAGGATGCTTAAGTGTAAAAAGGAGGCTGGCCCCTGTGGCAGGTCACAGCAAATGGTCACAAATCAAGCGTAAGAAGGCCGCCAATGACAAACAGCGCGGCAAGATCATCAGCAAACACATCCGCGCCATTCAGGCGGCGGTGCGCTCGGGCGGCAGCGGTGATCCTTCGGCCAATCTGGCGCTAAAAAACTGCCTCTCGGCGGCTCAAACTGATAACGTCCCTCAGGATAATATCGACCGCGCTATCGAACGTGCCTTGGGTGGCAGCGAAGGCAATAACTACGATGAAGTCATCTATGAAGGTTACGGTCCGGCAGGCGTCGCTTTGCTTATAGAGGCGCTCACCGACAACCGCAACCGAACCATAGCCGAAGTCAGGCATGTCTTTAGCAAACACAACGGCAATATGTCCGGCAGCACGGCCTGGCAGTTTGAAACCAAGGGCGTCATTGTCCTTGCCGATAACAGCGAACGCGCTCAGGAGTTGGCAATTGAGGCCGGTGCCGAAGACCTGGAATTAGACGGCGAATCGCTAACTATTTACACCGAGCCAACACAACTTTATACGGCTGTCGAAACCTTGGAAGCACAAGGATTGACTCCCGAACTTAGCCAACTGACGAAAATACCGCAAACGGAAACGGCGCTTGACAGCAAAGACGCCAGCAAAGTAATCAAGATGATAGAAGCCTTCGAAGAGTTGGATGACGTTCAGAATGTTTATAGCACCGCCAATCTGGAATCTGCCGCCGAATTGGTAGGATAACGTATTAGCCGAAAGGACATCCATGGACCTTCCTACCGTCAATTGGGACAGCTTGCAAAAAATATCCGCTGCACAGATGCAGCAAATCACCACCCTGGCCACGGGTAAGTTTGGGCTTGATTCGCGTGTGCTCATAGAGCACACCGGGCGCGACTTAGCAGAACTAGTCAACCTTTTTGCACCGGAAGGCCCGGTGCTCATCGTGGCGGGTCGAGGCAACAATGGCGGCGGCGGTTTAGCGGCGGCGCGTATGCTGGCCTCTCGGGGTCGCTCGGTTTGGGTTGTGCCGACACATGAAGCCGAGAACTATTCTGGAGTACCCAAAGAACAGCTCGAGCACTTAAAGCATTACAGTAATGTCCGCATTCGCAGCAGCTTGCCCAAAATGAAATTCTCCTGTGCCATAGATGCCGCCATCGGCACCAGTTTAGAAGGTCCCCCGCGCGGTCGTACGCTCGATGTCATTCGAGTGCTAAACGGCATGAACGGCACCTGCATAATCTCGCTTGACGCCCCAACCGGCATGGTAGCTGACACCGGCGAGGTCTTGGAACAAACCGTAGAAGCCAAGGCCACCCTTAGCTTGGCCTTGCCAAAACTTGGGGTCAAACCCGGAAAATACGTCGGCGAGCTTTATCTTGGCGACATTGGCATTCCGCCGGTGCTTTTTAGCGACATGGGCTTAGAGCCAGTCAGCTTACCCAACTGGCTCACCAAAGTTGTGCGCTAAGTTTTAAGCGGGCACTAAAACAAAGCGACCATAAGCTGTAAAAGCAGCAAGTGTTAATTAAGTTTAAGCCGGGCCATTTTTGGTTTAGCCAGCCAAAAAGATAGTTTGTTACCAGGTCACAGCATAGAGGATGCCCTGACTCAAGTTTTGGCTTTGTTTAAATAAATTAAGAGTGTTGTTAGTTTTAGTAACCATGTCTGAGGCGTCTTACAAGAGGCTCAATGAGCAAAAAGGGTTAGAACGGGAAATCTTGTAACGTCGGCTGTGTCAGAGTACAGTTTTGATGCCCATCAAAGTGCATATCGTTTTTTAGGGATGAGCCATTGCACAATGAGGACGAATCTGAAAATGCAATGCTGACCAGCCTTTTGTCAATACTTGTTCATAAGTTTCGTTTAGAACGGTGTTTTTGAACTAACGTCTTGCAAAACTTTGACCGAGTTGGCCACGAAGCTTTATTCTTAACGAAGTGCAGCAAAAATCACCATAAGCCAAATAATGGAGCCCGGTAAAAATACCGGGCTTTTTTGGTAGGCGCGGGCGGGATTGAACCGCCGACCTCTACAGTGTCAATGTAGCGCTCTCCCACTGAGCTACGCGCCTATGAATTGGAGGCGCCGACCGGAGTCGAACCGGTGAATGGAGGTTTTGCAGACCTCTGCCTTACCGCTTGGCTACGGCGCCAAGCTTAGAGAGAATATCACGCACTCATGGGGCTGTCAACGCTCTTTGACAGGGCTTACGCATGTAGACCTGTAGAGGGGGAGTCATCACTCTCGGACAAACGCGCAGCCTTATTTTCGAAGGTAGACTCCCATCACCGCTGGGTGGAAAATGGCTTATTCAAGCATCCATTGCCAAACAGCGAAAGGA
>JASBUK010000071.1 GCA_030147925.1 Trueperaceae bacterium
ACGGTGAACTCTCAGCTTGAAAGCATGGGTGTTCAGCGCTTGCGGGCGCGTACTAACGAAGGTTTCTTCATCAAAGTCCGCGCTTCTTTACTTGCTCTCATTTGCACGAACTTGCATGAACTGGACTAGCAATTACGGTACAACTGAAATTCGCTTTTTGCTCGGTTTACAGGCCTAGCTGTAGTACTATTGCCTCAACAGTACAAACTCTCTGGGGCAAAGGAGAATGCTATGAACGCCACCGAAAAGCAGGCATATCCGTCCTCTGGTATGTTGGAGCCGCTCAAACATGTGTTTTTGGTTGCCAGTGGCGATCTGCGTCTGGCTGCCAACCAGGCCTGCTGGGCCGCCCAAGAAGCCATGGAGGAGCAATTAAGCGCGGCCTTTGCCAAAGAAGGTCTAAAGATTAAGCGGGCACACGCTTACAACGAGCAGGAAAAGCACGGTTTTATCTCAAGTCAAAGGATGGGCATGGATGTTTTTAAAAACATTCCTGCTGACGCGGCACTAATCGTGGCCGAGGCCGTGTGGCAGTACAGCCACCATCTCTTGGCGGGTTTGCGCGGACACCGGGGACCGATTTTGACAGTAGCCAACTGGAGCGGGCAGTGGCCGGGTTTAGTGGGTCTTCTCAATTTGAACGGCAGCCTCACCAAAGCAGCCATTCCCTATAGCACCATCTGGAGCCAAGACTTTAGAGACGAATATTTCTTAACGGCTATCCGCCAGTGGATCAGGGAGAGAAAGATCACGCATGACACCTCACATGTCCGTGATTTAGACCCCACTGCCTTGCCCGCAAAAGAAGCAGACTTAGGGCGCAGGCTTGCCCAAAGATTGCTGCAGGACAAAGCCATAATCGGGGTTTTTGACGAAGGTTGCATGGGGATGTACAACGCCATAATTGACGACGAGCTGTTAAATCCCAGCGGTATTTACAAAGAACGGCTCAGCCAATCTGCGCTGTTAGCAGAGATGCAACTAGTCACAGACAAGGAGGCAAAGGCTGTGTGGCTGTGGCTTAAGCAGCGCGGCATGACCTTCTTAACCGGCGAGGACGAAGCTAGCGAGCTGACCGAAGGCCAGTTGCTTGAGCAGTGCAAGATGTATATAGCGGCGCTACGGCTGGCGCAGGAATTTGACTGTGACGCTATCGGCATTCAGTATCAGCAGGGGCTTAAAGATATGGCTCCGGCCTCCGATTTGGCCGAGGGACTTCTAAATAACGTTGAGCGCCCGCCGGTTTATCACCTCAAAACAGGTGCAGAACTTTACCCCGGCCAGGCGTTGCCTCACTTTAACGAAGTGGACGAGGGCGCTGCCGTGGATGCGCTGGTAACCAACCGGGCATGGACAGCGCTTGGTTTCGACCCGGCCACCACACTGCATGACCTGCGCTGGGGTGAGTGGTTCTCGGGGCCGGGCATCGATGACTTTGTCTGGGTATTCCTTATTTCCGGGGCGGCCCCAGCGTCACACTTTATTGACGGCTATGCTGGTGCTAAAAGTGAACGTCAACCTCCGATGTACTTTCCCAAAGGAGGCGGAACAATGAAGGGTATCAGCAAGCCCGGCGACATAGTGTGGAGCCGTGTCTTTATTATGGGCGGCACTCTACAAGCCGATCTTGGTCTGGCTACCGTGGTGGAGTTACCCGCAGAAGAAACAGAACGCCGCTGGCAGGCCACCACAGCGCAGTGGCCAATCATGCATGCCGTGTTGCGCGGTGTCAGCCGCGATCAGATGATGGCTCGGCACAAGGCCAACCACATCCAGGTTGCCTACGCTCCTACGCGGCAGGATGCGGCTCGAGCCTTAGCGGTAAAGGCGGCCATGTTTGCAGCTATGGGTATTAGCGTGCATCTTTGTGGGGATGTAACTGCCGACGCGTTGGGGGGGGCGATGAGCGAACTGCTTTTGGGTATCGACATAGGAACCTATAGCAGCAAGGGCGTGCTGGTTGAGCCGGATGGAAGCGTGCTTAAAAGCCATGTCGTCCAACACGGCCTGGACATCCCCAAACCCGGTTGGGCCGAACAAGACGCCGACGCCATTTGGTGGCACGATCTTGTGGCTATCTGCCACGCCTTGCTGGACGGTTCACCCCACAGCGGAGCGGACGTTGCGGCTGTCGCCATTAGCGCGATTGGCCCCTGTTTAGTGCCGCTGGATAAGCAGGGTAAACCCCTGCGCAAAGCTATTCTTTATGGTGTAGATACGCGCGCTGCTCAAGAAATCAAGCTCCTTAACGAACGTTTGGGCGAGGAGGCTGTGTTTGAACATTCTGGCATGACCTTTACGAGCCAGGCCATCGGCCCTAAAATCCTCTGGCTTAAACGTCACGAACCCGAGCTGTGGCGACAGACCGACCACCTCACGACGGCGAGCAGCTACCTGCTATACCGTCTAAGCGGCGAGAAAGTGATTGACAGGCACACCGCCAGCCACTTCATGCCGCTGATGGATATAAAAACCCTGGAATGGTCAGATAAGTTTGCTGAGGATATTGCCCCTCTTGACATGCTGCCACGACTTGGCTGGAGCGACGAAATTGCGGGCTATATACAAGGATCAGCGGCTGCCGAGACCGGCTTAAAGCCGGGTACGCCTGTGGCGGTTGGGGCGGTAGACGCTTTAAGTGAGGCGATTAGTGTGGGCGCGGTCCAGGCCGGGGACCTGATGATTATGTACGGCAGTACGACCTTTTTTATCCTTGTGCTGGACGAGCCCGTACCCGATAAGCAAAGCTGGACCGTGGCCGGGGCCTTTAAAAAGCAATACAATCTTGCTGCCGGCATGGCTACGACCGGCTCGCTCACGAGATGGTTTAAGGACGAATTGGCGCGGGAACTACCGGCAGCGGATGCTTATGAGATTTTGTTTGAACGGGCTAGTGCTATTGCCCCGGGAGCGGCAGGGCTGCTGGTGCTGCCCTATTTTAGCGGTGAACGCACGCCCATCAACGATCCCAAAGCGCGTGGTGTTATTGCAGGCTTGACCCTATCTCACAGCCGCGATCACCTGTATCGCGCTGTGCTGGAGGGTGTGGCCTACGGGATACGTCACAATATTGAGGCGTTTCGCAAAATGGGTGTTCCGATTAGGCGGATATTGGCGGTCGGGGGAGGAGCACAGAGCAACACGTGGTTACAGATCGTGTCGGATGTGACCGGCGAAAGCCAGATTCTCCCGCAAGTTACTGTGGGGGCAAGTTACGGCGACGCCTTCTTAGCGGGGCGGGCCGCAGGCTTATTATCTCGTGAAAGCCTCGATACCTGGGTCAAAGAGCGTGCTGTCATAAGGCCGTTTGCTGCTCATCGTGATCTCTATGAGCAGTACTACCGAAACTATCTTGCGCTCTATAAAAATACGCGGTCAATAGTGCACTCTTTAGGCTAGACGGTGTAGCAAAAATAGTTGGTAGTTAGTAGTTAGTAGTACAAGTCAAGAAAGCTGATTTCCACTCACTACTTTTTACTTTCCCCCTTTCCCTTTATGACGATAGGCTGAGAAGAATCAAATAGGCGGCTTTTCATAAACGCCTAAGGAATTATTCGGATTCGGTATTACTAGCTCGAGCATCTGCTATGAACACTTCCTCGGCCAGCAGGGTAGCAGGATGGTCCACGATTTCGCGCAATATTTTTATGGAAATGGTCATGGCCCCTACGCCAAGGTCCAGGAGCTTAAGGACATCTTCACGGCTGTAGATGCTGGCAACGAGCAAGCGAGTGTTTGTCTGCGCAGAGTCACTTGCTGTTAGATAGCTTTGCATTTGCTGGATGACGCTGTGTCCCGGGCGGCCCATTTTTTGGATGCGCCCCAGATAAGGAGCGGCATAATTCACATTGATAAGTTTGGCCCAGAATACCTGCTCGGGTTCAAAGATGGCGGTAAGGGTGACGGGGTCCCCTTCACCGGCAAGTCTAGCGGCAACTTGCAGACCGGTTCGGGTCGCAGGGATTTTGGGGATGACGAGGCCTTTGGGCGCCCAGGACAAAATGGTTTGGGTGTCTTTGAGCATATGGTCATAATCACTGTGGATTACTTGTATGTGTATGGCTCGAGCACCCCAGCTTAGTATTTTCTCGACCAATCTAGGGAGAGCTTTAAAGCTATGCCTTTCACGGCGCAAAATGCTGGGGTTAGTGGTGACGCCATAAACGATGGGAAGGCTTAGAGCCTCTTTTATTTCAGACAAATTGACGCTATCTAAATAAAGCTGCATTCTATAAGTTTAGCGATACTGCTTTTAAGATGCGACAAGATTGACAATTTCTTAAAAAAGTAGTAAAACTACGTATAAACAAACAGGATAACGGTGTTTTTAAGAATAAACAGCACGAATTGTATTAAATTTTCGTCTGGAGAAGCATGCCAAAGAATTTGCTCGAGCACATCAATGATGTCTTGCCATCGCTTAGCAAGGCCGAGCGCAAGGTTGCTCGAGCCGTCCTCTTACAGCCTGCCAGCGTAGTTAGCAAAAGCATTACCGCCCTGGCCCAACAAGCCGGGGTGAGCGAACCCACGGTCATGCGTTTTTGCCGCTCTGTGGGTTGTGACGGCTTTTTAGATTTCAGGGTGCGCTTGGCCCAAAGCCTGGTGACCAACAGCAGCTACGCCTACAGCGGGGTCGATCCCGATGACAGCACTCAGGAGTTTGCCCATAAAATCTTTACCGGCACCACCAACGCCCTGGTAAAAACCCGCAACAGCTTAGACCACGAAGTTATAGATCGCGCTATCGATGTCCTGCTGCGGGCTAAGGCCATTGAATGCTATGGCTTTGCCGCTTCGGGTGTCGTGGCCATGGATGCCCAGCAGAAGTTTCTGCATCTTAGACCCTGCGTGGTTGCCTACACCGACGCCCATATGCAGTACATATCAGCGGCCACTTTAAGCCCCGGTGATGTCGTGATGGCTATTTCGCATACCGGCAGGACTAAAGAACTTCTTGAGAGCATCAAGATAGCCCATCAAAGCGGCGCTACCATCGTTGGAATCAGCAGACGCTCTTCGCCCTTAGCCGATCTTTGTGACCTGCTGATCCCGGTTGAAGTGACCGAGGATACCGCCATTTACCCCCCCTCCATCTCTCGCATTGTACATCTCGTAGTGATCGATGTGCTTGCGGTTGGCATGGCACTGCGTGATGGCCGCCGCGCTACAGAAAGGATGCGGCAAATCAAGCATGCCCTGAAAGATAAACGGCAAGAAGGAGGTGAGGTGCAGCCAGGAGCCACAGAACTGTAGTGACACCGCAAACGCAATTCTCGGGCCTTTAGGCCAGGGAATTAACCCTGAACGTTTATTTGACAAAGGAGAAGATGCCATGCAACGAAGGCGCTTGTTTTTCACGCTCGCCGTAGCTCTCTTAGTTATGCTCTCTACGGCCCTGGCCCAGGAGAAACCCTTTGAAGGTAAAAAGGTTGTAGTGGTCACGCAAACGGGGCGGTCCATTGGTGGGCCCGTTGAAGACTTCGCCCCCGAGTGGGAGGCTATGACGGGTGGACAGGTCGAGCTTCAGCAGTTTGCCTTTGGGGAACTTTTCGAAAAGATGATCACCTCCTTTGAAACCGGTGCGGCTTCCTACGATGTGTTGATATTCCCTGCAGATTGGGCCGGGGACTTCATGGCGCCGGGCTACCTCGTGCCGATCAGCGAAGAAGTTAAGGCTGAGCTGGACTGGAATGACGTCATTCCTCTTTATGGCGAACGCATCACAGCCTGGGGCGACACGGTTTATGCACTGCCCTATGACGGTGACGCACACATGCTTTACTACCGCAAGGATTTAGTAGACAATAACGCTGAGTTTACAGCCGATTTCGAAGCGGCCTACGGCTACCCTTTAGCCGAACCACAAACCTGGCAGCAATACCGTGATATCGCCGAATTCTTTAATGGCAAGGTAGTGGAGACCGCTGGTCAGCGAGCTCCCATTTTTGGTGCATTGGAAGCGCAACGCCGGGATGCACAAAGTTACTGGATTTATCTTTCCCGGGCTTCGGGCTACGGGAAAATTCCTGGTAATCCCTGTTTCTTCTTTAGCTGCACCGACATGACCCCGCAAGTGAACAACCCCGGCTGGGTGCGTGCGCTCGAAGAATACATTGACATCAAGCAGTTCGGCGACCCGAACATGATCAACTACGATGTGGCCGACACGCGTATTTATTTCCCTTCCGGCCAGTCCGTACTTAACATCGACTGGGGTGATGTCGGCACCATCTCGATTGACGAGAGTGCTTCGGTAGTCAAAGGCGACGTTGGTTTTGGCGTGCTTCCTGGCGGTGAGCAGTACTGGGATTACGAGCAAGATCAATGGGTCAGCCCTGAAAGCGGTGTGAATCAGGCTCCGTTTATTGCCTTTGGCGGTTGGATTATCGGCGTTTCGACAGATAGCGATGTTAAAGACGCGGCACTTGATTTCGCCAAGTTTATGGCCCGCCCAGAGCTGGTCAAGCAATTGGCCGTCACGGGTGGAACAGGTATTAACCCCTCGCGTTTCAGCCAGTTTGAAGATATCGATCTCTGGATCAATGCCGGTTTTGACCGCGAAAGTGCCGAAGATTACCTAAATGCCGTTCTCGATAGCATCAACCATCCGAATGCGGTAATGGATTTGCGCATTCGGGGTTCTGCCGAGTATTTGCAAACACTCGATGTTGGGGTTAGTCGCGCCGTGGCGGGAGAGCTGAGCGCCCAGGATGCCCTTGATGATGTGGCCGAAGCCTGGAACGACATTACCGATCGTCTTGGTCGTGAAGGTCAGTTGCAGCAATACCGTGATGCTGTCGGCTTCGGAAACTAAGTAAGAAACTAAGTAAATAGCCCCACTATGCGCACCGGAAATTTCCGGTGCGCATAGTGACCTTCTGGGTTTGGAGGCGCGAGTTGAGACACGTTATTTGTGCAAGACCGTGGCAGGCATGAGCGGTACCAGAGAAGACCGCATTATGAAGCGGGTGTTTTTGTCCCCTGCTATAGCAATGCTCCTGCTGTTTTCCATCTTCCCGTTATTTTGGTCACTTGGTACCAGTTTTACCGATATTCAGAGAGGTGGCTCCACCACGCTTAGAGAAGCCCAAGCAACAGAAGACGAACGCGTGGGTTTTCTGGGCCTTGGTTTTAGCATAACCGGCCAGAACTATGCTCGCATGTCCAGCGACAGCCGTTTGTTTGCCACCGCTCGCAACACCATATTTTATGTATTTGTCGGCGTTGTTATTCAGTACGTCATAGGTTTTTCTTTGGCCCTTGCCCTAAATCAGCCCTTTTGGGGGCGAAATATTTTCCGCGTTATCTTTTTGCTGCCAATGATGACTACCCCGGTCGCGGCTGGCTACATCGGGCGCATGATGTTCGATTCCGTGCGCTCTCCTCTTGCCGATCTCATACAAAGCATTCCTGGCTGGTTTGGAAGCGACGCTTACGTAACGATACCCTGGTTGACCACTGGGGCCTGGGCTCGAGCCACCATCGTGCTTATCGATAGCTGGCAATGGATTCCCTTTATGACCCTGTTGCTACTGGCGGGCTTACAGGCTGTTCCCAAGGAGTTATACGAAGCGGCGCAGGTTGACGGCGCAACTATCTGGCAATCTTTTTGGCGCATTACCTTTCCCATTTTGCTACCCATTTCTGTAACCGTCATTTTGATTAGGGGCTTAGAGATTTTCAAAATCATCGACATCATCATGGTGACGACCGGGGGTGGTCCGGGCTCCGCCACCGAATCTCTTACCATGTACATCTTTAAGACCGCCCTGACCTTCGGCAACTATGCTTATGCCGCGGCCATTTCCTATGTCTTGCTGGTTTTGGTAGTGGTCTTTAGCACGATCTTTTTGAGTCTCGCGCGTGGTGTGAGCGCCAGAGCAACGAATGTGGGTGAGTGATGAAGCGAAATAAGACCTTACGCATGTTTTTCACCTATGCCGTTGTTTTGCTGTGGGCATTTATCGTACTTTTCCCCTTTTATTGGCTGCTCACGACCTCACTTAAAATCCCGCTGGCAGTCAGCCGCGGCCCCACTTATTTCCCAGGTATTGATTTCACACCCACCTTTGAGCATTGGGTCTACCTTTTTGACGAACAGCGGGCTTCAACCTTAAGACACTTCCGCAACAGCCTCATTGCCGCTACCGG
The DNA here is from genome assembly GCA_030147925.1 of Trueperaceae bacterium. Taxonomy (GTDB): domain Bacteria; phylum Deinococcota; class Deinococci; order Deinococcales; family Trueperaceae; genus JASBUK01. Next base: position 8,152 of record JASBUK010000071.1, read on the forward strand.
CAGTACTATTCTGGCCGTCATTATCGGGGCCATGGCAGGCTATGGTCTTTCCCGTTTTAGTTACTACTGGAAGGGTCTGAAGTGGCGGAATGAAAACATAGCCTTTTGGATCATCTCAAATCGCTTTTTGCCACCGGCTCTTTTTGTGGTGCCGTTTCTAATCCTGTACAGCAGACTGGACTTGCTGGACACGCATTTCGGCCTGATCGTCATTTACACCATGTTCAATATCCCCTTTGCCGTGTGGATCATGCGGGACTTTTTCAACAGCTTGCCCGGTGATCTTGAGGAAAGCGCTCTGGTCGATGGGGCGACCCGCTGGCAGGCATTCATGCGTATTGTGTTGCCCTTGAGTGCGCCGGGACTGGTCGCCGTGGCAATCTTTTCTTTTGTGTTTTCCTGGAATGAATTCTTATATGCCCTGATGCTGACAAACTTCGATGCCATCACCATTCCGGTACTTATCGCCGGGCAGAACAACACGCGCGGGGTAGAGTGGTGGTTTATTTCCGCTCTGACACTTTTCGCGGTAGCGCCAGTGGTACTCATCGGCCTATTCCTAGAACGTTATATTGCCAGCGGACTCTTAGCAGGTGCGGTAAAGGGCTAATACATGAAATTTAGAGTGCTTGCAACCGCCCGATCATTTTGTAATACGCCCGGCCCGCACTTAAGTTATTTGCGAGATAATGACTGCCAACTGGATTTGCGCGCGCAAGCACAGCCACTATCCGCAACTCAGCTGAGCCAGCTTATCCCGGGCTATGACGGGGTGATTCTCGGGCTGGATGACTGCAATAGCTCGGTGCTAAAACAAGCGGACAAATTAAAGGTCATCTCTCGTTACGGCGTAGGCGTGGACAAGGTAGACCTCGCAGTCGCCGCGTCGCGCGGTATCGTAGTGACCAACACACCAGGGACAAATACCATCGCCGTGGCCGAACTGACCGTTGCTTTGATATACGCGCTGGCGCGAAATATCCCCCAGGTCGCCAATGCCGCTCGAAGCGGCAGTTGGCAGCGCGAGCTGGGTTGGGAGCTTTTTGGCAAGACTCTTGGCCTAATCGGTTTTGGCGCTATCGGTCAGGAGGTTGCCCTGAGGTTGGCCGCTAGCGGCATGACCGTCCTGGCCTACGACCCCTACTTCCAAGGTGAGGTTAACGGTGTGCAGATCAGCGCTTTGCAGGCGCTCATAAAAAGCGCCAACATCATTTCACTCCATGCCGCTTTGACGCCTGACACGCATAAACTAATCAGCCGAGAGCGCTTAGCACAGATGAAAGATGGTAGCTATCTCATCAATACGGCGCGGGGTGGCCTAGTTGACGAGGAAGCCCTGTTTGACGCCCTTAAAAGCGGTAAGTTGGCCGGAGCGGCCATGGACGCCTTTGTCCAAGAACCACCTATTGACAATCCCCTGCTCAGGCTTGATAACTTTATCGCCACACCTCATATCGGCGCTACTACGCGTGAAGCTGTCGCGCGGATGAGTCTGCTGGCCGCCCACAACCTCTTAGACGTGCTAACTGGTAAAGCCAATCCTCATATAGTCAACCAGGCGCTTTTAAATGCCGCTAAGGAGAAATCATGAAAGACTACCTATCCCCCTTTACCGTAATGGTCAATCTTGAGGACGGCACTATCCCCAAAGCGGCTAATGTGCAGCAGAGAAGGCTTTCAGACCTCCGAGGACTTTTTGCCGACCAACTTGCCGAGGCCTCGCTCCTAACAAAGAACCCTGTCATTTACCAAGTGTACGAAGTGGGCACCAACCCGCCAGAAGAAGGGCATTTGCTGTACTCGACCACGGTCATTTATCCCGGCAAAGTCGGCAACGAATACTTTATGACCAAAGGTCACTATCACGCCAAAGCCGATCGCGCCGAACTCTACTATTGTCTGCAGGGCGAAGGCTATCTTCTTTTGCAGACGCCGGAAGGTCAAGTAAATGCCCAGCACATGACGCCGGGGGCAGCGACCTATGTGCCGCCCTATTGGGGACACCGCACCATCAATAGCGGGAGCAATAACTTTATCTTCTTAGCGGTTTATCCAGCCGACGCCGGCTATGACTACAAGACCATTGCCGAAAAGGGCTTTGCCAGCATTATCGTGGGGCAAGGCGGCGAAACAAAACTCATACCCAACCCCCGCTACCAGGTTGAGGGCTGAATGAAACGCTTTGTTCTCGCGCATGACCTGGGCACGACAGGCAACAAGGCCTCGCTTTACAACGAAGTGGGACAGTTGGTAGGCAGTGCGCTGAGCGAATACGACAGCAGTTTTGAACATAGCGGTTGGGCGGAACAAAACCCCGAAGACTGGTGGCAAGCCGTCTGTCACTCCACCAAACAATTGCTTAGGCAAGCCGAGGTTAGTAATTCCGAGCTGGCCTGTATCGTGTTCAGCGGTCAGATGATGGGTTGCGTGCCGCTTGATAACAAGGCAAGGCCGCTGAGAAACGCCATAATTTGGGCGGATCAACGAGCCGTTGCACAGGAACGCTGGCTGGCCGAGCGCATCCCGCCGGAACGAGTTTATCGGATCACGGGTCATCGCTTAAGCAGCTCTTACTCGCTTTGTAAAATGTTGTGGTTGCGTAAAGAACAGCCAGAGGTCTACCGCGCGACTCACAAGTTCGTGCATGCCAAAGACGCTATTGTGGCGCGTCTTACCGGAGTCTTTGCTACGGATTATTCCGATGCTTCGGGGATGAATCTCTATGATTTAGAGGAGCAGGTTTTTTCCGAAGAAATCCTTGAGGCGGCGGAATTAAATGAGGCGCAACTACCAAAGCTGTACCCGTCTACTGCTGTAGTGGGCGAAGTTCTTGCCGGTATTGCCGAGGAGGTGGGTGTCAGGGCGGGTACGCCCGTGGTTATTGGTGGGGGAGACGGTTCCTGCGCGGCCCTTGGCGCGGGCGTGTTGCGAGAAGGGAACGCTTATAACTATCTGGGCTCATCTTCCTGGATCGGTCTAGCCTCTAAACAACCCGTATACGACCCGAGTGAACGCACCTTTAACTGGGCGCATGTCATCCCCGGGATGTTCAGCCCCTGCGGCACCATGCAAGCCGCGGGAGCCTCCTATCAGTGGGCCAGGGATCAGCTGGCAATTCCTGAGCAGGAAAGGGCCAAACGCCAGGGCGTCAGTGTGTACGAACTGATGAATGATTTGGCACAGCAATCCCCGGCTGGGGCAGGAGGACTCCTGTATCTGCCTTATCTGCTGGGTGAGCGAAGCCCGCGTTGGAATCCAAACGCCAGGGGTGCTTTCTTGGGTTTAAGCATCCGTCATTCTCGCGCCGATCTTATGCGCGCCGTTTTAGAAGGCATTACCATGAATCTCCGCGTGATACTAAAAGCCCTCACCGGCCAGAGTATTACCGTGGACAGCATGCGCGTGATAGGTGGCGGAGCCCAAAGCAGTTTCTGGAATCAAATGATGGCTGATATGTACGGGCTGCCCGTAAAACGCCTGACTTATCTCGAAGAAGCCACCTCTATGGGCGCAGCAGTAACCGGCGGCGTCGGTGTGGGTCTTTATCAGAACTTCAACATCATCGAGCAAATGAATCCTGTCGCGGGAGTGCTCGAGCCCAATCTCTCCAGCCAGGCCGCATACCAGCGTTTCTACCCGATATTTGAGTCGGCTTATGAAGCTTTGCTACCGGTCTTTGATGAGATTGCCAGCCTCTGATGAGTATTGTTACGGTGACAGGGCCTGTGCCTGCCGCTTCGGTTCGGCTGGCCGACGCTCACGGCCACGTCTGGATTCATCCGCCGGTGGGCGCAAGTGTTCAGTTGGCGCTCGAGCACGAGGCAAATATTCGGGCGGAACTGACTGATTTTTTTGCGGCAGACGGCAGTCTTATCGTGGATTGTCAGCCGGGGGAATGTGGCCGCGACGCCAATAAACTACGCGATATGTCGCAAGCTACGGGAGTTTGCATAACCGCGACGACAGGCTTTCATAAGCGGCAGTATTACTCGCCGGATCACTGGCTGTGGTCGGCTTCGCTTGAGGCGGCGGCGGCTTATTTCATCACCGAACTCACGGTGGGGATGCGCGAAAGCTCAGATGGCATTACGGCAACCACTATCAAGGTTGGCTACGAAGGCGTAATAGAAGGGCAAGCCGGGGTGCTTATGAGCGCCGTTGCCGAGGCGGCGCGGCAAACGGGGGCGCTGGTGTTGTTTCACAGCGAACGTGGTCGCAATGTTGAGAAGCTAATTCCTTTTTTTGCAAAATCAGGCATCCCGGCCCAACAGCTGTATATCTGCCACGTAGACAAACGCCCCGATCCAGGACTTCACCGCGAATTGGCCCAGGCGGGTGTCTTGTTGGGTTATGACAGTTTTGTGCGCCCAAAGTATGAACCCGAAAAAAATGTCTGGCCCCTGTTACGCAACATGGTCGAGGCCGGTTATCACGACAGCATCGCCATTGGCTTAGACTTGGCTCTTGCGAGCATGTGGCGTCACTACGGTGGCGAACCAGGTTTGCTTGCCCTGGCAAAACAAATTCTGCCAAGATTGCGGCGCGAAGGTTTTGGGGCTGAAACAATCAGGCAGCTAACCGCCCAGAACATCGCTATGCGACTCGTGCAGCAAAACAAATAACTATCTCGATTATGTTAAGCGGGCGTACCCCTTAAGACCAATAATTTTGCTAGAGCAGAGGTAATAAATGACGACCACGGGCGGCAAACTAAAGAAATTGACGGCTCCCACCTTGTACTTTGTGGGTGTAAGCACTGCTAAGTCCTCGATTATGAATGTTTTTCCGAAGTGGTCTGACATTCTCGGGCTCGGCGCCAACATTGTTGGCTACGATGCGCCGCTTCATGCCCCGGCTGAAGTTTACGAGCGTATTGTGCAACATATCAAAGATGACCCTTTGGCCAAAGGAGCGCTTGTCACTACCCACAAAATCGATCTGTACAACGCTACCGCTCAGCTTTTTGATGAATTTGACAGCTATGCCCGTTTGTGTGGCGAAGTATCCTGCATTTCCAAGCGTGAAGATAAACTTATCGGGCATGCCAAGGACCCCATTTCCTCCGGGCTTGCCTTACAAGCGTTTATCAGCGCAGGTCATTTTGACCGCGGCAATGCCCAGGTGCTCTGTTTTGGTGCCGGAGGTGCTGCGGTGGCCATCAGCCTTTATTTTGCCAACTTAACTGCTACGAGTGATCGCCCCGCCAGATTCACGGTGGTTGACATAAACCAGCACAGGCTCGAGCACCTTAAAGCCATCCACAGCAAGTTAGGCGCTAACCTTGCCGTTGATTACGTTCTTAATAGCGACGCTACAGAAAACGACGCCTTGCTGTCTGCGTTGCCGCCGAGTTCGCTGGTTATAAACGCCACGGGCATGGGCAAGGACAGGCCGGGTTCCCCGCTTAGCGATGAGGGTATCTTTCCTCTAAAAGGCATTGCCTGGGAACTCAACTACCGGGGTGAGCTAAGGTTTCTCCAGCAAGCCAAACGGCAGCAGCAGGCACGCGAATTACAGGTAGAGGACGGTTGGATTTACTTCTTGCACGGCTGGACGCAAGTTATCGCCGAAGTCTTCGACCTTGAGCTAAGCTCCGAAATCTTCAAAAAATTAAACGAAGTCGCGGCGGCATTACGCAGCTAAGGAGAACAAATGACACGTTTTGACCGCCTCACGATTTACAGCACCATGCTCAAAGACGGCCTGGTTCCACTTTTTTATCATCAGGAGCTAGAGACCGCCAAGCAGGTCGCTGCTGCGCTCGCCCGGGGTGGCGCCAGCTTGCTGGAGTTTACCAATCGTGGTGAGGGCGCTCTCGCCGTATTCAGCGGCCTGGTGCAATACTGTGCAGAGCACCACCCCGAGCTGATTCTGGGCGTGGGCTCTATTGAAGATGCCCCCACGGCGGCGTTGTTTGTGGCACATGGTGCCAACTTTGTGGTTGCCCCCAACTTCAATGTGGAGATTGCCCGATTTTGCAACCGCCGCAAAATTCCCTATATCCCCGGTTGCAGTACCGTGACCGAGGTCAGCACGGCTGAAGAGTGGGGCGCCGAAATCATCAAGCTCTTTCCGGGAGCGGTAGGTGGGCCTGGTTTTGTAAAGGCCATCCTCGGCCCGCGTCCCTGGACACGTCTTATGCCCACGGGTGGAGTGCCGCTCGAGCCAGAGGTTCTACGCAACTGGTTTGACGCCGGCGTCGCCTGCGTTGGCGGTGGCAGTGACCTGATCCGCAAGGAGTGGTTAGAAGCCTCGGACTACGGTGCCATCGAGGAGATGACCCGTCAAGCACTAGAAAGTATTCGCAAGTTGCGTGTGTAGTTGGTGATTTGTGGTTAATGGTAGATGGTGAGTGGTTGGTGGTAGGTAGGAAAGGCGTTTTTAGAAAGCCCTCACTTTCCTCTTTTTACTTTTTACTGTCTTCTTAGTTTCTACCTCCTACTAACTACTTTCCACTTTTTACTTTCCACTCAACCTCTACTTAAGAAGACCGCGTGTAAACAGCAGTGCTTTGCGTGCTTCTTCGTCCAAATCAAGGCCTTTACTCAAGTCTCGGAAAACTTTAATGTCACTGCCCACCTGACCACCGGGCATCAGAAAGGGCTCCATGACCACAAAGCCTTGATAGTCAATGTGGCGTAGCGCCCTGCCTATTTCCGTCCAGGGGAGATGCCCGTAACCCGGGGGCATGCGGTTGTTTTCGCCGATGTGAAAATGTCCTAAGTTTTTACCCGCCCTGACAATGGCCTCGGCAATAAAATCTTCTTCGATGTTTAGATGAAAAGTATCGAGCATGATTTTAGCGTTGGGGCTGTCCACTGCGGCCACATAGTCAAGGGCTTCCGCGCAGGTGTTTAACATGAATTGCTCAAAGCGGTTGACGACTTCCATATTGAAAATTACGGCCTGGTCTTCGGCAACTTTGACGGCCTCTTGCATACTGAGGATGCTACGTTCAACAAAGGGTCGTTTATCGGTGGTGTCTTTAGGCATTGTCGCCGGCCAGGAGCCATAGATGATGCCACCTAAATTGCCTCCGCCCATTTCGCCTAAGGCCTTGGCTATTTTTTGCAGATAGGCAATACCGGCTTGTCTTATCTGCTTATTGGCTGCCGCTATGTCATAGTCCTGGGTTAAGCCCATGCAGTAGCTGAGCTCGAGCCCTTTATCTTCAGCGTGCGCTTTCAGGTTCTGACGCTCAGCAGAAGACATTTCGGCAATTGTGCCGGCATGAACTTCCAGAACGTCGAAGCCAAGCTTAGCCACCTTATCAATAAAAGGGTGAAAATCTGCGGCCCATTCATGGGTCCAATAAGCGTAGTAAATGCCTATTTTGTTCATTTTCCTCTCCCTAAGACATATTCAGCTTAACTCTATTTCCACTAACAGCCGGGGTGTTTTCCGAAGGATGACAGTCAGCTAAAGCACAGGTTAGGCTAAAACCTATGACGATTGCACCTCCTGAGGGCACGCGCTACACCTTGCCCGGGCTGAGCCTAGCGCGGCACAAGGTCATAAAGGCTCTTAAGCGCCTTTATCACAGCTGGGGTTACGAGCCGGTTGAAGTTCCGGCTATAGAGCGCTATGACCCGGCCCATCCTGCAGCGGCTAAATCCTTTAAGCTTTCTGACCGTGACAGCGGCGTCTTGGCCTTACGTGCCGACTTTACCCCCGCTATTGCCCGGTTGGTGAAGCTTCATTATGGCGAGGCGGCGGCTGGGCATAGCCCCAAACGTTTTCAGTACTGTGGTGCGCTCTGGCAGGCCATCAACCCGGATATGGCCCGCACGCGCGAATTTACCCAGATTGGGCTCGAGCTCATCGGGGTAAACACCGCTCGCGCCGATGCCGAACTCATTCACTTGGCCCGCGAGTCGGTGCGCGAGGTGGGTTTAGCGCCCCGGGTCGAGATAGGCAACCCCGGTTTTGTGCGGGTGCTCTTTGATCTTGCTGATGTGCCGGAGGCAAAACGCGAAGCGCTGGCCCAGGTGATTGATCACAAGGACATGCGCAGTTTACAAGAACAGCTTGACGCTCTTAAAGTCGCCCCTGATTTGCGGCAGGCGCTGTTGGCCGTTCCCGATCTCTATGGCGACCTTAACATTTTAAGCGAAGCCCGCCGCGTGGCCCCCTGGCCGGAAACGCGCCGCAGCTTAGACCGCTTAGAAGCAATCCTGGCCGAGTTTGAAGACAGTAGCGAACTGCTTTTGGATTTGGGCATGGCTCGCCGCTTGAGTTATTACACCGGTATGACCTTCCGCGCCTACACCTTTGATTTTGGCCAGCCGCTTTTGGGTGGTGGACGTTATGACGGCGCACTCTTGCCCTATGCCGCTGGTTTTGCCATCGGGCTCGAGCGCTTGCTCAGTGCGCTGCCGCCACCCTCCGAGGCTGAAGCGCCGCTGCTGCTAAGTCTCGACGATGTTCGCGCACGCCTATTAAGGGCTCATGGTTTTATCGTGGAGCGGGCGCTTGACGAAGACCCGGCACAGGCGCGTGCCTATGCCAAGACCAGAGGCATTTCCTATCTGCTTACCCAAGCAGGGCTCGAGCCACTAGTTACGAACCCACCGGCACTGGCTGACCTGAACACTTTGCTTGAAGGAGACCAACATGCCTAAGCCGGGCAAGCTAATCCTGGCCCTGCCCAAAGGCCGCGTAATGGACAAGAGCCTTGAACTTTTGCGTCAAGCGGGCTTAAGGCTCGAGCTCTCAAACACCGGGCGGGCGCTCAAGCACGATGCCGGTGACGCCTTGATCATTGAAATGCGCAATGCCGACGTGCCCACCTATGTCGAATTGGGTGTAGCCGATGCCGGCATTGTGGGCAAAGACGTGCTTTTAGAAGCGGGACGAAATATCTACGAGCCGGTAGACCTTAATTTTGCCAACTGCCGCATCTCGCTGATTAGGCCCGTGGGGGCAAGTGGGCCGGTGCAGCGCATTGCCAGCAAGTATCCGGGTATTACCCAGGCGTATTTGCGGCGTATTGGCAGCAGCGCTGAAGTGATTAAACTTTCAGGTAACGTCGAACTGGCTTGCTTAACCGGTCTGGCCGATGCCGTGGTGGACATCGTAGAAACCGGGGGAACGTTACAGGCCAACCGGCTTGAAGAAGTCAGCACTATCGGTTATTCAAGCGCCCGCTTTGTGGTCAACCGCGCCGCCCTAAAACTCAAAGCCTCACAGCTCAGGCCGCTTATCACCGCACTAAGACGCGTGGTGCAGGAACCCACCGCCAGTTAGCGCCGGAAGATGAAACGATTACAGCTTCTTGCCTTGCTATTTGTTCTGTGGGGCTGGGCTGGGACCACACAACAACCCAGCCTCTTTAGCACTGCCTGGCGGGACCGCGGTGTCTTTCGCCAGGGGCTTATCCCCGCGGCCCAACCCGCCGCTAGTTTGCCCGGGGCCAGCATTTATCATCTGGAACTTAGCTTAGCCGAGGACCTGCGTGAGATAAGCGGAAGACAGGAAGTTTACTACCGCAATCGCAGCGTTGACGTGCTAAACGAGATTTATTTTTATCTCTTTCCCAACCTGCTAGACGGCGAGTTGACCGTCTCGGAGCTTAGCGTCGCAGGTGAGCCGGTCACGCCGCGCTTTGAACTTAAGCGCAGCGTTTTGCGCATTGATTTACAGGCGCCACTACTACCCGGCGAAGAGGTGGTTGTCAAACTGGCCTTTCGTGTGACCGTCCCCGAGAGCTTCAGCCGCAATTTCGGTCTTTTTGCCTACCAGGACGGCATCTTATCGCTGGCGCATGCCTATCCGCTTCTGGCTGTTTATGACGATGAAGGCTGGAATTTATCAATTCCTCCAGCCTATGGTGATCTTGTCTATGCCCAGAGCAGCTTTTATCTGGTGCGCGTGCTTGCCCCGGCAGACTTAACGATAGTTACGACCGGCACCGAACTGGCCCGGCAGCAAAACGGTGAACAGCAGCAGCTTCTCATTGCCGCTGGCCCCGTGCGAGACTTTTTTCTTTCCGCCAGCAAAGATTATGACCTCCAGTTAAGCAAGCTGGGCGACACCACCATCCGTAGCTACAGCCTGCCTGGGCAAGAGGAAGCTTCGGGGCAAATTCTGGAGGTGGCCCAAGCGGCCCTGACCAGCTTTAATCGCCGTTTTGGTGACTATCCCTTTCGCGAGTTTGATGTGGTTCCGCTCAGAACCGACGCCCTGGGAATCGAATTTCCCGGCATCACGGCGCTGTCTTTGCGGCTGTACGAGCAAGAGCCCATAAACGGCGTTCCTGTGAATGTGATGCTGGAGGCAACGGTGGTGCATGAGTTGGCTCACCAGTGGTTTTATAGCCTGGTAGGCAACGATCAAGTGGATGAGCCCTGGTTGGACGAAGCGCTGACACAATATGCGACCTTGCTTTACTACCGTGACCGCTATGGTTCACAAGGTTACGCGGGTTTTCGCCGGTCATTGCAAGATCGCTGGGACCGGGTCAACCGCGAGCGCATTCCTATCGGCCTGCCTGTTGAGGATTACGACAGCCGGAGCTACGGTGCCATTGTCTATGGCTTAGGACCGCTGGTTCTGGAAGATTTGGCAGGGCTTATGGGGCAGAAAACCTTTGACGCGTTTTTGCGCAACTATGTTGAGAGCTATGGCTGGGATGTTGCCTCTGCCGAAGATTTTAAAGCGTTGGCCGAAGCCTTCTGTGCCTGTGGCCTGAACTCCTTTTTTACCGACTGGATTGACGGCCCTTAACAGCAGGGTAATTTTAATGCTTTGGCTTTTTAGCGTCAGTAATCAAACCGTCCTATGTGAATTTCGGCTCTCGCGTAACTGGTTTTGGTTATAGGCGAACCGTCCAAGCGGCGCAGGGTCGCCAGTTGGCCGATATGCGTGGCGCTGTCGGTAAGTGGTCCTTGCCAGAGTTTTTCCAAAGCGGGTGCGTCTGGCCTAAGGGGCTTGTCTTGTGCAAAATCCTCGTCGAGTAGTTTTAATGCCCCTAAAAAACGCGAGACTTCTTCCGGCCAGGACAGCAGCGGCAGGGGGACGGCCTCCTCGGGGATAAAACAATGATGCACAAAAAGGATGAGCCCGCTCATGTGCCGCACAATTTTACGGGGTGTGCGCACGTCTTGTCCGGCTTCAAAGTCAGCAAAGCTTGCCGGGGCGTCGGCCACCACATGAGAAAAACGAAAGGCTAGTGTAGCGAGAAAATGTCTCAGCGTTTCCTGTTGGGTCTTCATGTTTTACCTCCGGCTTTACTACTAAGTTTACAACCTATAATTTCCAGCGGCCTTGTGTAGGTATGATGACTCGATGCCAACAAGCACCACAGACTGGCTATTAGATGCCAAAGCCGCTTCTACCGCTATCAGCCCTAACCGCCAGGAGGTCTACAGTTTTGACTTAGCCGGACGGCCTATTAGCTGGTTTTCCCAGGGCAAGGCCTATAAACGTTCACTGGCCTCAAATGTTTTTGGCCGCAAAACTATAGGCGGCAAACGCCGACGCTGGCAACTGAGCAACGCCGAAGCACTAATACAGTTTGAGCGGGTTTTATCCTGGGCTAAGGCGCTAAGGGAGACTCAGCCGGAAAATTCCATTAGTGGCAGGCTCGAGCACATCCTGGCCTGGACACCTGAAAGCTTGCTGGCCGAGCGAGAGCGTTTTAACGCGGTTTACCAGCCCATCAGCATTCTGCCCCCCGACCAGTACCAGGTGGTGGTCTTGCAGGCCACTTTTGGTTGCAGTTGGAACCGCTGCACCTTTTGCAACTTCTATCAAAATCGCCCTTTTAGCACCAAAAGCCCCGAAGCCTTTGCCCAGCACGTCCGGGGCGTGGCGGAGCTACTGGGTCCGGCTGAAAATTTGCGCCGCAGCATCTTCTTAGCCGATGGTAACGCGCTGATTTTGGCTAACCACAAGCTTAAACCTCTTATTCAGATTGCCAAAAAACAGTTCCCCGGGCGGGACATTTACGGTTTTGTGGATGTTTTTAGCGGCGAGAAAAAGCCAGTTCAAGACTGGACGCAACTGCATGAATTGGGTTTAAGACGCGTCTATATCGGTCTGGAAACAGGTCATGACCCACTGCTTGAGTGGATGAACAAACCCGGCAGCCAAGAACAGGCCCTTAATTTTATCTATAGCTTGAAACATGCCGGTTTGCAAGTTTCTATCATCATCATGGTGGGTGCAGGTGGTGATGTCTTTGCTAAAGCACACGAAGAGGACACGCTAAAGCTCATTGCCCAATTACCTTTGGTCAAGGGAGATATTATCTACCTTTCACCCTTTGTGGAGCACCCCGAATCCTTGTATGCGCAAAAGGCTGCCGAAATTAGCATGCGTCAACTGACAGAAGCAGAGCGTGACGCACAATTTTTGACCTTTCGCGAAGGGATTCACCAGTCTAAAACCACGGCCAGGGTCGCGCTTTATCACATTCAGGAGTTTATTTACTGAGTGACAGAAATACTCATAAGTGAGCTGAAAATGGCCGCCGCCGAGGGACCTCCATTTCCCCTCTAACCCGAACCCGTAAGGGTTGGTACGGCTGGAGGATTTACCGTGTCACAGCGGCGACCTGTATTCACTTTAGCAATTCAACCCCTAGCTATCCTTTTAATAACCTTTGCATCAAACACAGCCACGATGAATAAGGGAGTTGCAAGCATCTTGTATCGATTCCGTTAAAAAGCCTAAAAGCAGTTTATAGTTGGTGGTTAGTGGTAGATAGTTGGTGGTTTGTAGTGAGTGGTCGGTAGGAATAGCCTGATTCTTGCCACCCCTGGAAATTCCTACTTTCTACTTTCCACTTTTTACTGTCCTTTTACTTTTTTATTAGTTATGATGCTTTAGCAAGCGCGGGTCAATATCCAGCGCTTGACTGTCGCTAACCTGCAATCTTGTCATGTTGGGGTGCGTTGGATTGAGCAGGAAGTTGTGCTGCTGTGGTAATACGGCGCTGGGCACTCTAAGCAAGAGGCTGCTTTGCTTAAGCAACCAGCGATTACCCAGCGCCCGGGTGCTTTCTGGGGCAGGGCTCTCACGCCAGTCCTGTGGTAACTGTTCGTCAGAGATTTTCTCTAGCAACTCCGCATCGAAGCTGAGCTCAAGCCAAACGTAATCCAGCAAGTCGTCAGCCGCTTGCGTGTGAACCAGCACCTCCAGCGTGACCAAAGCTAAGCTGTCAGCGAGATATACCATGCGTTGACCCTTACTGTTCCAGCGGCCTCCATAACGACGAGCGCCCTCTCCAGAGAGGGCGTCATGCGCGAAAGCGCGGTGAACAAGACGATAAGCCTTCATGTGATGACCCCATGCGCCAGCCTGCCCAGTAAATCTTCAACCTCCTCGGCACCCACATCGGTATCGAAGTAATCAACAGGCCTGTTGCCACCCAATGCCCGGGCGGGCTCGAGCAGCCAGATACCTAACTTGCCGCTACGAGCAAACAACATTTCGCCACTGCTCACGACCCTTGCTAGGCGCAGCAGACGTTGAGACTCCTCAGACTTTAGGCGACCTTCCTCGAAACGTCGCACAAGGGTACGCTCAGGAATGTGCAGGACTTCAGCCATTTCGCTTCTAGTCCAACCCAGCCGCTTACGCAGTAATTCAAAAGATTCGACGTTTAAACCCTCTCGCAAAGCGTCAATGAGGCCATTGGTTTCCTGCACGTTTAAGCCAAGAACTTCTTTGGCAGTATTAACAGGACTGTTTAACATAGGGAACCTCCCTTATGGCCTCAATTATACTGCCAATTGGCAGCCAGGGTTGGTAAGCCACAAGAAAAGGCGGGTTAGAAAACAAGCACTGCTTGCTAACGTATTTTACAAATTCTCCTGCGCTAGAGTTATCTGGAATCCTCCGGGTGGGCCTGGGCTCTCAAGACCCCGTTGCTGAACGCCATAGTTTCCAGGAGCTATGGACCCGTTTTTTAGGATGTCCCAAATTGGGTAAAAAAAAGTGGAGGGTTTCCTACAAACTACAAACCACCTACTACCCAGCGCCAGCCCCTAGCTGCTGGCGCTGGTGTAGTTAGCCACCGCGTAGCGCCAGAACAAATTGCTGAGCAGCAGCAGTCCTAGAGCAATCAGCAGGTTTATCACCGCCATGTCCCAAGTCAGGCGGCCCACCGCCGCCGAAGCAGGCACAGTGGTCACAAAAGCAATAGGCACCACAAAAGTAAGAATTAGGCGCACCCAGGAGGGAAAGGCCGAGACAGGAAAACGTCCGGCGCTAAAAAAGGCATAAAACAGCTCGGAGATATTATCGACCTTTACCAGCCAAAATGCAGTGGTGGTCAGCATAAACCAGATAGCGTAAACGATAGTGGCGGCAGCAAAAAGCAATATGAGTGCTAAGAAGATATTTACAAGTGACAGATTGCCTGTTTGCCACATCCCGTTAGTGATTAGCCCCAGACCTAAAAAAAATGCGGGCAAGCGCCAGATGCTGGCATAGCGAAACGACACCAAAAACTGCCCGCTTACTGGTTTGAGCAAAAAGAAGTCCATGTTGCCCTTGCGGATGTATTCGGGCATCTTGTTTAAATTTGGGTACAAAAACAAGTCAATAAAGGCCTCCAGCATGATAAAGACCCCAAACAGTGCCAAAGCCTCGGTAAAGGACCAGCCGCCGACTGAAGATGCCTGGGAAAACATGACCCAGAGCAAAACAAAACCTGCGCCAAAGGCCAATAGTGAGTTAAGAGCGTTCATCAGCAGATTGACACGATACTCAAGCTCGAGCTGTAAGGAGTTGGCTATAAAGATGCGCAGCAATTTGAAGTAGCGCTTCATGCACCCACCGCCCCATAAAGTCTTAGGCCTTGCCGCCACATAACTAAACGCAAAAGGACAAAAAGTAGCACCCAAAGTACCTGACCCAGCAAACCCCGCCACAACTCTGAGCCTTGTACTGTTCCTAAAAGCACTCGAACCGGAAAATCTATGGTGTAAGGGAAAGGAGTAAAACGCAAAACCGCCTGCAGCGGCTCGGGAAAAAGCGAAAGTGGCGCTAAGGCTCCACCCAAAACCATATAGAGCGTGAGCCACAAATTCTCGATAGCCGTGGACTGATCGGTCCAGAAAGTCAGCAAACCAAAGCTGTACTGACGATAAAAGCGAATTGACCAGGCCAGCGCCACCGCCAATGTAAAGGTCAGCAGTTTGGCTAAACCAAGCTCGAGCTTAGCGTCTGTCAGCCAAAAGCCTACAACAATGATGGGCAAGACAATGGGCAAACGCACCACCTTTTAAGTTGACAATTGCCACAATCATAGTGACTAAAAGAATACCGCGAACAAGCTAGTAGAAGGCCGTGTTTTTTGAGGGTCAAGAATTGAGTGGAAAGTGAAAAGTAAAAAGAGGAAAGTAAAGGATTTTCCCACGAACTACCGCCTATCAACTACTTGGGTTACACCACCGTTTTTTAGTTTCCCAAATTGTGCTTAATGACCACTAAGAAAAATCTTTACTCTTTAGCGACAAGCGTTATTAACTCTTGGTGGCGAAAGCAATCGACGCTGTGGTCATTGACCATGCCGGTGGCTTGCATGTGCGCATAGCAGATAGTGGAGCCGACAAACTTAAAACCGCGTTTTTTCAAATCCTTGCTCATAGCATCAGACTCAGCGGTCTTTGCCGGTAAGTCACTCAGGCTTTGCCAGTAGTTAATTTTTGGCTGTCCATCCACAAATTGCCAGATATAGCTATCAAAGCTGCCAAACTCCGCTTGGGTGGCTAAAAAAGCTCGAGCATTCTCAATCGTCGCCCGAATCTTAAGCCGGTTTCTGATGACACCCGCGTCGTCTAACAGCTCGACAATTTTTCGCTCGTCGTAAACAGCGATTTTACTAGCGTCAAAACCATCGAAAGCCCGTCGGAAATTTTCGCGCTTGCGCAAAACGGTCAGCCAGCTCAAGCCGGCCTGAAATCCCTCGAGCACCAAAAACTCAAAGAGTTTTTGATCGTCATGAACCGGCACGCCCCACTCCCGGTCATGATATTGGATATAAAGCGGATCGCTCCCGACCCAAGTACAGCGCGTCATAACACGCCATCCTTATGCAGTTTCAAGGCGGCATAGATAAAATCGTTTACTGGAGTAGCCACGCCCAAATCTTTGCCCAATTTGCTGGCGTAGCCGTTCAGGGCGTCAAGTTCTAGGGCTTTGCCCTTGGCTAAATCCTGCTGCAAGGACGACTTCATCTGTGGGTCGAGTTTGCTGCGGCTGAATTCAAGCCGCTCTGATACGATATCAGCGGGCAGTTTCACTCCTTTGGCTGTGGCCAATGCCGCGATTTCCTCCATGCAGCGCCGGTAAAGTGCAATAGTGTCAGGATCGGCCAGGATGGGCCCGATAGCCTTGCGGGTTAGCGCGGTAATGCCGCTAAAAGCGCAGATAAACAGCCATTTGGTCCAGATGACGGCCATAATATCGTCGCTTAGCGCCGCGTCGATGCCGGCACGCTGACATTTTTCTAACAGCACCCGGCCCCGCTCGCTGTACCTACCGTCAAGTTCGCCAAAGACAATGCGGGCAAAGGGGCTCTTGTGGGTGATCACGCCTGGTTCGCTAATGGTAGCTTCGATATAAGCCACGCCCCCCATAATGTGTTCCCTGCCCAAGACACGCGCCAAAACATCTTCATTGTCCACACCGTTTTGCAGGCTGATAACCTCGGTATCATTCTTGATTAGGGGCTTAATCTGCCGAGCAGCACTTGCTGTGTCCTGCGACTTGACCGTAAAAAGAATTACATCTACCGGGCCGATTGTTTCAGGCTTATCGGTAACGGCAACGTCTTTAAGCTGAAAGTCGCCAAAGCTGCTCTTAACCCTTAAGCCCCGGTCACGAATCGCCTGAAGATGCTGCCCTCTGGCAATAAAATGCACCTCTTCGCCGGCTCGAGCCAAACGCCCACCAAAATAAGCACCAACACCACCTGCTCCCATCACAGCAATTTTCATAAAATTATCTTTCTAAAAATCAGATCTCCAACCCAGCGGCTTCACTTAAGTCAATTAGGACATTCTTTAATCGCAAATCGGGAATTACTGAAACACTTTCTGTAACTTTAAACTATCGACAATATTTTTAAAGTCACTCGGATTGGGCACTATTCAATTGTTTCTCAGCTACCTCAGTACAACAATATAACTCAATTGATACCTAAGTGCCTGGCAAGCTTGTGTACAGGCTGAGTTGCAAAACCCCGTTCAATTCCTCAAACTCTGCCCCAATCTTTTCAGGAGAAATACTTTGAGGGTGTGTTAAAGCTAACTACCAAAGATAAGGTATGCCAGCTATTTCACACACCACCCTGTCAGAGTTAAACTACAACGCATTTATGGAAGTTTATGACGTCTCTAATAAATCCCAAATTGATAATAAGCTTGCTAGCAATATTAAGCGCACCCTGAGAATTTCTATTTTTGAAGGAAGCTTTACACAGGTCTTTTTGAATTGGACCTCGGGGAGCGTCCTGATTGGCTACATGCTTTATCTGGATGCCTCAACCACGGAGATTGGCTTAGTTGCCAGTGTGCCACTCTTGGCACAAATGATTAGTCCGCTTGCCGCTTGGCTGGCTGGAATTTTCGGTAATCGCAAGTATCTAACCATCCTGACAGCAACAATGGGCAGGGGACTTTGGCTACTCGCTGCAGTTTTACCTCAACTTGCGATTCCTGACTCGACCCGCTCTTCAGTGCTGGTAGCTCTAGTGCTTCTCTCGAGTATTTTTCAATCAGGTACAGGTACTTTGTGGGCGGATTGGATGGGAGAAGTTGTACCTGAGAGACAACGTGGACGTTACTTTGGCTTTAGGTCAGGTGTAGTCGGCGTAGTGGGTATGATTGCTAATTTGGTAGCAGGCTGGTTTCTTGACCAAGTGGCTCCCCCTATCAGCTTTCAGACAGTTCTGATAGTCTCGATTTTTAGCGCTGCAATAGGGATTTTTCTTTACACTCTCCACTATGAACCAGCTACCTCAGGTTCACCGTTAAGCATCCGCGAGACCTTTAACCTTCCTTTACGCGAACCAAACTTCCGCCGTTTTCTTAGTTTTGCCGTTTACTGGCAATTCTCAGTGCTGCTAGCAGCACCCTTTGTCTTCCTTTACTTCATTGATCAGCTTAAGATGAGCTTCTCACAAATCGCTCTTTGGAGTGTTATTGCCTCAAGCACCTCACTGATCACAACTACGCAGTGGGGCCGCGTTGCTGATCGCTTTGGCAACAAAGTTGTTTTAGCAATAGGCACTTTTTTGGCGGGAATAGCTTTACCCCTAAACTGGATTCTTGCTGGCTTGACCGGTGAGTTATTTTTCATTTGGCTAAGCGCCATTTTCGATGCGCTTGCTTGGGGGGCAATAGGACCAGCCATTTTTAATTTAGCTTTAGTGAGTGCCCCTAAAACCAATCGGGTGGCTTTTATTGCTATGTATAGTCTGGTAACAGGAATGGCGGGCTTCATTGGCGGTCTTTTGTCAGGTCCACTTCTTACACTTCTTACGCCGCTTGAATTCAGCCTTGGTAGCATGCGTTGGACAGGATATCACTGGCTATTTCTCATCTCAGGTTTGGCACGTTCGCAAGCTTGGCGTTTGGTGCGTCTTGTAAAAGAAACAAGTGCCTGGCGCACTCGTGATGTCCTTAAAGAAATTCGCTTTGCCTGGCGTGGTATTGGCTTTCCCTGGCGTTAGTACAAAGTACGCATCTGCACAGCAATTTGGACCCAGCTATCATATGATTGACTTAGTTCAGGTTGTTGAATAGTCAGTAAACCTTACCAAACTAAAAACGCCCCGACAATTGTCGGGGCATAGTTTTTGAACTTGGGTAGTAACTGCTCTAAGTTGCTTAATTAGCGGCGTCCACCAAAAAACGGATGACCGCCAAAGGCGTTTAGGTCGATGCTGCGGCTTTGTTCGCCGATATTGACAACGACATAAGCAGCCTCCTGGGTGGCATTACGCAACTGAGTCTGCAACTCTGTGTCATCTGTCTCGCCAACTACAAAGTTAATAGTTTCTAACAGTTCGCCACCTTCGTCAGGATTGGCGCTATAGAAATTGGCTTCGACGCTGGTTCCCTCGGCCAAACCACGGCCAAACATTGCTAACGGCGCATCCATATCGGCCCGAAAACCCTGCCTGGGGCCGAAGTTACCGCCCGGGAAACCACGACCAGGCGCCACGCGACCCCGATCCTGATGTGGCTCAAACTGCCGACCAAAAGACCTACCGTCCATCATGCCCAGACCGGCTCGAGCCAAACCCAGATTGCTAATATCCTCTACTGCTAAGTCAACCGTGCGGCTCCAGTCACCAATTTCCAGCACTGCAAAACCAGCCTCTGGCGTAGTGTCCACCAGAGCCTGGAGTGCTCCCGGTAACAGCCCGGCGCGATCCAAGTCAACAGTTTTTAGCGCTTCGGCCCCATCAGCCGGGTCGGTGGCATAAAGGCTGATAGTAGCACTAAGCGTCTGCCGGGTCACGGGGGTCGTAGGTGTATTTGTGCTCTGTGCACTCACCAAGCCCACACCACCTAACAGAGTTCCAGTAATTGCCGCGGCCAGCAAAGCTTTTTTCACAAAACCATTTTTCATCTTTTCATCCTTTCTCGATGGTTTTTCCATCTGGCTATAGTTTGTCCAAAGGATGTAAAAGCCTTAGGTGGAAATGATGTAGGTTTTGTGTAGTTTGATTCGTATTACCAAAGAGTTGCCACCCGATAAGAAGCAATTTTTTCATCGTTTGTCACGAGTACTAACTCTTCGGTGACAGCCTGCGCCACGAGCAGTCTGTCAAAAGGATCGCTATGGTGATTTGGCAAAGTGAAGTCGTAAACTGCGTGGCGCATCGAAATCGGCAGCACCGTAAGGGCGTGATGCGCCACCATGCGTGCTACAAAGGTATCAGGTGCTTCAGGCAATGGTAATTTGCCAAGTCGCGCCTTGATGGCTATTTCCCAACCACTCGCGGCACTTAGATAGACGGTATTCAACTCGCTGCCGACTTCACGAATAACGTTGCCTGACAGGCGTCGGTCATTTGCAACCCACCAGAGGAAACTATGGGTGTCGAGAAGCAGGTTCAAGATTTGAAGGCCTTTAAGATATTGTCGGGCAAGGGCTCGAAGAAGCTATCGGGAACTTCAAAACCTTCGGCACCGCCCGGTATCCGTGCCCGGCGGGGGCTAAGGGGGGAAAGGCGGGCTATCGGCTCTCCGGCACGCGCAATGATAATCTCTTCACCCAAAGCCACACGTTCTAAGAGTTTAGAGAAATGCGTTTTTGCTTCGTGGATGTTAACGGCTTTGCTCATTGAGTCTATTATAGACTAAGGGGTGGACTAAGTAAAATCTCAAGATAAATATTTAACCGAGCGGCAGGCTTATCTCAAATTGAGCGCCGCCCTGAGCATGATTTTCAGCACTTACGCTGCCGCCGTGCAATTCGACCAGCATTTTCACGATAGCAAGTCCCAAACCGCTGCCGCCCTTGCTGTCGCGTTCCTGGTAAAACCTGTCAAAGGCGTGTTGTTTTGCTTCTGCAGATAAGCCCGGCCCGGTATCGGCAACACTGAGCCTAAGCTCATCAGCCTCACGACTTAAACCAACTCTGATCCAGCCATTACTAGGTGTCACCCGCAAAGCATTATCCAAAAGATTGCCCAGCACCTGCGCCATGCGGTCGGGGTCTATGCTGGCACTTAGGCTTGCCGCCTCAGGCAAATCAAGTTCCAGCTTTACACCCTTGTTTGTCGCCCTGTCGGCGTACTCTGCCACTGACTCTCTTAACAAGGTTTTTAAGTCAACATCTTGTTTGCGCAGTGACAACTTACCGGCATCGGCCAGCGACAATATCCTGAGGTCGTTAACGAGTCGAGAAAGCAATTCGGTCTGCCGGTGCAAACGCTCGGCTTCACCAGCTTCAAAGGGCAATAAGCCGTCAATTATAGCTTCGAGCCGCCCCTGCATGGCGGTAAGCGGGGTGCGCAGTTCATGGGCGATATCGGCAATCATGGCCTTGCGCTCGAGCTCGTAGTTTTCCAGTGAAACCGCCATTTGATTAAAGTTACGGGCCAGTTCTGCAGTCTCACTGTTACCTTTGGTATTAACGCGCACATCCAAATCCCCCTGGGCAACCCGCGCTGCTGCTGCCGATACTTCTTCAATGGGTTTAGCAATAGTGCGCGAAAGCCACCAGGCCAGCAGCACTCCTAGTACCGTAGCTATGGCAATACTCAGCAGGGTTGCATCACGCTGTACGGTTCTAAAGCGTTCAAAAAGTGCTAGAAAACGCCTTTGCTCGAGCGTCTCCTCCATCATTCCCGCTGGCCGCTCCAATCTGGGCGGAGGAGCTAAAAAGGGACGCCGCTGCACTCTTTCACGCACATCCTGGGGCAGGGCATGAAAAACGCGCACTGCGGTCACCACCTGAAAAACGGTAAAGGTCGTGAGCGCTACCACCACCACCGCCATCATCGCCAGCACCAAACGCGTACCCAGACGATTCAAAGCTCAAACCTCCACAAGGCGATAACCTACCCCCCGCACGGTCTCAATCATTGCGGCAGCATTCAACTTAGCCATTTTTCGCCGCAGATTTTTAAGGTGAACGTCCACCGCCCGCTCGAGCGCGTCGCTCTCGGGCATGGCGGCTTCAAAAAGCTCACTGCGACTCATGGCTTTGCCGGGAGCAGCGGCTAGATGAGCCAGCAATTTAAATTCCGTGGGGGTTAACTGCAAGTCTTGACCATCTATGCAGGCACGCACGCTGTAGATATCTACCTCAAGGCGTCCTACCCGCAGCAGTTTGTTTTCATGTTCAGTTTCTTCCTGGCTGCGACGCAATACCGCCCCGACACGAGCCATGAGCTTACGTGGGCTGTAGGGTTTGGTGATGTAATCGTCTGCCCCCAGACCCAGGCCAATGAGTTCATCCACTTCTTCAGCTCGAGCCGTAAGCATAATCACCGGCACGCCAGACTCGGCGCGGATGGCCTTTAAGACCTCCAGGCCGTCTAACTCCGGCAACCCGATATCCAAAAGCACCAGATCAGGTTGCGCGGCACGAAAGAGCGTTAGCGCCTTTTTGCCGTCAGCGGCCCTTTCGGTTTTGAACTGCTCGTTTCGCAAATAGAGCTCGAGCGTTTCGGCAATATCCAGATCATCCTCGACTACAAGGACCAGTGCCATCGTAGCTATAAATCTACCACTAGCCGCCAAGCTCATGCTAACGCCCCAGTCTCATGCAGCCTAGTTGGCATAGCAAAAGACTTTAAGGTTTGGCGGCGCATAAGTCCTCTAAACTTGTCTGAGACCAAATATGAAACTGAGCGGTAGCACATGCTGCAATTTTGCCGAGCGACTATAGGGATTTCATGCAGCTTTTGTGTAGGTATGATGTAGGGCTCTTTTATTCATAGCGCAACGATTCCACCGGGTCGAGCTTTGCGGCGCGTTGCGCCGGGTAAAAGCCAAAGAATATGCCCACCGCCGCCGAGAAGGCAAAGGCTAAAACAATGCTGGTAACGGATAAATCAGGCGTGAGGTCAAAAAGCGGCACCGCGCCAAAGGCCAGAGCAAGACCAGCAGCTACGCCCAAAACCCCGCCACCAATGGATAACACGATTGCCTCGAGCAAAAACTGCATGAGGATGTCGCGGGGTTTAGCACCCAGAGCTTTGCGCACGCCAATCTCACGGGTGCGTTCGGTGACCGAAACCAGCCTTTGGCCTAACAGCAGTGGCCTGTAGACGCCTAGGGCTTTGGTTCTAGCGAGCTTTATAGTGTTGCTTGATTATGTGGCTCGAGCCTTATGATCCACCGGGCCCCCAACAAAAGCGCAGCCAAACTGATCATCGCTCCTACGGGGAAAAGCAGCTTGACCTCGAAACGTTCCGCAAAGGTCCCAGCTAAAAATTGTGACAGCGGTGAGAGCCCAAAGGAACCGACCAAGATTAAGCTCATAACGCGCCCCAATAGTGCTTTGGGTGTTCGTAATTGTAGAAGTGTAATAAGGAGGATATTCTGCATTCCCGATCCAATTCCGGCAACTATGAGAAGACCCAAACTAAGGGTGAAATTCGAAGCAAGAAACAGCAGTCCTATACCCAAATTTGTAATAACCATCGCGATTACGGCCAGCTTGCCCTTTATTTTTAGCTTACCTGTCAGCGCCGCTAGCGAGATTCCTCCAAGTGATCCCAGACTGAATGCAGCCGTGAGTGTGCCGAACGCTTCGGCACCGAGTCCGAACGTTTCCCTTACCAAGGTAGGTATGCCAACAAAAAAAGGACCCACAAATCCGAAGTTGCTAAAGGCGATAATAAGAATAAGCCATCTAAGAGCCGGGTCTTCCCATACGACACGAATGCCCTCAGTCAACTGACTAAAAAAGCTCGCTCGCTCGGCCACACTAGTTTTCTGAAGACGTAAAAACAGGAGCATAATTGCGGCCAGAGCATAAGACCCGGCAGCTACTAAGAGCGTGTCCTCTCCACCTAACAAACCTACCGCAACACCTCCCAAAGCCGGACCGAGAATACCGAGGAGTTGCGTGGTTCCTTGCACGAGACTGTTTGCCGAGGGAAGTTGCTCGGAGGTAACGATACGCGGAATGATTGACCCTTCCGCTGGATAGTAAAACGCTGATGCTGTTCCTAGCAAAAACGCTGCCGGGTATAGTGCCCAAACCTTATCTTGAGCGAGGAAAGCGGCCAATCCAAGGAGCACAAAGCCGCGAACAAGACTCGCTACGAACATGATGCGGCGCTGACCGATACGGTCCGCCCAAACTCCGCCAAAGGGTAAAAGTAAAGCCCTTGGAAAGGCAGCTAAAGCAAAGACAGAGCCAAGCGCTAGAGTTGATCCTGTAGCTTTCAGCACCAACCAAGGTAGTGCAATAAGGTAGAAATTGTCTGCCAACAGGGAGAAGAGCTGCCCGGTGTAGACCAAAAGAAATTTCGAAGAGCGCAGTAGCATCGTAACAGTTATCAGCGTAACGGTAGGGAAAACTTTTCCCTACCGTTACAGCTGAAAATTAAAAGACGACTTCCGAGCAGTTCAATTTGAGGCCGGACCTTCTTGTGATTTTGAGGGTGTAAGTATCGAACCCTCGTGACCAAACGTCAGATCAGGCTGCTTCTCCATCTCCCACACCATCTCGACGGTATAAGCAACTTCGTGCGTTACGCGAGAGGCAGCTGTAATCTGCCTGATGTGCTCCGTCGTTGCGTCGATAAGCTGTCGGCTGACAGACGAAACGGCAACATAGAGGTCTCTCAAGCTACCTTCTTCGAGCCCTTTAAGGGCGCTCTCCTCGGTGATCGAGAGGTGATCAATCAGATCGATGATGCGCCGATCGTAAGCGAGCCGTTCAGCCAAAAAGCGCCTCGTCTTATATTCGTACTCATCAAGGCGCATCTCGCGCGCCTTGATGAGCCGCGGCGACCGTTCGTGCGCGTCCTCAAAAAGGATATCTTCTCGAGACGCCTCAAGGAGACCCTCTCTCGCTTGCCTCAAAAGATCGTAAGCCCTACGGGACGCTTCACACGCAGCCTCGAGACAACCCTCGCGGTCCGCCATATACTCCGATTCCCAGTAGTGTTGACCTGCCTCGTCAAATGAGGCTGACGCCTCGAGGATTTTCGCCAGAGAACGAGCCCTCGTCGTCGCGATCCTCTCCGCCATCGCTTTTTCCGGAGCACCGCCACCGGTATGTACGTTTTGGGTAACTCCCATTTCAATCTCCTCCCTGCGACGACTAAGTTAGCAAGAAGGGTGTACCGTCTCGTTACCGCAAAAGATTTCGGCGTGGTAACACGAAAGTAACCTCTTGGGCGGTAGACATTTAGCCTTCCTCGAGGTTGAGTTCGCTCCTAAGAACGGCGACTCGTCCTTTTACCGTGTACAAGCGCTGATCGGTTTCAGGGAACCGGAGCAAAAACTCCCAAAGTCGGAGATTATCGCTGAGCACCTGCGCCAACTCCCAAGCAAGGTCGAGGTCGGCGGTAGCCAGTACAGATTCAACCAACTGCTGCTCAAGCGCAACGCGAAGATTTTCTATGCCTGGCGCGGTTGAGTCAGGAAGAAGGGGTCCCCGATAAAGATGGACAGCCTCCCAAATGTCACCTTTTTTTAGGAGACGATCAACTTCTCTATAGTCAGACTTGATCTCAACCGCTAGCCTGTAAGGACCGTTCTTGATTTCAATTCCTAACGCCTTCTTCAGACGAAAGATCTCAACGCGTAAAGCAGCAACACCCTCTCGACCGTACACGCCATATTCCAAGCTCCTTCCGGATAGTCCTTCGGGATACGCCAAGAGGAGTGCTAAAATCTCGAGGCCACGGGGTCGTAAAGCAAGCCGACTTCCCGCCTCCAGGACGTCTCGCCGGCCAAGGAGAAAGGCGTGAGGGACAGATCGGGCGTCAAACGGGAGTTCAAGCAGATCGAGGGCTCGCCCTCCTAATAGTTTCAGTCCAGTGACGCCTAGCTCTTTGAGCGAAGGCTGTGATTGCGCGAAGATGTGGTGAGCTTCGGCATGTTTGCCTTGCAGCTGGTAGAGCGCCGTAAGGTGTAGAGCTGCTTCTGTCGCCCTAGGAACTATTTTTCCCTTGAATGCTCGATAGGCCGACAGCAGATGGGTTTCAGCCTCTCGGCGAGGCCAGAGCGAAAGTCCTACAACCAGCTGGGCATCGGCCCGATAGGTCATAACGTCATCAGCTACGACGGAGGCCGTTTGGGCCAACCTCTGCGCCTCCTCGAGCCGCTGCAACTTTGTAAGAGCCCGAACAGCACCGTGTGTCAGGCGAATCCAACCACTTCTTGGGCTTTCAATCAACCACCGCTGATAGATAGCCAATGCCTCCTCGTATCGCTCCTCAACTTGAAAGAGATCAGCCAAAGCGGTTGACAATGGTTCTTGTATCCACGGGTGAGAGCTTCCGTATTGATCAAGCGCGCCCCGTAACTCGTCGGCGAGACCATCGACCTCACCGAGAAAAATTTGGACGCAAGCACGCGTATATAACAGTGCCATGCGAAGGCCGTTGTGGTGGCAGCGAAGTTCGCTGTAACGCAGCCAGTGGAGAGCCTCTTGATAACGCCCCAAGCGTAATAGTGGCACAGCTAACGCAAAGGCGTTACGCGTGGAGGCGTATTCGTCCCTCACCATCTCAGCGGACTTTAGGGCTGTATGCAACGCCTCTAGTCCTTTTTCGGGATCAGTTGAAGCGAGACCCAA
>JASBUK010000081.1 GCA_030147925.1 Trueperaceae bacterium
TTGGCTTCGGCCTCGCTAGCCAAATCAAAATCATCAGGATTGTTAAGCACCTCGTCATTACGTGGTACCTGCGACGCGCCCAAGGTCAGCACATGACCAAACTCGTGCACTAAAGTGCGAACCAGATCATCAAAATTAGCAGTGTCCTGTAAATCCATTGCTAAAATCCACTGGTCACTGTTCTCGGGCAAAGGTGTTACCGAGGCCATGTTCTCATCAACACCATCAGTAAAAACCGAAAACTTAACCACTTCACGACGCTGCTGGGCAGGAATGAGAGTAGCGAACATGTCCCAGAGTTCTTGATGGGCCGCAGTGTCTCTTTGGAGATTAAGCAACTCCCCAGCAACCTGGTTTATTTGAGGACTAACGAGTCT
The DNA here is from genome assembly GCA_030147925.1 of Trueperaceae bacterium. Taxonomy (GTDB): domain Bacteria; phylum Deinococcota; class Deinococci; order Deinococcales; family Trueperaceae; genus JASBUK01. The sequence continues at coordinate 378 of JASBUK010000081.1, forward strand.
ATCGGCAACAACTTCATAAATGACTAAAGCGTCTTTGCCTGTTTCATCAAAGTCCTCATCAATTTGTGACCAAGCAATACTCAGAGACAGTCCGATGAGCATTGGTAAAATCAGTGTCAGACGCTGCTTTTTCATTTTCATACCCGCTCCTTGTTTTTGGGGGCTTGCGAACAGAGGTCTTAATAGTGAGCAGTAAAAGCGTTTTACTGCTCACCTTGCCAAACCTGGTTATCCAATGTGATTCCAGCTAGCCTTTTGGCACTTCAGACGCTATCTTGCCAACATTAGCGACAATATGGCTTCTGACATGATGTAAAGATGACTGGTCCTGGTTGTTTTAAGGTGGCCAGCCGCAGCGACGGCCACGATAGCTGTTTGAGAGGGAAATGGCCCAAAGCAAGCCTTTTTTGGGCCTACTCGCGCCTCCTACTTTATTGGGGTGGGGGTGGAGTGCTACCTGGAGGGCAAACGACAGCCGTATTAAAGTCACCGAATCGCTCCGCTTCGCCACCTACAAAGTACACATGCAGCGACATATGGTCTTGCTCTATCCCGGGATGAGGCGCACTGAAAATCAGCGGTTGACCAGCTATGGTCGGCGGATTATCCTCCACTGCGAAACTTTCCCACTCAACGGCAATAACCTTGCCATCGCCATCTAAGAGGATGATGTCAGGCTCAGCAAAAACTGCCTCGCCGTCACTAACAAACTCAGGGTTGACGGCATGAAAACCCATCGCCCCTAATTCGGCTGGCGCACCAACCGAAGCCGCGGTAATACAAAATTCGTCAACTTCATAGCCAGCCGCCTCGACATCCTCCCGGGTCCAATTGCCATAAGTGGCCAGCAAATCCTCATAACTGCCGTCATTTTGAGCAAAAGCTGCTGAAACAAGCAATAGCAGCAAAAGCGTCAGTGGCAGGGTTAGAGTTTTTAAGTTAAGTGACATATAATTTTCTCCTTTTGTTGGGCAAAAATGCCCTCTAGCTTGGCAAGAATCTAGCTAGAACAGTTTTTAATTGCTAAGTTCGGCACTGACTGGGATAAGCTGCGGCTGCAAGTCAGGCTCGAGCTTATAGCTCCAGCTAAGCAAGCACCGAGCCAAGAGGTTTTTCCAATGTTGAGCACTGTGCTTAATCTCAGCTTCGCGGCGCAAATCGAATAGGCGCTCGCAAGCCGGTCTTTCGGTTAGGTAGGGGTTATACACGTTATGCTCCTTATTATTGGTCTTCACCAATAATCTGCACGTCTGTAGGACTCTTCATCAGGAACGATTGACCGTCTGAGGTAAATTCGCCCCACTCTTTGATAAGCTTGGCAAACTGTTCGGAAATGTCCGCATTCATATCGGCATAATCTGTTAAACCCCAGCGATGCTCGACGTCATAGCTGCCAAAACCCATGACGGTGAAGTAAGCGCCTAGAAAAGTCCAGTTTGCGGGTGACTGCTTATTGAGATTATCGGCATTATCCAGCAACCACTGACGGGCTTTTGAAGCGCTATCTTCTTTGAGCTTGAAACGGCTTATAAACTCCACAATTATCTCCTCCTCTGTGCCAGAAAATCTTGAGAAACACCTAAACGCCGGACCACTAATTTGCCTTAGCCATACCTCCTTTCTTAATAGTCACTGGTTTATCTTCAGCATCAAAAGCATGCTTGAAGTTAAAAGCAAAGGGGGTTGGGCCGTGCTCATGGAGGTGCTCGAGCCGCGTGCAGGCCTCATCCCAGCTCGGGGTGTATTCATCGGCAATCCACCAGGCGACATAGTTGGGATAAGCCGGGGGTTTAAACCACTCGCGGCGCTTGCGCAATGCCTCTTGGTGCAAACCGCTGTAAGCAAAGTTAAAAACCGACTCGAGATCAACCCACAAAGACAAAGTTTGCGCATTGGTGCGCTCAGTAAGCTTGAGATTTCCCTGATAAAACTTTGGAGCGCGGTATTTCCCCCATTCCCCCCAGTTGAGCTCATCTATACTCTCAGCATCGTTGTAGTTAACAGAACGGTTGGCGGAAATCAAATGTCCGGGGGCAGCTTCGGCAGCGCCAAACACACCGTCGATGCGTTCGACAAAACCTTTTACACTAGGCCTATCCCAGGTATCTAGCAACTCACCGTAGGTCATAAATGCAACAATTGACATAAAGGATGCTCCTTTTAAGCAGTTGCCGTAATGCGGCAACAAGGCTTGGTTAAGACCCGCTTGCAAGGCGACGATGGCAAACAACACATAAATAGGGCTTTCATATCTCCTCCTCGCTTGACGCTATAAGAGAAACTCCAATGGCATAAAAGATGTTTTTACCCATTGCTGCTTGGTGGATGCTTTAGTGTGCCAAAAGCCGTGTCGCATTAACGTCGCTTGTGAAAAAATGTTCACGCGACGTTTTTTTGACACAGATTTGTAGTTGCTTTTGGTGATTATCAGGACATATGTCACTACCCCACCCCCCCGGCGCTGGGAGAAACTACTCTTCGTGTACATAAGGTACATAAATTACCGTAATTGCTAGTCCAGTTCATGCAAGTTCGTGCAAATGAGAGCAAGTAAAGAAGCGCGGACTTTGATGAAGAAACCTTCGTTAGTACGCGCCCGCAAGCGCTGAACACCCATGCTTTCAAGCTGAGAGTTC
>JASBUK010000088.1 GCA_030147925.1 Trueperaceae bacterium
TGACGCTGTCCTTGCTGTTACCCCGCTTGATGTTCAGCAGACCTTTCATCACTGTGGGTATATTTGATGCAAATGCTATATGAAGCAAGTTGGATCTATTCTTTGGCGTTGTGTTTTCCGTGTATAAAAATTATGCGAAAAACCAAAAGACAATAGAGATAAAACCCCAACTATGATAGTGGCAAATACGAGTTTCCTCACTAAAACCCACCCCCTGCTACATTCTGTATTTTTGAACTACAGCGACTATTGTAAAAGGCCAAAAAACAAAAGTCAAGAAGGTAGAGGTAAAAACTTAGTGACAGCATTTTGCTGTCACTAGATGAGTTATTTGAGTTAGGTGTGATATGAATATTAAGGCATTTCCGAAAGCTGGTCTTCTAGAATCAAATTGGCTTCGCTGTTGGCAAGGTCAAGAGTGCTCTGTACATCGGCGCCATCCATAATGGCGGCCATTTCCTGACGGATCATGTCGCGTACAAAGTCATAACCGGGTGTGGGTGGTTCGGCTCTGCCATAGGGTAGCAAATCAAAGGCAGTTTTGTAAGCGGGATTGGCCTCAAAGTAGTCACCGAGGTTAGCCGCCACGCTCTGACGCACCGGGAAGTAATTGCTGACCTGGGCCCACTGAGCTTGAACTTCAGGGTTGGTGTAGTACTGCACAAAAATCCAGGTGGCGAGTTCTTCTTCCGGGCTGTGTCCAGCAGGGATGCTGACGCTGGCACCGTAAATGTTCATAACTGGGTCGGCAGTGGTGCGGGGTAGCGGGGCAACGCTCCACTCAAACTGGGCACCTTCGTCAACGGCGCTGCGGTAGAAGGGCAGGCCGGAGCTCGAGCCCACAGTAAAGAGTGTGCGCCCGGCACCAAAATTGCTCTGATCACCGTAGCTTTCGGTGACAGCAGTAGCGCAGCCCTCATCAAAAAGCTCTTGCAAGAAGCTCATGGCCTCGACAGCCTCTTCGCTGTTATAGGTGTATTCGTTATTTTCATAGTCAAAGATGTCGCCACCAAAGGCAAAGGTCCAACTGGCAAAGCGACTGGCTTCGATACTGAGTTCATAGCCTACGCTGCCTTCGCTGGTGGCCTTGCTAAAGGGTTGCTGGCTGGCTTTACAGGCAACCTCTTTAAATTCCGCCGGCGTGCTGGGTGGAGCATCGTAGCCTAGCTCTTTAAGCCACTCGATGTTGTAATACATCACTTCCATCGAACGGTTGGGGGGGAAGCCCAAACGCTGGCCGCCAAAGCTGGGGAAGACATCTGAGCCGACAAAGCCAGGGAAGAAATCAGCAAACTCCTCTTCGCTAAAGCCCCACTTCTCACTCTTCACCAGCGGCTCTAAGTCGATAAGGCCCTCGGCAAGCTGATAGGTTGCCGCCTGGTTTTGATAAGCCACCACAAGGTTAGGAGCGTCTTCGGTACCGAGTAGGGGCAGCATCTTCTGGAAGATGTCGCCATAACCACCCTGGAATTCAGCAACGACGGTGATGCCATAGGGGTTGGTCGCGTTGAAATCCGCCACTATCTGATCAAGGGCCTCACCGCGTGAACGGCTGTGTTGATGCCAGAAGGTAACTGTTTGCCCCGAAGGATCAACATCCTCGTATTGTGCCATGGCAAAGGCCATAAGCAGAGCAAGCAGCAAGAATACAATGCGTTTAATCATGAAAACTCTCCTCAAGAAAAGATTTAGTGCCCACGGAATTATTCCGTTGATGCCAAGATAAGTAAAACACAGCCGCTAACCTTTGAGTCCGGAAGTGGCGATGCCTTCGGTAAACTGCTTTTGCGTGATGAAGTAAATTATCAGTACTGGAATGATGGTAATAACGGCACCAGCCATCAGCAACTGTGTTTCTGGTCCGGCTTCTGTTACAAAAGTCCACAGTCCGACCATAAGCGGGCGCCACTTTGGTGTTGTGGTTACCAGCAAAGGCCACAGGAAGTTATTCCAAGAAGCGATAAATGACAGCAACGTGACCGTCATGACTACAGGTTTGCTCATAGGGATAACCACCGAGGTTAAAAAGCGTGCATGTTCCGCACCGTCGATACGTGCCGCGTCCCAAAGATCATTGGGGATGCCCATAAAGAACTGGCGCAACAAAAAGATACTAAAGGCATGCGCCATAAAGGGCACGGTAAGGGCGGGCAGCGAATTGATCCAGGAACCCCAGGGGATTACGTCGCCACGAATAAGGATGAAGTTGGGAATAAAGGTGACGGTTCCCGGGATCATCATGGTGGCTAAAAGCATCATAAAAATGACGTTGCGTCCAGGAAATTCAATACGAGCAAAGGCGTAGCCTGCCAATATGGACGTAAACAACAGGCCGGTAATTGTGACTGCGGTGATGATAACGCTGTTTAAAAAATACTGTGAAAACCTTGCTTCGTTCCAGGCTACAGCATAATTGTCGAACTGTGGTACCGCCGGTAAAAGTTGTCGGTTGATGGTCTCACCTAAGGTCATGAGTGAGGTAGAGATCATGTAGAAAAACGGAGTGATGGCCAAAATGGCCCCGACCAGCAAGACGAAATATATCGGCAGGTGAACCAATCTGAACTGATAGGGTTCTGTGCGAATTCTTTTAGACGTTGCTACACTCGCCTCGGTTTTGGCATAAGTGCCTGTTAGCTTGTTGCTTTTAGTATTATCCACGGAACACCCGTCTACCAAAAATACGATTTTGCACCAACGTCAGGCTCAGGATTAGGGCAAATAGAAGGATGGACTGGGCCGCTGCCAGACTGTAATTATTGGTTTTGTAGAAAGTATCGAAAATGACAATGCTGGCTGTATCCACGCTGCCTCTGGCAAAAGGTTCACGCATGACGTAGAGGTGGTTGAATGCCTGGAAGGTGCCGATAAAACCCAGTACCGTTAAATAAAACGTTACCGGAGATAACAGCGGCACGGTGATATTGAAAAACTGCTGTGTACCGTTGGCCCCATCAATCTCTGCGGCTTCATAAAGATTTTTGGGAATGCCCCCAAGGCCGGCTAAGAAGATCACCACGTTGTAACCCACAAACGTCCATATTCCAAACATAATAATAGTGACCAGCGCCATACTGGGGCCGGCCCAAAAACCCGACAGCTCGATGCCTAAGCGCTCGAGCTGTCCGCCAAACATAACCTCCAGTAAAGGGCGAGCCTCAAAGAGCCAGCGTTGTGGCTCAATGCCAATTAAGGCCAGGGCTTGATTGGCCAAACTCTCTGACCGAGGGCTGAAGATACTGCGAAAAACCACGGCGGAAGCAACGATAGGGGTGACATAGGGCAAGAAATAAATCATGCGAAAGGCTTCCTGACCGCGAATTTTTTGAAACAGCAAGTAAGCCAGCACCAGCGCCAGAATGATTTGCACGGGTACGGTGCCAAAGGCGTAATAGAAAGTAATGATGAGCGAACCTAAGAACCTTTTATCTCCTGCCGTGCTCATCATATTCCAGCCAAGGGCCATGATCACCCCGGCAGAAATAAGCACCAGTGCCGCCAGAGCCTTTATGAATCTCTTGCGTCCCGAGCTTTTAAAGGCATCGGTCCAGAGCCAGTGCGCCAGCAAGATCACGCCAATGCCGGCCAAAAACATAAGCCCCCCATACCAGTTGCCGACAAGGCGCTCGTAATTATCCAGGCCGATAAACCTGCCCTGTCTGACACGCCAGCGGTACAGACTCATATAAAAGGCATAGGCAATGGGGAAGAGGCCAAAAATGCCGATAATGACAACCGAGGGCAGGACAAAGAGGTAGCCTGTTAACCAGTCACGACGCTTTAACCGGCTGAGGCGACGACTGGATTTTACTTGCGCTTGAGTTTTTGTCTGAGAAAGCGAAGGTGTGGCCATCGGCTACAGCCTACCTGAAGTACTATGGGTTTGAACTGGGTTTGATTTGGCACAGCTCATCTATTACCTCGTAGCCTAATTGGATAGTGTCAGCACTATGTCAAGTTAAAAATAAAATACCGGACACGCCCCCAGTATAACGTAAGGTCTTGGCTTGACCCGCGATTTTTTAAATTGCGCTTTGTGCTTAAGTTAAAGTGAGGCGTGAGTAAGCGCTCTAAACCTAGCAAACATTTAGGAAGACGAGTAAACGCCAAAACGCCCGGCTCGAGCCAAGGAGCAGTACCAATCACCGAGTTTGAAGCCGAGCTCTTAAGTGGGCTTAAACCGCTGGTTCACAGCGAGTTGGTCGCTGTTGCCGGGATAAGACTTCTGCCTGGTACAGAGCCGGATGCCTTGCGCTTTCGGTTTCAGGGACCTCTTAAAAATTTACAGTGCTTGCGTACGGTGGTGGCGGTTTATGCCACGGAGACCTTTTTGCTGCCGCGCCCTAAAGCACTTTTAGGGCACGAGCACTTGCAGAAATTACTTGCTTTGATAAAGCAGGTTCTGTACTACGACCCGAAGCAGAAGTTTCGCAGTTTTCGCTTTAGTGCTGCCGGTCGTGATTCGACAGTTTTTCAGCGCTTAGCCGAGGAAATAAGTAAATCCACTGGGCTTGTTTTTGATCCTGAAGAAGGCGAATTATTATTGCGGCTGCGCCCGCTGGCCAAGGGGGAAGGTTGGGAGATTTTGCTCCGCCTGACGCCAAGACCGCTATCAGCTCGAGCCTGGCGGGTTTGCAATATGCCCGGAGGTCTTAATGCCACGATTGCCGTGGCAATGCTCGAGCTTGCTGACATAAGGCCACAGGACCGCTTCTTGAATGCCATGTGTGGTTCGGGAACCCTGCTTGTCGAAAGGCGGCTATTTGGTCAGGCACAGCGTTTGGTTGGCTGTGACTTAAATCCGCAGGCACTGAGCTGTAGCAAGGCAAACTTACAGGCTGGAGGTTTCGCCAACGAGATAGAGCTTTATCAGGCCGACGCTACAAATCTGGATTTTGCTGCTGAAAGCTTTGACGTGATTGTGGCAGACCTGCCCTGGGGAGATGCCGTAGGTAACCACAAGGCCAATGCCAGCATGTATCCGGTTTTTTTGACAGAAATGGCTCGCCTCGCTGCGCCGCAGGCGCGGCTGCTGGTGCTGACCCATGAAATTAGATTGTTTGAGAAAATACTGGCACAACAGTCGCAGTGGCGTGTAAAAGAGACGATTAAAGTCTTTCATGGCGGGCATTACCCGCATATTTATTCCCTTAAACGCAACATGCCCTAGACGCTTAAAGCAGCATTTGGGCCTTTGGGTTTTGGCCGCGTAGAGGCAGTCTGCAAATTTGCCTTTACGGAGACTGCGGCACTGTGCTATAGTCTCTAGGCTTATGCCCCTGCAGGGGCACCTCGAGGTGAACTGAATATGGCAAAAGTATGCGAAATTTGCGGTAAGAAACCAATCGTCTTAAAGGACGTAGTCAGAAGCGGTAAGGCCAAGCGCGAAGGCGGTGTGGGTAAAAATACCACGGGCATCACCAAAAAGTGGAAATACCCCAATTTGCAAAAGGTCAAAGTCTGGAGTGGTGGTCAGAGCCAGACCAAACGCGTTTGCACGTCCTGTATTCGTAGCGGTAAAACACTGGTAGCTTAGCTAAGTTTCCGGGGATAAAAAACTTATCTCCTGGCCCTAAAAGAGTTTGCTGTTTAATGCTCAGGCCAGGAGATATTTTTACTTATATCAGCCACAACGCGAGAAGAAAGTAAAGAAACAGTCAAAAGTGGAAAGTAAAAAGTAAGTGGAAGGTGGTTGGTAGGAGGTAGAAGCCAGGGATTTTCCAGCGGTGGCAAGAATCGGGTAATTGAGAATTGACATAACCCCTCACACCTAACTTTGTAGGAATGTTTTTCCCACTCACCACAAACTATCGACCACTAACCACCTACTACAAACCACTTACTTCTTCACGACGATATTAACCAAACGCCCAGGCACGACAATTTCACGCACAATGTTAGCTCCCTCGACATATCTGGTCACATTGGGCTCGGTTTTGGCTATCGCTAAGATGGCGTCTTTATCAGCATCTTTGGGCACACTGATTTCCCCACGGCGTTTGCCGTTGACTTGTACGGCCATAATTACGCTGTCTTGCACCAGAGCGGCTTCGTCATATTGTGGCCAGTCCTGTAAATGTACCGAACCCTCGTTGCCACGACGCTGCCATAATTCTTCGGCAATGTGTGGGGCTATAGGAGCCAGCAGTAAAATAAGGTTTTGGCAAGCCTCATGCCACTGTGCCGTGGCCATGATTGAGCTATTCTTGGCTTTGCTCATGGCGTTTAAGAGCGTCATCAACTCGGCGACGGCAGTGTTGAACCTGAAGTTCTCAAGGTCTTCGGTCACTTCCTTGATAGCGGAGTGAACCGCCCGGCGCAGGCTCTTTAGGCCGGCTTCGTCAGCTTTACCCTCAATTGAAGATTCATCCAAAATGGTGTTCCAGACGCGATTTAAAAAGCGTGACACGCCCTCGATGCCCTGGTAATTCCACGGCCCACCCTGATCCCAGGGGCCAATGAACATCAGATAAGCGCGCACCGTGTCCGCGCCGTATTCTGTGACCAGGGTGTCGGGGTTAACCACGTTGCCCCGAGACTTGGACATCTTCTCGTTGTCTTCGCCCAAAATCATGCCCTGGTTACGAAGTTGCATAAAGGGTTCGCTGCTGTCAATAAGGCTAAAATCCCTTAAGACCTTAGTGAAGAAGCGGGCATACAGCAGGTGCAAGATAGCGTGTTCAATACCGCCGGTATAGGTATCCACCGGCGTCCATTTTTGCGCTAGCGCCTTATTGACCGGGCCGTCTTGTTTTTGCGGTGAGAGATAACGGAACCAATACCAGGAGGAATCCATAAAGGTATCCATGGTGTCGGTTTCGCGTGTGGCGGGGCCGCCACATTCCGGGCAGGTTGCCTGCAAAAAGCCCTGATGGGATTTAAGCGGAGATTCGCCCGTGGGCATAAACTCTACGTCGGTGGGGAGCTTAACGGGCAGGTTTTCTTCTCTTTCGGGGACGATGCCGCAATTGTCACAGTAGAGCATAGGAATAGGTGTGCCCCAGTAGCGCTGGCGGCTGATAAGCCAGTCGCGCAGGCGATAAGTTACCTTGCCCTGACCGCTGCTGTTTGCCTCTAAATGGTCTATAGCGGCAGCGATAGCCGGACTGTTGCGACCTTTTTCGCCATTATGAATCTTGCCGTTTATAGGACCGCTGTTGATGATTACGCCAGAGCCGGCATAGGCCTCGGTCATGGTGTCGGCGCTGAGAGCTTCGGTCACGCCTGCGGGTTGGATGATGGGGATGATTTCCAGGCCGAATTTTCGGGTGAATTCGAAATCGCGCTGGTCGCCAAAGGGCACCGCCATGATGGCGCCGGTACCGTAGCCCATCATCACATAGTCGGCAATCCAGATAGGAACCTTGTGGCCGTTCACCGGGTTGATAGCATAAGCACCAATAAATTCGCCGGTTTTTTCCTTATCTGTAGCTTGCCGTTCGATTTCGCTCAGGCGTGAAGCGGCGTTCACATAGGCTGCCACGGCCTCTTTATGCTCTGGAGTCGTCAGTTTTTCCACCAGCGGATGCTCGGGTGCTAGCACCATAAAAGTCGCGCCCCAAAGGGTGTCTGGGCGGGTGGTGAAGACGAAAATATCATCACCCTGCTCGCTTTTAAAGCTAATCTCCGCACCTTCGGAGCGGCCAATCCAATTAGTTTGCATGAGCCGGACGCGCTCGGGCCAATCTAAGTCTGCAAAATCAAGCAGTTCTTCGGCGTAGTCGGTAATCTTAAAGTGCCATTGGGGCATGAGTCTGCGTTCAACCAGCGCCCCGGAACGTTCACCACGTCCGTCAACTACCTGCTCGTTAGCCAGCACTGTCTGATCTACCGGATCCCAGTTGACAAAGGACTCCTTGCGATAGGCCAAGCCCTGTTTGTACATCTGGATAAAAAACCACTGATTCCACTGATAATATTCGGGATCGCAGGTGACGACTTCTTTTGACCAGTCGAACATTGCCCCCATTTGCTTGAATTGCCGTTTCATGTGGGCTATCTGGTCATAGGTTAAGGTCGCTGGGTGAACGCTCTGACCCTGTTGTGCGGCTTTGATGGCGGCATTTTCGGCGGGTAAGCCAAAAGCGTCGAAGCCCATGGGGAACAAAACGTTTTTGCCGTGCATGCGCTGAAAGCGGGCAAAGGCATCGGGCACTGCAAAAGCGTACCAGTGACCCACGTGTAAATCTCCAGAGGGATAGGGATACATAGTCAGGTGGTAGTACTTGGGTCTTTTAGTGTCGTTTAGGTCAACTTCATAAAGTTTATCTTCGGCCCATTTACCTTGCCATTTGGGCTCGAGCTCATGCGGATTGTATTTTTCAGATTTGTAGATTGATTCTTTTACGGTGTCAGACATAAATTCTCCTCGATTAAGGCCAACAGATAGTTAGTCTAGCAGTAGTTGTTAAGCAGTCTTATCGCTCAAAAAAAATCCCCAACCGGCTTCCGGTCAGGGGCAAGAGGCACAATCATGGAGCAATTTTGCTAGTGCCTTAACCCTCCTAACGGTAGTCGGTTTCCCAGAGTCCAATACATTAGCAGTATCCTAGCCCCAAGCGGGTTTTCTGTCAATTCGTAAACAGGGCGCGGTTTAATTGCCAGGGCAGGGGTTAAACTGTGGCGATGTCATTTTACGGCGCTTTTGTACTGGAGTTGCCCAGGCATTTGCCGGATAATGTGACAGGTCGAGATGGTGTTATTAAGCATTCTTTAGAATGCCTTTAGTTTAGGACCGGGAGGATATTCATGGATTACGACGTTCTGGTGATTGGCTCGGGGCCGGGGGGCTACCACGCGGCTATTCGTGCGGCACAGTTGGGTAAAAAAGTTGCCTGTGTAGAAAAAGAAAATGTGGGCGGTGTTTGCTTAAACATCGGCTGCATCCCCACCAAAGCACTTTTGCACGCGGCAGCAGAGTTGCGCGAGGCCAAAGAGGCCGGTGAATTCGGCATCAAGTTTGGCGAGCCGGAAATTGACCTAAAAGCCCTGGAAAAATGGAAGAGCAGCGTTGTTAAAAAGCTTACCGGCGGGGTCGCCAGCTTGCTAAAGGCTAATAAAGTTGATCTGATTGGGGGTACGGCACGTTTTAAGGACGCTCATACCTTAGAAATTGGCGATAAAACGGTCACGTCGGAAAAAATCATTGTGGCTACCGGCTCCGAACCCCTTGAAATCCCTGGTTTTGAAGTCGATGGTAAGACGATAGTTGATTCTACTGGAGCGTTGCTGTTAACAGAACTGCCGCAGCGGTTTATGGCCATTGGTGGTAGCGCTATCGGGCTTGAGTTCGCGGATATCTACAACGCCATGGGCTCTAAAGTAACTGTAGTGGAGCTTTTAGACCACATCGTTCCTACCAGCGATGCCGACGTGGCCGCCGAATTAGCCAAGGTGCTCAGCAAACGCGGTATCCAGCTAAAGGCCAAAACCAAGGCTGTGAGTCAGAAGAAGGTCAAGGGCGGTATCGAGGTCGTTTTGGAGAACACTGCCGGCGAACAAGAAACCATCATGGTTGACAAAATCTTAGTGGCCGTGGGTCGCAAACCTCGTGCCGGTGGTCTGGGTTTAGAAGACTTAGGGGTGGGGCTCGAGCGCGGTTTTATTCCTACCAACGAACACATGCAGACCAATGTGCCGCATATTTACGCTATTGGAGACGTAAGCAAACCGCCGCTGCTGGCGCACAAGGCCATGAAAGAAGGCATCGTGGCTGCCGAGCACGCCAGTGGTTTACCCAGCGCCTATGACACTATTGTGCCCAGCGTGATCTACACCAGCCCGGAACTTGCCAGCGTCGGCATGACCGAGAAAGAAGCTGAGGAGGCGGGTTATGAGCTAAACGTTGGGGTTTTCCCGTTACAGGCCTCGGGCCGCGCTATGACGCTTGGCATTTCCGCCGGGATGATAAAGGTTGTCGGAGATAAGAAAACGGATTTGCTATTAGGCTTTCAGATGGTAGGCCCGGGGGCCGGAGATATGGTGGCCGAAGCAGCGTTGGCGCTGGAAATGGGCGCGACCCTAGAGGATATTGCCCTGACCCAGCACGCTCACCCCACCATTGCCGAGAGCTTTATGGAGGCGGCAGAGGCAGCCCACGGCAAGGCGATTCACATTGCCAATCGGCGGCGCAAGAAATAGTCCGAGAAAATCAGGCAGAGGTCTTGCATATTCGTTTAGGGAATAGATTCGGTATGGCGCGGGGATTGGGTTTTACCGACTTCCTAAAAAATCCGAAAAGCAGTGAAGTGGTTGGTGGGAAAACCTCCACCTTCCACTTTACCCTTAAACATCCCAGGGGGGACAGCTTCTGGTATCACATCTTTTTTCTAAGTGTGATAATCCGCATTGATATGTACATAGTCTTCGCTTAGATCACAGCCCCAGGCTGTACCTACCGCGGGTCCTGCGGCAAGATCAATCTCAATAAGCAGTTCACTGCCAGCCATCTTGGCCGAAAGTTCCTGGGCGTCAAAGTCTTGCGGTATGCCTTTGTAGACGGTGACGTTCTGGATTCTTATTTCCAGATTTGCCAGATCAACGCTGGCAATGGTGGCGCCCACCGCAACAAGAATGCGTCCCCAGTTTGGATCGTTGCCATGTGCAGCAGCCTTTACCAAGGGACTGCGTACTACCGCTCGAGCCGCGGCTCGAGCCTCCTGGCGATTTTTTGCCCCAGTTATGTTGACGGTGATAAGTTTGCTGGCCCCTTCGCCATCGCGGGCTATCTTTTGGGCCAGGTTCTGGCAGATGACTTCAAGGGCCTCAATAAATTCAGCTTCGTTGGTGGGCACTTGTTGACTGCTGAAAACCATAGCCATGTCGTTAGGGGAACTGTCGCCATCTACCGTCACCTGATTAAAGCTGCGCTCAACCATGCCCGGCCATATAGTGCGCAGATTTTCCTGAGGAATAACCGCATCGGTCATTATAAAAGCTAGCATGGTCGCCATATTGGGGTGGATCATGCCCGAACCTTTGGCAATACCCACGATGCGGGCGCCGCTGCTTAAATTAGCGGCAATTTGCTTGGTGCGGGTATCGGTAGTTAGGATGGCTTCGGCAAAGTTGCTGCTGTCATTAGAGAGGTCGCGTGCCACCAAAGGTAACGCTTGACGCAGCTTATCAACTTCAAGTTTCTGGCCGATCACTCCGGTGCTGGCCGTTAAGATAACTTGCACGCTGGACAATCCCAGAGCGTTTACAGCAATAGCCGCAAAGTCTTCGTTGTCCCAGATGCCCCTTTCACCGTTGGCACAGTTGGCGTTACCGCTGTTGACAACTATGCCGTGTACCGATTGGCTCGAGCCATAGCGTGCCTGATTGCGAGTGACACAGGGCGCCTTGAGGCGGTTTTGCGTTGCTGCTAGTGCCCAGTTAAGTGGAGTGGCGGAATAAATAAGGCCCAGGTCCGGTTTGCCTGAACCTTTGATACCGCAACTGCCGCCGGCAAGTTGAAAGCCTTCGGGTAGCTTCATGGCCAGACCCCCTCTAGGGCCAGACCCAGTGTCTCTTCAAAACCATGCATCAGATTGAAGTTTTGCATTGCCTGCCCGGCGGCGCCCTTGCCCAAATTGTCAATGGTGGCTAGCGCAATAATCTGTTGGCTGCGCGGGTCAAAACGGACGCTGATAATGCAGCGATCACTGCCGTAGACGGCTTTGGTTTGCGGCAATTCCTCACTCACGATTATAAGGAGGTCGTCTTGGTAAAAATCTCGGTAGAGTTCAAATAATTCGGCCTCGTCAACAGCTTTCTCCGGCCTGGTGTGGCAACTGGCCAGAATGCCGCGTGTCATTGGGACAAGATGCGGCGTAAAACTTATAATGGGCCGCTCAAAGGGTAAATGGGTTTTGAGCTTTCGTCCCATTGTGCTTATTCTCCCCAGAGTATTCTCAATTTCGATGGTGTGGCGGTGATTGCCTGCTACGTTGTAAGCCCGGAAGTTTTCGTTTGTTTCGGTGTAGTGCAGGTCCAGGCTGGGGCCGCGTCCGGCACCGGAAACACCTGAGGCGGCGCTGACGATGATATCTCTGCCTAAAAGCCCTTGGGCGGCCAGTGGGGCAAGCGCCAGGCTGGCAGTAGTGGGATAGCAGCCCGGATTGGCTACGAGTTCAGCATCTGCTAATTCCTCACGATGAAGTTCAACCAGGCCGTAAACGCTGCGCGAATAAAGCTCGGGATAAGGATGGTCCATGTGATACCACTGCTGGTAATCATCCGGAGATAAGCGGAAGTCGGCGGATAGGTCAATGACTCTTTTGCCGGACTCCAAGGCTTTTTTTAACCAGTGAGTGGCTTGGCCATGGGGCGCGGCGGAAAAAATCAGCTCGCTGTTTTCTATAACCTTATCGGCGTCCGTAAAGCATAGGTTTGGAAAATCTCCGGCAAATTGTGGCCAGCAAGCGCCGAGTTTTTGTCCTGCAAATTGCCTCGAGCCAATGCCGCTTATTTCAACTTGCGGATGCCGGGCTAAGCGGCGCAACAACTCGGCCCCGCCATAGCCGCTGGTGCCAAGGATGCCGACTTTGATTTTGTTGCTCGCATGCTTCACGTGATTCTCTCCCGAGGTCATGTCGGTTTATGCCCCCTTATAGAACCTGACTTTAATACAAAAAATTACCCGATTACCCGGATGGTCCAGGTTCGCCTGTTAGCATTAGTACCTTAGTCAGCTACAGTATGACCAGTTTATCCCTTAATGACTTTATTTTCTAATGATCGGCCAGCAGTTGATAAAGAATGGCCTTTTGGGCATGTAGGCGGTTTTCTGCCTGATCGAAGACACGGCTACGCTGGTGATAGACCGCTTCTTCGGTGCATTCCTCACCATAATGCGCGGGCAGGTCATGCATGAAGATGCCTCTGGGGGATAAGTCTGCAAACCATTCAGGAGTGATGGTATAGCCAGCAAAGGCTTTTTTGCGCTTCTCGCTTTCTTCTTCCTGTCCCATAGAAATCCACACGTCGGTATAAAGCACATCTGTTCCCACTGCTGCCTGACGTGGGTCACGATAGATATCGACCTGTGCACCCTGGTCGCGAGCTTGTCTCAGCACGTTTTCATCGGGGTCAAAACCTTCTGGACAGGCAATTGTCAGTGCTGCGCCAGCATGCATGGCTGCATAGATATGCGAATTACTGACATTATTGCCGTCGCCGACAAAGGTGATTTTTAACCCTGACAAGTCGCCGAATTCCTCTTTTAGCGTCAGATAGTCGGCGCTGAGCTGGCAGGGGTGCAGCAGATCGGAAAGGCCATTGATCACAGGTATATTGGCGTGTTCCGCCAGCTCGGTAAGCGTTTCGTGCCCATAGGTACGGGCCATGATGCCATCGGTCCAGCGCTCTAAGTTGGAGGCCACGTCGCGGATGGTTTCCCGCACGCCCCAACCGATATAATTCTGGCTGAGGAGCACGGAATGTCCACCCAGTTGATACATGGCAATGTCAAAGGTGGAGCGGGTGCGCAATGACTGTTTTTCAAAAATCATGGCCAGGGTCTTACCCTGGAGCAGAGCAGGTTTGTCACCTTGTTTAAAGCCCTGCTTGATCTCTAGAGCGCTATCAAGAATGCCCTGAAATTCTTGATTACTCAGATCGCCTAGCGATAGAAAATCACGGCCTTTTAGGCTCTCAACCGAGGTTATATTCATGCTGTTGTCCCTTTCGCATGAGCACCGGTAAGATTGGCCGGTGCTAAGCACTAAGGCCCTGATAGTATATGCAACGGGCTGTATAAATCAAGAAGCAGTCGCTGCGGCGACTGCTTAGCGTCGTGATTCTCTTAAAGCGATTACGGCACAGTTATACCAAAGTGACGTTTTAATGTCACAAGGTGACATTAAAACCGCTCGTGTTCAGGATGCCGCGTAGCGCGAGCGTATCCTTAGATGATGGGTGCGTCCAAGATTTAGGGGAAGGCAGCAAGTCGAACATCGTGAAAGTCGAGCATGGGCTTAGCGGAGGCGAACTCAGCTCTCAGAGCTGCCATACGGTTGATGCCTGAATGTGACCAACGCATACCACTGCGACGCA